>NZ_DIGW01000008.1:0-22430 GCF_002419845.1 Clostridium sp. UBA5712 | reverse complement strand
TGCTTATTATAATGTATTTAGTTTTATTATCAAAATACTAATTCCCTTGAAACCCGCATGAATAAAACAACTATTTAACTAGTTAACTATATAAAAGGTAACCTATATAAATATTTATATATTTTCTTCTATAAAACCTTGCTATATATTGACTACTGTAATTTTCTTTTTAGAAATATACCTATCTATCAAATACATTATCATAAAAAAATGATGTAGTGATTGTGTTCATCACTACATCATTTAACTTACTATTAAAGATTTTTATCATCTATACTTCCTAAGTATTTATCTATCTCACCAGTTACTGAGCTTACGCATCCTTCTTCAAATGGTGAAATTAAATTAGCATGTTTAACTAGATTTACAAATGACATTGTACCTCCAACATTACATAATCTTAAATAATCTTCCCATGCTTGTTCATGATTATCTTGATCTTTTTTCCAAAATTGAAGAGCACATATTTGAGCTAGTGTATAATCTATATAATAAAATGGACTATTAAATATGTGTGCCTGTTGGAACCACCATCCACCTCTTTCTAAGAAATCACATTCTTCATAATTTTTATGAGGTAGATATTTTTTCTCAATATTTCTCCATGCCTTTTTCCTTTCATCTGGCGTAGCATCTGGATTCTCATATACAAAGTGCTGGAATTCATCTACTGTTACACCATAAGGAATAAATTTAATAGCATCTCCTAAATGAGAGTATTTATATTTAGCTTCTTCATCTTCAAAGAAAAGTTTCATCCATGGCCAAGTGAAAAATTCCATGCTCATTGAGTGAATCTCACAACTCTCATAAGTTGGGAAGTTACATTCTGGAATAGAAATCCATCTACTTCTATAACATTGGAATGCATGACCAGCTTCATGAGTTAATACATCTACATCTCCTGAAGTACCATTAAAATTTGAAAATATAAACGGTGATTGATAGTTTGGTATATAAGTACAGTATCCTCCACCTTGCTTGCCCTTTTTAGTAACTAAATCCATTAAGTCATTTTCTATCATGAAATCAAAAAATTCTTTAGTTTCAGCTGAAAGTTCAGAATACATGTTTTTACCATTATTAACTATCCATTCCGGATTTCCTTTAGGTTTAGCATTTCCAGTTAAAAATTCAAACTTTTCATCATAATATTTAAGTTGATCTAACTCTAACCTTTCTACTTGTCTTTTATATAGTTTATTTGCTATCGGTACTATATAATCTTTTACTTGATCTCTAAATTTACTTACCATTTCTGAATTGTAGTCAGTTCTTAACATTCTCACATATCCAAGTTCTACAAAGTTTTTAAATCCAAGCTTATGTGCTATAGTAGTTCTAACCTTAACCATCTCATCATATAATCTATCTATTTCTGTTTCATTATCTGTAAAGAACTTATACTTAGCTTCACTAGCACGTCTTCTCATATCTCTATCTTCTGACAATATAAATGGAGTTAATCCAGATAAGTTTCTTTCTTCACCTTCAAACATAATTTTAGCTGAAGCTATAAGTTTACTATATTCTGATGATAGTTTATTTTCTAATTGTAAATCCTTTATTACTTCTTTAGAAAATGATTTTATATTATATTCTGCTATACTAAAGAATTGTTTTCCAAATTCTTTTTCTAATTCTAATCTGAATTTACTATTTACAATAACTTTGTAAAATTCTGAGTTTATTTCGTTATATAGAGGATCATATTCATCCCAATATTCTCTTTCTTTACTATAAAACTCATCCTCAGTATTTATACTATATCTTATGTTAGCTATAGTACCTAAAGTAACTATTTCATTTCTAATTTCATTAATTTCATTAATAAGCTCTTTAACTTCGATTATGTTGTTACTCTCATTTGTTTTATCTATTAGACCCATTAATTTTTCTTTTATTTTTTCATAATCTGGTCTTTCATATTTAAATTCATTAAATCCCATACATACACCCCCATTTGATAAATAAATTCTACCATTTTAAAAATATTCTGTAAATACATTTTTTGTTTTTTTAAAATTTACATATTAATTCCCCCTATTATATCCATCAGTTTAAAAAAGGAGCGTAGCTACTAACTTATTAAAAAGTTATTTTACCACACTCCCTTTTCCCTATCTAAGATAATTCAATATTATTAAGAATAACACCCCTGGTATACCAAGTATTCCAGCTATAAGTGCTGTTATTGCATTAATAGGTATTACTAGTCCAAAGTTTCCACCTACTAAATTTATTAACCACAATAATATACCCCCAGCTATTCCATTAACAATTAAGTTTAATAGAACCTTTAGTGGCCATGCAAATATTTTACCAATTATAAATATTGCAACTATAGCTATTATAAAAAATATAATGTTTGGCATTTTCATCCCCCTTATAATTAAAATTGTTTTAGTAATTCTTAAATAATTTTATCTATTAATAAATTTATTAGTTATTTTACTTTATATTACCACTTATTGCAATAATTTAATTCTTCTATCATACAATCAACACTCACTGTTATTCCACTTTTCTTTGCTTGGTTTAGAAAATATACATATTTAGCTTTAGCTTCATCTTCTTTATATATAGATATATCTATTAAACTTTTATCACTAACATTATCGAAGCAACTTCTAGCAACTTCAATTTCCGCTATTGAGTCCTGTATTCCTTTGATTATTTCACGCTGCTCAGGTGTATAAATATTTTTAGCTAGTATAGTCTCTATTATTTTATCTCTGTTCATAATAATACCTCCATTATATATACTTAAATATATTTTTGACATATAATGGATGAGATATACTTGTTATTTGAATTGTATGTTATATAAACAGAGTTATTTGCTTCAGAGGATGGTTTACTCCCATTTTGAAGAGGACGAAGTACTAGAGCTGGTAGTCATGACATAAAAAAGACTTGTGAAAATATATCAGTTATTCTCACAAGTCTCCTGTATAAATAATTATATTTCTTTTCTACCTTCTAGGGCTTTAGATAAAGTAACTTCATCTGCATATTCTAAATCTCCACCTACTGGAATTCCATGAGCTATTCTTGTAACTTTAACTCCAAAAGGTTTTAATATTTTTGATATATACATGGCAGTTGCTTCACCTTCTATGTTAGGATTTGTTGCAACGATGATTTCCTTTAAATCATTATTTACCCTAGTTATCAATTCTTTTAACTTTATGTCATCTGGTCCTCTACCTTGCATTGGAGATATTGTGCCATGAAGTACATGATATACCCCATTAAATTCTCTGACTTTTTCAATGGTCATTATATCTTTAGGTTGCTCAATTACACATATTGTACTTTTATCTCTGTTAGGATTTGAGCATATAGCACATGGATCGCTATCAGTAAAATTTCCACATATTGAACAATACTTTATTGTACCTCTTGCCTTCACTAATGCATTAGCAAATTCTTCAACCTCATCTTTAGGAAGATTTAAAACATGCAATGTAAGTCTTTGAGCAGTTTTACTCCCTATCCCCGGTAGCTTTCCAAATTCCTCAATTAGTTTTTCTATAGCTATAGGATAAAAATCCAAATTAGTCACCTCTATTAAAACATTCCCGGTATATTAAGTCCACCAGTTAGTTTTCCCATAGATGAATTAGTTTCTTCTTCTGCTTTCTTCAAAGCTTCATTTACAGCTGTTAAAACTAAATCTTGTAACATTTCTACATCATCTGGATCAACTACTTCTGGTTTGATTATTATATCTTTTAATTCTTTTTTACCAGATACTCTTACTGTTACAGCTCCACCACCAACAGATGCTTCAAACTCTTTAGTTTCTAAATCTTTCTGAGCTTCCTCCATTTGTTTTTGTAGTTTTTGTGCTTGCTTCATTAAGTTATTCATATTTCCACCCATTCCTGGAAATCCGCCTTTTGCCATTGTAATACCTCCTAAAAATTATATTTCATTATAACTAGTATATAATATTATATTATAATGTAACCATCAATTTATTAAAACCTTTAAATTTTATTCATCACATATTTCCACTAATGCCTCAGGAAATATATCTGATAGTATTTTTTCTTTATTAACTTCCCTATTTATATTATCATTTTCTATTTCATAAGTAACATGAACCTTCTCATCTAATACCTCTGAGAATATATCATTTATAATCTTTCTATATTCTTCTCTTTCAAGTCTTTGTTTATGAAAATTATATTCCTTTGTAAAGCCGACGGTAATAACTCCATTCTTGAATTTCTGAACTTTTCCCATCATTAACGCTGTAGCTATTACCATATTATTTTTTTGCTTAAGGATATTTTGAATATCTTTAAAAGACTTTCTAATAATTTCAACATTTAGCTTACTTTCTCCTGCTGCAATTGGTAATTCTATATTTTCATTATTAAGCTCTACTGGTTTGCTTGTTTCAACTTTATTTATACTTGGATTTATTTCTGGTCTTATTTCCTTTACTTCTTTTATTGCACTTTGTACTGTAATATTCCCTGATGCAATTTTATCCTCTAATCTATTCAGTCTAGCTAATATAGTTTCCATGGAGGTATCATATTTTATCTTACACATTTTTATTATTGCTAGTTCTAAGTATATTCTAGCCTGCTTTGTACCCTTAGAGCTATCTTCGGCTTCTTGAAGTATACTTATACACCTCATGATTTCCTCTACTCTAATTCTAGTGCTTTGATTTTTTATACTTTCTATGTTTTCAATAGACATATCCAATACATCTTCTAAATTATTACTTACATTTATCATTAATAGATTTCTCATATGAGTAATCAAATCTCTAATTAGTAAGTTAATATCTTTTCCATCAAATATTAATTTATTTACTACTCTTATGCATCCCTCTGTATCTCGATTTATAACATTATCTACTATAGTCACCATGCTGTCATTAGTAGTTATTCCTAACATATCTACTAAATCCTCATATCTAACTATATTGTTTATTGATATAGCTTGATCTAATATGGATAAAGCATCTCTCATTGCTCCATCACACATTCTAGATAATAACCTTAAGCTACCTTCTTCAATGTTTACTGATAATGAATCAGTTATTTGTTTTAACCTTAAAAATATATTTTCACTACTTATTCTCTTAAAATCAAACCGTTGACATCTTGATAATATTGTTATAGGAAGCTTTTGAGGATCAGTAGTTGCTAATATAAAAATTACTCTACTTGGTGGTTCTTCTAATGTCTTAAGAAATGCATTAACTGCACCAATAGATAGCATATGAACCTCATCTATGATAAACACCTTATACTTAGCTTCTTGTGGTGGATATTGAACATCATCTATAATATCCCTTATATTATCAACACTATTGTGAGATGCTGCATCTAGCTCTGTTACATCTATAGCTGTGCCTTGGTTTATACTTTTACACATTTCACATTCATTACATGGTTCACCTTCTATAGGGTTTAAACAATTTATTGCCTTTGCAAGTATCTTTGCTGTTGAAGTTTTACCCGTTCCTCTAGTTCCGCATAGTAAGTATGCATGAGCTATCCTATCGCTTTTTATGGCATTTTTAAGCGTTGTAGTTATATGCTGCTGTCCAACTACGTCGCTAAATAATTTAGGTCTCCACTCTCTATAAAGTGCTTTATATCCCATGTATCCTCACTCCTTACATTAAAATTTCTAAATAAATATATATCTACAATACTTATTAATTATTTATTCTACTCAAAAATAATTCTTATCTTATCTATTATAATACTTCTCATAGTTATATTCTATATTCTTTACTAACTTATATTAAGTAATCAATTATATATATCTAGTTTTTCTAAAATATTTCAATATAAACTAACTCATTTAATTTATATTTCAAATTAATTATTTAAAAAAAGATAAAAAAAAAGATGTCTTTAACATCTTAAATAAAAAATAAAGTCGTACACCTTGCTTCGATAATCAGTTTATATGCGTTACCTATACAGTTAACTCAAACCAGGTTAATCCACGGCACATGGAAGGTCTCACTTATCGCTGCTTCCTTCCAGACCTGACGAGGTTCATGAGTTTCCATTGCGTGGGACCCAGTTATCAACGCCACTTATATAGGCCAGACCATACAAATTGATACCTCAGCAAGGAATTCAATCCTGCTGTAGCGGATTGCAGGTTACAGGGCACCGCTAACTCCCCATCTAGTACGACATGGCGGAGAGAAGGGGATTTGAACCCCTGATAGAGTTGCCCCTATACACGCTTTCCAGGCGTGCTCCTTCGACCACTCGGACATCTCTCCATATCGTGTATTCATTATTATACTATTTAAAATCATTACTTTCAAGTAAAACTTATTTAAAAATATATTCCAATTGTAGTATAATCTCATTAGGATTAACAAAGTTTTCAATTTAAATTAATAATATATATATACTTATCATAAAATAATATGAATGGAGGTAGTTGTTTATGATTAATTATGAAATTAAAGGTGGTTCCATGCCAGTAGCTATCTGTTACCTAAATAGTGGAGATAAAATTGTCTCTGAATCAGGAGCTATGGGTTGGATGAGTGACAATATAATTATGGACTCTAACATGAAAGGTGGCCTATTTAAAAGTATAGGAAGATCTCTATCAGGCGAAAGCTTATTTTTAAATACCTTTACTTGCTCAGGAAATGTAGGAAAAATAGCATTCCCCTGTTCTGTGCCAGGTAGAATAATGGCTAAAGAGC
This sequence comes from Clostridium sp. UBA5712, assembly GCF_002419845.1. Taxonomy (NCBI): domain Bacteria; kingdom Bacillati; phylum Bacillota; class Clostridia; order Eubacteriales; family Clostridiaceae; genus Clostridium; species Clostridium sp. UBA5712. The sequence goes on along the minus strand of NZ_DIGW01000008.1, from coordinate 15,715 downwards.
TCCAATCTAATGAATCTATAATTTGTCAAAAAGGTGCTTTCATGGCAGCTGAAGATTCTGTAAGTCTTAATATTCATTTTAAAAAAAGATTTTCTAGCGGCTTATTTGGTGGCGAGGGTTTTATCCTTCAAAGAATAACCGGTCCTGGAACAGTTCTTTTAGAATTTGATGGTCATGTTGAAGAGCTTAACTTAAATCCTGGAGAAAGAATAAAAGTAGATACCGGCCATGTAGCTGCTTTTGAACCAAGTGTAAATTTTGATATTGAAATGGTTAAGGGACTAAAAAACATATTCTTTGGTGGTGAAGGCTTATTTTTAACAACACTAACAGGCCCCGGAAAAGTATACCTTCAAACTATGCCTCTTCAAAATTTAGCAGGTAAATTGTCTTTTTATCTTAATACCGGTAGCACTAATTTAAGAGATTAAATATCTTCATAGTGCCAAATAAAAATAACCTTTTAGATAATCAATATTTACAAAAAATATCTTATTATCTAAAAGGTTTAATTTTTTAAATATGTGTAATTGTACTATTCTTCCTTCTGTATATTATTATAAGCCCTACAATCCATATAAGTACTCCTATAATACTTACAATTTGAGCTGTTCTAAGCCCAAACATCATTAAGCTGTCTGTTCTAAGTCCTTCTATAAAAAATCTTCCTATAGAATATAGTCCTATATAAGTTAAAAATACAACTCCATTCTTTTTAACCTTGTGTAACATATAGAATAGTATAAAGAACACTACTAAATTCCAAATTGATTCATATAAAAATGTAGGATGATAGTAAGTTCCATTTATATTCATACCACTTTGTATGAACTCCGGAAACTTACTTATAAAAGCTTCTGTTACAGGTCCACCATGTGCCTCTTGATTAAAGAAATTCCCCCATCTTCCAATGGCTTGGGCTAATATAATACATGGTGCTGTCATATCTAGTGCGGATGAAAGCTTTATACTTTTTCTCTTTGTACATATATATACAACTATTACTGCTGCAATTAGTCCTCCATGAATAGCAAGGCCACCTTGTCTAATATTAAATATATCCATCAAATTATCCTTATAATATCCAAACTCGAATAATACATAATAAAGTCTTGCACCAATTATGGAAATTGGAAATGCAATTAAGAATATAGTTAATACATCATCATAATTTATCCCTTTTAATTTACAGGTATATTGACTTAATAAAAGCGCTAACATGGTACCTGAGCATATTACAATTCCGTACCACATAACATCTAATCCAAATATACTTATGGCTACTGGATTCATCTATTCCCCTCCTTAATCCTTTTTATATTATTATAATCTATATAATTAATTATTTGTATTCTTTTAGTAATTCTTCTATAGTATGTTTACATCTCGTTCCCTTACAACTTCCTGTTCCAGCCCCTGTTGCCTTTTTTACGTCTTCAAAAGATTTAGCTCCATCAGCTATTGCCTTCTTTATAGCTGCTCTAGATACTACTTTACAGATACAAACTTTAGTATGTTTATCTAGTACAGCCTGTCTTAATGCCTCCTGTTTTGCTTGTTCTTCCATCTTTACAGTTTCTCCTTTCTCTTTTCTTTGAAAAACTCTTGTAGTAAATTACTACATTCTTCATTATAGAGCCACTTAATATTAACCCAATGATTTAAATTTCCACTTTGAGTAATATTAAATACTGAGCCACATCCACCAGCTCTGGGGTCAAAAGTTCCAATATATAACCTTTTTATTCTGCTTTGAACAATAGCACCAGCACACATAGGACATGGTTCTAATGTAACATACATATCACATTCATTAAGTCTCCAATCTCCTATAGCTTCTGATGCTTTTTTTATTGCAATAATTTCTGCATGGTTAGTAGGATCATTGGTATTTTCCTTTATATTATGACCTGTAGCTATTATTTTATTGTTTTTTACTATTATTGCTCCCACCGGAACTTCATTTTTACTCTTTGCAATTTTAGCTTCAATAATTGCTTGTTGTAAAAAATAATTATCCATAACTTACTCCTCTTTATTATATATAAAAAAAACTTAGTAAAGCAAGCCTTACTAAGTTTTGGTGCGCACGAGAGGAGTCGAACCTCCGGCCTTCCCCTTAGGAGGGGGATGCTCTATCCTGCTGAGCTACGGGCGCATATTACCTAATCTTTATTATAATAATATATTTACTCTTCGTCAATAGATTAATATCTATATTTTACTATGAACCTATTCTCTTAATGTTAATTAATCAACCTATATAAACTATTTAAAAATAATATATCTATAAAATTTATTATTTTCATGATTATATGCACATAATATAAAAAATCTTTTAACTTTATATATTTGTCAGAAAAATAAATGATTTATTGCAGATTTTTATTTGAATCTATGTTAAAATACTAATATATTGTGATTTTGCAACAAAAAATTCAGAGGTGATTTTATAATGAAGAAGATTAACATAACCGAAACAGTTCTAAGAGATGCAAATCAATCTCTTATTGCAACAAGACTTCCTTTTGAAGATTTTGCACCTATTCTTAAAGATTTAGATGATGCAGGATATTATTCATTAGAGTGTTGGGGTGGAGCAACCTTTGACTCTTGCTTAAGATATTTAAATGAGGATCCATGGGAGAGATTAAAGAACATAAAGAAAATAGTTACTAAAACCCCTCTTCAAATGTTATTGCGAGGACAAAATATTTTAGGATATAAACACTATCCAGATGACGTAGTTAGAGAATTTATTAAAATGTCTGTTTATCACGGTATGGATATAATAAGAATATTTGATGCATTAAATGACTTTGCTAATATAGAAGTTGCTATGAATGAAACTATAAAGCAAGGTGCTCATGCACAAGGAACTATAGTTTATACTGTAAGTCCAATTCATGATGTTAAAAACTATACTAAACTGGCAAAACAACTTGAAAATATGGGGGCAAACTCTATTTGTATAAAGGACATGGCTGGCCTTATAATGCCTTCTATAGCATATGACATAGTTAAGAGTATAAAGGAAACTGTTAAAATTCCAGTATTTTTACACTCTCACAGCACAAATGGTATTGCTGAAATGGCTTACTTTAAAGCTGCAGAAGCTGGTGTAGATGGAATTGACTGTTCAATTTCTTCATTCTCTAGTGGTACTGCTCAACCTCCAACAGAATCTATGCATCATGCACTAGAAACTGCTGGATTTGAAACAGGTCTTAATATAGGTACCTTAACTCAAATTAATAATTTCTTTAAACCAGTTAGATCAAAAGTTTTAGAAGATGGATTACTAGATCCAAAGGTATTAACTCCTCAGCCTGAAGGACTTACAAACCAAATACCTGGAGGAATGTTATCTAATATGATTTCTCAACTTAAAGCTCAAAATTCTATTGATAAGCTTGATGCAGTTCTTGCAGAAGTTCCTAAAGTAAGAGAAGACTTAGGATTCCCTCCACTTGTTACTCCAATGAGTCAAATGGTTGGAACTCAAGCTACAGTTAATGTATTAACTGGTGAAAGATATAAAATGGTTCTTAAAGAGGTTAAAGCTTATTGTAGAGGAGAATATGGTAAGGCTCCTGGGGAAATAAATGAAGCAGTTCTTAAAAAAGCTCTTGGAAATGATACTCCTATTGAAGGAAGATATGCTGATACTTTAGAACCAGCATTCCAAAAGACAAAAGAAGAACTGAAAAATATAACAACTAGCGAAGAAGATATTCTTTCTTACTTAGCCTTCCCACAAATAGCCGAAGAGTTCTTTAAAAAGAGAAGTGAAAAGCCATCTAATGATGATATGAGGAAACTAACTAATAGTGAAGTAATATAAAACTTATTTAAATATCTCCAATTAAGATACATTATTATATCTTAATTGGAGATATCTTTATATACCTGATATATTTTCTGTTATAATATCATTATGTTAAATTTAAGATAAATCTGGAGTTGATATTATGATAAAATACTATGATAGAAAAAATAAGACCTATTGTGAAGAAAATGTAGCTGGTGGAGATATACTTAATTTTATGTACAGTAACCCAGTTGCTAAAACTTTTATACCCAAAATTGCAAGTGGAAAATTCTTAAGTAAGCTCTATGGAATGGGCTGCGATAGTAAGTTTAGTAAAAAATATATACACCCCTTTATAGATAGATTCAACATAAATATAGATGAATATGAAAAAAATATAGATGAATATAGCTCCTTTAATGACTTTTTTTATAGAAAACTTTCAAAATACAGTCGTAATATCTGTAAAGATGATGAATCATTTATCTCTCCCTGCGATGGTAAGCTATTAGCTATAGAAAAAATTGATGAGAATTCTAGCTTTACAGTTAAAGGATTTAAATATACCCTTAATGAGTTATTGCAAAATGAAGAATTAAGTAAGAATTATTCTAATGGTACTTGTTTAATATTTAGATTATGCCCAACTGATTATCACAGATTTCACTTTGTTGATTCCGGAACTTGTTCTAAATCCACATTTATAAAGGGTAAATATTACTCAGTTAACCCCGTAGCTCTTGAAAATATAAGTAAGGTTTTTTCAGAAAATAAAAGAGAGTATAGTATTCTAAAAAGTGATAATTTTGATGATGTTATCTACATAGAAGTAGGTGCTACCTTTGTTGGTTCTATTATTCAAACCTACTCCTCATCATCCAAAATTAACCGTGGAGATGAAAAAGGGTATTTTAAGTTTGGTGGCTCAACAGTTATAATTATACTAAAGGAACATATATTAAAATTAGATGAAGATATATGTTATCAAAGCAATTTAGGAGTAGAAACCTCTGTATATATGGGAGAAAAAATAGGAGTAAGAATTTAAATTCTTACTCCTATTTTTATAATCTAAACTTAAGTGTAGTATTATTTAATTTATCTGCATTTTCCTTGTTTTCTATAGCAGTACTTTTTATACTCTCAATATTTCCTACTATATCCATAGTTTTAGATGATATAGATGATACTCCCATAGCTCCCTCTGTAACAGTTACTGATACTTCATCTATGGCAGTAACAATTCCTTCTATAGCTTGATTTAGTACTGCAGCTTCACTGCTAAACTCATTCATAAAGTTGTTGAATTGATCTGCATCTTTTTCGTATAAAGCTCCTTGCTCTATATTTTTATCATAATCATTAATTACTTGTTGTTCTATGAAATTGCTCATGCGCCCAGCACTAAGAGCCAATTCTTCTACAGATTTATTTACTATTTTAACTATTCTTTGTATATCTGCTGCTGTTTTACCAGACTCTTCAGCTAACTTTCTAACTTCATCTGCAACTACAGAGAACCCTCTTCCTGCTTCTCCTGCACGAGCAGCTTCTATTGCAGCATTTAAAGCTAATAAATTAGTTTGTTGAGTTATCTTAAGTATAGAATCAGCTAACTTATCAATCTGCTTAACTTCCTTAGAACTTGTTATAGCAACTTCCAACTCACTTTTTACACTATTATAAATATCATTGGATTTTTCTTTAGAGTCTATAGCACTAGCTTTTATGCCCTGAGCTCTCTTAAGAATATCCTTAGTTATTTCATATCCTTCTAATGCTTCACTAGCTATATTCTGTACACTCTTAATCATTTCAGTAGAAGATGCAGCAATTTCTTGAGAAGTTGCTGATGTTTCTTCTATACCAGATGATACACTTTCAGTTTCAAATAATGTTTCATCTGCTTTAATTTTTAATGACTCTGTAGATTCTTCTACTATATTAGCGTTATTAGTTAATACTTCAGTAGTTGCTGCAATATCTCCAACAACTTCCCTTAACACTTCCCTCATATTTATAATAGATCTATATATAAGACCTATTTCATCCTTAGACTTAATTATAGCTAAATTATCATTAGTTAAATCTAACTTAGCTGTTTTATTAACCAAAGCGGCAACAGTAACTATAGGATTTATAATTACATTTGCCATTACCATTATTATAATAGAACCTATAATAACTATAGCTAATGCTACTAATGCTATTTGTTTAACCATTGCTATTACCGGTTTTCTTATTTCATTACTATTAGCATCTATAACCATAGTCCAATTTGTCCTAGGTACTAATCCAAAAGATGACATTACTTTATTGCCATTTATCCTATATTCTACTGATCCAACTTCTACATTACTTCCCTTCATAGCCTTATCTACTATATCCTTTATTTCAGGTATATCTATTGTTTGCCCAATTTTTTCTTTGTTTGGATGATATATTATATTTCCTTTTTCATCAATTAGATATGCATAACTATTTTCTATCTGTCCAATTTTTATATTTTCAATATAAGTAGAAAAACTCTCAGCATAAACATGTAATGCTATATATCCTACACATTTACTATAGTTATCTTCATCTAATACAGGATACGTAAATACTAAAACTCCTTTATCACCAGCAACGGATTTAATTGTATTACTTATCCACTTACCCCCACTAGAACTAGTACTGTGATAAGAATTATCAACTTCATTAGCTCCAACTAAGGATTCTTCACTATCAGCTACTATATCACCTTCTGGGCTAACTAATGATATTCTGTCTACATGTTTATTACCAGATATATATGACTTAAAGCCTTCATTTATATTTTTAATATCTTCTTTACTATTTTTTTTCTGAGCATAATTTAATAGGATATTAAGATTATCCTTAGAATTTGATAGAGCAAAAGCCTCATTAGTAACTTTATCCATCATAACAGATATGGTTTGTATAGATGATGTAGTTATACCCTCCATATTTTCTGTACTCTGACTGGAAATCGTCTTTGAAGAGTTTATGTACATAATTGTACTAGTTATTATCATTGATACTATTGTAAGACCTATCATACTAATTAATATTTTTCTTTTAACACTAGTTCCTTCAACCTGTAATTTTCCTTCTTTATAAACCTTAGCTGTAGATTTTATACTATTTATATTGTTACTTATATCATTAATTTTATCCTTATCTATTTTGTTACTATTTCTAATTTTTTTACTAATGGAGTTTTTATGTCTAATTGTAATTTTGCTAAATGCATTCTTAATACTTTTGCTTATATTTTGAGATGTACTTTTTAAATTAAATGAACTATGTTTCCTTTTTTTTAAAGTCTTATCAGACTTTCTTTTAATCATAAATATACCCCCATATATTAATAATTTATATAGTAATTATCGTGCATAAAAATTTATACTAAATACAGATTATACATATTATGTAACTAACATTAAATATATTTATCTATAATCAAATTAGTTAAATTATATAATAATTTACACACATAAACTCGTTATATAAATATTATATATGCATTTCCCTACATTTAAAGTCGAAATTTATCATATCCCTCTTATATATTTATATAAAAATAAAAAAGCCATTGCAAATTAACTGCAATGACTAAATATGGCAGGGTGTGTAGGAATCGAACCCGCAATATACGGTCCGTAGCCGTATGTTATATCCATTTAACTAACACCCCAAAAGGTTATTTAAATAACTATTACATAATAACATAGAATCCTCATGATTTCAATAATTATTTTTTTGATTTTATTATATCTTATTGAGTCCAAAAAAAAATCGAATTCTTAAGAATCCGATTTTTAAATATATCTTGGCGGAGAAAGAGGGATTTGAACCCTCGCGACGGTTGCCCGACCTACGCCCTTAGCAGGGGCGCCTCTTCAGCCACTTGAGTATTTCTCCAAAAAATAAAAAAATGGCGGAGAGATAGGGATTCGAACCCTAGGTACGCTCACACGTACGCCGGTTTTCAAGACCGGTGCCTTAAACCAACTCGACCATCTCTCCGTAGAATTATTAAAATCATACTCCGATTTTAAATATTTAATTTTCATAGGTTATTTTTAAATGGCGGAGAAAGAGGGATTTGAACCCTCGCGACGGTTACCCGACCTACGCCCTTAGCAGGGGCGCCTCTTCAGCCACTTGAGTATTTCTCCAATTTAAAAATATGGCGGAGAGATAGGGATTCGAACCCTAGGTACGCTCACACGTACGCCGGTTTTCAAGACCGGTGCCTTAAACCAACTCGACCATCTCTCCATTTCCTACAAGGGTTATTCTATCAAGAAATAGCCCTTGTGTCAATATTTTTTTGAAAAACTTTTATATAAATTCTAATTTTTTTATCTAGTTATCTTTTCACACCCCATATATGTTCTTAATACCTCTGGTACTGTAACACTACCATCTTCATTTTGATAATTCTCAAGAACTGCAGCTAAAGCCCTTCCTATAGCAACCCCTGAACCATTTACTGTATGAACAAATTTAGGTTTAGCTTTTGGGTCATCTTTATATTTTATATTAGCACGTCTTGCTTGGAAATCTTCAAAGTTGCTACAGCTTGATATTTCTACATACTTATTATAACTTGGCATCCAAACCTCAATATCATATTTTAAAGCAGCAGTAAACCCTAAATCTCCTCTGCATATTTTTACAATCCTATATGGAAGTCCTAATCCTTGTAACACACTTTCTGCATCTTGAACTAATTTATTAAGTTCATCATATGATTCTTCTTCTTTTGTAAATTTAACTAATTCTACTTTATTAAACTGGTGCTGCCTAATTAATCCTCTAGTATCTCTTCCAGCAGATCCAGCTTCTGACCTAAAGCATGCACTATATGCTGCATATTTTATCGGAAGTTTATCTCCTTCAAGGATTTCATCTCTGTAAATATTAGTTACAGGTACTTCTGCTGTAGGTATTAAAAAATAATCTGTATCACTAACTTTAAAAGCATCTTCTTCGAACTTAGGTAACTGACCTGTTCCAGTCATACTATTTCTATTTACCATATATGGAGGAAGTATTTCATCATATCCATTTCTACCAGTATGAGTATCTAAAAAATAATTTATTAATGCTCTTTCTAATCTTGCTCCAAGTCCCTTATAAACAGTAAATCTAGACCCTGTAATTTTTCCAGCTCTTTCAAAATCCAATAAATTATTTTCTGTACCTATAGTCCAGTGTTCTTTAGGATTAAAATCAAACTTTCTTATCTCTCCCCACTTTTTAATTTCAACATTATCCTCATCATCACTACCATTTGGAACTGAATCATGAGGTATATTAGGTATCCTCATCATTATATATTCTATTCTTTGATCTATTTCATTTAAGTCCAAATCATAATTTTTTATTGTATCTGAAAGTTGTTTCATTTCCTTCATAGTTTCTGATACATCTATACCTTGTTTTTTTAACTTAGGAACTTCTGCAGAAGTTTTATTTCTTTTATTTTTTAATTCTTCTACTTCTATTAATATATTACGTCTCTTTTGGTCAAGCTCTACAACTTCATCTATAAGTGATAAATCAAAACTCTCTCCTCTATTTTCCATTTTTACTTTAATTTCATCTGGATTATTTCTTATTTTCTTTAAGTCTATCATTGTTATTCCTCCTACCCTTTTCTTATAATTATATTTTGATATAAATAAAAAGCCTCTCACCCCACCTAAGGGACGAAAGACTCCGTGTTACCACCCTAATTGAATAAAATTAATTATTCCACTCACAAATTTAACGACAAACTTAATGCCGTACTGCTCATCACAGTCCCTCAGAGGCGGATTCGTAATAATATATATATCAGTTTACACCAAACACTGACTCTCTTACATATATGATTAGTACTACTATTCTCTTCAATGGTTTATAATTTATTTCATTAAATATATGTCTATATTATTCCCTAACATATTTTTTGTCAATATTAATATTAATTTTTGTAGGCATATTTAGTACATACTATATCTACACCTGTATTAAGTATATTCTTACATATAACATCTCCTTCTGATGTCTGTGGTCCTACATATATTCTACTTAGACACTTAGAGCATTCAAGCCATAAACTTTTATCTATAGGTTCGCTACTCTTTACTGAAACTACCCTACGCTCTGCAGATCCTTTTACTCTCACTATAGTTGTTAATATATCCTTATCCTTCACTTTTTATTACCTCACATTTCATCAAATTCTTTTATTCTTGATAATAAAATGGTTGAATCCTTTGAATTATTAACCACTTCTGTAACTCTTTTATCCATTTCTCTTGCCAAAATTTCAATTATTTTATCCTTGCAGTAACACCCATCACAACTTCCAAATCCCGCTCCTGTTCTCCTTTTTACCCCGGTTACTGTTCTAGCTCCTAAAGGTCTTCTAATAGAGTCTACAATCTCACCTTCGCTAACTCTTTCACACTGACATATAATACGTCCATACTTACTGTCTAATTTAATAATTTTATTTCTTTCTTCATTTGATAGATTTTTAAATCTAAAATATTCCCTTCTCTTATCATTAAAATCCTTTTTAAATTTACAATTTAACTTTTCAACTACTATTTTTGATATGTTCAAAGCTAAATATGGAGTTATTGTAACCTTAGCATAATGATTAACCTTAATATTTATATACCCACTGTTAATAATATCATCTTGTATAATAATGGGTTCATCAAAAAGGCGCCAATCTCTTACTACTTTTATATCATTTTCACTAATTTCTTTAGTAAGAGGTTTTATCTTTTCAATAACTTTATCATAGTGAACATTTTTATAGTTACTATAAGCCCCTATTGTTTCATTGTTAATTGTAGGTCTTATATATATTCTTTCATTTTCTCTTACATCAAAAATTATGTTAGAATATAACTTTTCATAAGGCTTATCAATAACCACATATTTCATATATTTCCCTTTATCATCCTCTATATTATTCTCATTAACTAATTGTAGATTTTTATCTTTAGTTGTATCAATAACTATCTTACAAGTAAATTTATTTTTACTTGTTTTTATCTTGAATCCTTTATTTATACTATTTATAGATTCAACCTCTTCTTGTAATCTAAAGTTAACTCCATTATCAAAAGCAATTTCACCATAAGCTAAAGCTAAATCATATGAGCTTATTACTCCTGTATTAGGTATATATATTGATTTTATTATATTTCCTTCTATATTAGGTTCATACTCCAATATTTCTTTTCCTATAAGAAGTTTTACATCATCTATTTTTTTTGCTTTAGCTCTTTCATACATTTTATCAATACTTATAGCCTGAATTTCATTTCTTGCTATATATAAGGTTCCACACCTATTATATGGAACTTTAAATCTTAATGCATACTCCTCCATTAATAAATTGCCTTTTCTAATTAGCTTAGATGATAATTCATCCTCACATTCTAGTCCATCATATATTGTTGCTGTGTTTATAGAAGGTGTATCATTACATATATCATAATCTTTTTCTATAACTGCAATATTAAGGTTATATTTTGACAATTCATAAGCTATAGCACAACCTATAATTCCTCCACCTAATATCAATACATCATAATCCATAATTTCCTCCACCTATGCATGTTATTACTACTTTATATAAATTATTCTAGCCACTCTATCTTCCATTTTACTACGAAAGCTCTAGAGCAGCTAGTCATGTTATTTATATAAATTTATTTTGATAATTCGTCAATTAATTTTCCTATTTGATTTATATACTCACCATACTTTGCCCAGTCTCCATTTTTTTGAGATTCAATAGCATTTGTATATGCTTCTTTTAATTTTCCTAAATAATCGGAATTTAAATTTCCTTCTTGTTTATTATTTTCTATACCTTCATTATTAGAGTTATTGTTATTTCCCTCAGCCTCTAGATTAAACATCTTAGTAATAGCAGTTCCTATATCTTTTTCAAGTATTAGTTTATCTCCGTAACCAACTATGACATTTTTCATTTCAGGTATGCTATTTTCACCAGAAGCTCTCAAATAAAGAGGTTCTACATATAACAAGGAGTTTCCTATTGGTATTATTAAAACTTCTCCAAATTGAACCTGAGAACCCTTAGTGTCCCAAAGTGATAATTGTTTAGATATTTCTGGATCCTGGTTTATTTTTTGTTTAAATAACATTGGGCTATATATTGTTCCTCCAGTTGGAAATTTATATAAAAACATTTTTCCATAATTATCTCCATCCATTCTAACACCAAACATACCTACCATATTATCTCTATCTTTTGTATTAAAATACTCTAAAATAACCATCTCTTCTTTATCTTCTCCAGCTAATTTAGTAGTAACATATGAAGCTTCGGATTTTACTTCATCACCTTCAATTGTAGCTACATCACTAGCTATAGACCATATATCATCTCCATTGTAGAAAACTCCAGGATCTGAAACATGGTACTTAGACAACATTTCACTCTGAATTGCAAATAAATCTTGAGGATATTTAAAGTGAGCTTTAATTTCATCTGGTAAAGTACTTAAGTCTGTAAATAGCTTAGGAAATATCTTAGCATAGGTTGCAACTATAGGATCTGTATTATCTGTTATATAAAACTTTGTTGTTCCATCATATGCATCAATTATAACTTTAACTGAATTTCTAATATAATTTATATCTCCCATAGGTTGTGAAAATGGGAACTTGTCGCTTACAGTATATGCATCTATAATCCAATAAAGCCTATCATTGTTTATAACTACATATGGGTCTTCATCATATCTTAAAAAAGGTGCAACTTTATTAACTCTTTCTACTATATTTCTATGAAGTAGAATTTTACTATCACTAGTTATATCTTGGGATAATAAAAATTTACTATTTTGTTCTTTAATAGCAAATATAATTCTGTTTAGATAACTCATGGATATACCAGCATTACCGTCATAATTATTAGTAGCATTTTCCCCACCTATTGGATAATCAATTTCTCCAAGCTTTGTATTTACTATACTATAATCATTAGTGTTCTCACCAAAATATATCCTTGGATTCTCTAATGAAATATCCGTTTCATTTTCAATAGGTATATTGCTCATAATAAAATCAGGTTGTCCTTCACTTGTTACCGAGTTAACCTTACTCATAACAACCCCATATCCATGGGTATACGATAAATGTCTATTTTGCCAAGTAATAGAATTTTCATCTAACTTTTCAAAATCAATTTCTCTCGGTGCTATAAATACTTGATTATAGTTTCCATTAATATTATATCTATCAATATCTATATCATTAAACTTATAATAATATCTTATATATTGAAATTGATTATAAAATTCTAAAGCAGGTCGATATGCATTAACCTTAATATTTTCAATTATATCTTTATTTTGTTTTATACCTGTAGCATCTAAATCATTCTTTATTTCAAAATTATTTTCATCTATTTCATCAATGTTATAAGCCATATTAGTATACTCAATATTCTTGGATATATAAGGTTTTTCCAATGTTTTTTCATTGGAGTTAACAATAAATTGTTGAACAACTCCTGCTGCAACACTTTCCCCAATCATCAGTACAAATACTACTATTACTGAAAATATTATTGGTTTAACTTTTTTAAACAATATACTTAAGAATATTAATACAGCAAAAATAATTGAAACTATGGAAATCACTTTATAAAATTTTAAAGATACGTTTACATCTGTATAACTTGCTCCAAAAACTATACCCCTAGGAGAATATGCTAAGTTCCATCCTTTTATCATATATCCTAAAGATATAACTAACATAAGTAATGCAGCTATCACTGCAAGTTGTTTTCCTGCAAAACTTGTTATACCACTAGTCATAGATTTAAAATTTACAACCTTATCTGATCTATCAAAGTGATTATTAATCTTATCCTTAACATTTAAAATAATATAAATTATAAAAGTAGCTATTACAAGTAAAACTAATAATGAAATCATACTACTATATAAAGATTGTATTAAGGGTAACTTAAATGTAAAAAATGATATATCCTTATCAAATATAGGATCATTAACATTAAACTTTGTAGAGTTTGTAAATTCTAATATTTTGTACCAATATATATTTGCAAAACTAAAAGAAAAGAATAAAGATATAATAAAATTTATTCCTAAAAAGATTTTAAACCTTTTTTTCTCTTTAACTTTATCAATTTCTACTATCTCTTTTAACTTTCTAATATTAGGTATTAAACTTTTATAATATAATGTTATTCCAATAAATATTACTAAAAATGTGGGAACCATTAGTTTCATTATAGATAATAACTTAGTAAAATATATAGAAATATATCCCAATTCACTGAACCATTGATAGTCAACTATTATATTTATTCCAGCAACAGTGAAAAGTAATATAATTATTATGATAGAAACTATACTCCCCATAGCTTTCTTCTTCAAAATATTTACACCCCTTCTTATAATTCTTTAATCAAAAATCCTTTTTTATTTAATTCCTCTACTATATTTGATAAAACTCTATCATTTTCACATATTATTGTATGAAGATGAACTCCATTTGTTAATGCGCTTAAAGGTTCAGCTTCATACTGCTTAAAATTACTATAAAAATTTTCAATATCCATCATATTTTTAAGCATAAGCATAGCTCTTATTTCTCCATAAAGAGGATGTTCAACTATTACATCTTCTACAATTGCACCATATTTAACAATAGTCTCAAGTTCATTTTTTACTTCTTCCCTTCCATGATTAACAGCTATAACTTTCTTTATGCTATTGATATTTTCCTTTAAAGCCATATATCCTTTCGGCGTAGATATTATATCTACCCCTTCAGCTCTTATAATAGCTATATCCTTAACTATAATTTGACGAGTAACTTCAAACATTTCTGCTAATATCTGACCTTTTACAGGTTCTTGAGATTGTATTAATAGATTCTTTATTTTTTCTCTTCTCTTTGCGCTTGTCATAATCCCCTCCATGTATAAACATATATTATTTAAATAATAGTATATCATATACCCATGTATATTATTGTATTTTTTCTTTCATTATTAAATATTTATTTACTTATATTAATTATATGTATTAATTTCTATCATCATACTTTCGTAAAATATCTAGCCATTTATTTTGTATTTTATAATTATGATGATTTCTTATAATATTCAAAAATTCTTTATCATATCCTTTTTCTTTTAAAATTTTATAACCTTCTTCTCCATGATTATAGAATATATATATCTTAGAATTTCTATCACTATATTTTTTTATTTTTGTTTTTGTAATGTTATTTAATAAGACTAAAATAGATTTATCTATTACATTTAGAGGAGTATTAATTTTACCGACATCATGTAATATAGCTGATTTTACAATTTCTTTATGATTAAGATTATTCTTTTTAATTTCTTCTTCAGATTCATTTGTATATATATCTCTAGCTACATTAACTGAATGTTTCAAATCATAAACCGGGAGTTTATACAGTAATTTTTTTTCATTCTCATCTAAATAATTATTAATAAACTCCATATCTTTTTTAGTTATTTTTGCAAATACACAATTAATAAATTGTTTAACTCTATTCATACTAATTACACCATCTTTGCAATGAATTTTTTTAATTACTTTACATTATTATATACTTAATTAAAACAATAATATAATAGTTAATTAAGTAATATAAATATAAAAAAAAGCAATCTATTTAGATTGCTTTTGGTGGAGATAAAGGGATTCGAACCCTTGACCCCCTGCGTGCAAGGCAGGTGCTCTCCCAGCTGAGCTATACCCCCAAATATGGTGGACCTTCAGGGACTCGAACCCCGGACCTACCGGTTATGAGCCGGTTGCTCTAACCAACTGAGCTAAAGATCCA
>NZ_DIGW01000011.1:251257-733084 GCF_002419845.1 Clostridium sp. UBA5712 | reverse complement strand
AATCCTCTTCGCGGAGCCATTTTTAGTCTTACAAAGTAAGGCTTTTTTTATTTTTTGATAATATATTTGAAAAGTATGCAACATAGCTATTAATTAAATATTAGCTATGTTGCATACTTTTAATATTAGCTACCTTCATGTTCAGTAGATATCATTAATTTATCATTATTTGTTTTTATTATAATGTTTCCATTTATATCAGTCCTAAGTATTTTAGAATTTAGATTTTCCAATGCTTTTAAAGTATTTTTATGAGGATGACCAAAATCATTTCCCATGCCACAACTTATTACAGCTATTCTAGGGTTTACTTTAGATAAAAATCCTTTGGAAGATGAAGTCTTACTTCCATGGTGTGCTACTTTTAATACAGTAGATTCTAAAGATTTTTTACTAGCTAATAAAATATTTTCAACTTCTTCTTCCATATCTCCAGTAAACAAAAATGAGGTATTTTTATTTATATATTTTATTACTATAGAATGATTGTTTAAATTATCATCGGAGATATCACCGGTCCATAGAAAATCTATATAATTATCCTCTGAAAGTTGAATTTTAAGATCGTCATTAATATTTCTAATTGTAAGTCCTTTACTTTTAAGTGCGTTTACTAAGTTAGAAAAATTCTTATCTGTGGATAAAACTTTAGGCATAATAAACTCTTCTATATAAAAATTATTAACTATATCATCCATAGAACCAATATGATCTTCGTGAGGATGAGATGCAATAAGGTAATCTAATTTTTTAATTTTATATTTTTTAAGATAAGAAATTAAAGTGTCTTTAGCGCTATTTGGTCCACTATCTATTAAAACATTAAAATTATTATTCTCAATAAGAATAGAATCTCCTTGGCCAACATTTATAAAATGTATCCTAGTTTCTGAATCCTTCAATTTAGTATTAATACTATTTTTGCTAGTATAACCTAGTAAGAAAAAGGAGACAAAAAATATTATAGATAATATAAATAGAGTTCTATTACTTTTATAAAATTTTTTCATGAGACCTCCTTAAGTAGTACATGTAATATATAAAGTATTGACAAAATTTCAATATATACTTCACCAGAATACATATTATTGATATAATTAAATGTAAACATTAAAAAAGGACGTGAATTATTTGAGAAAATTAAGATTTGGAATAAAATTTTCTTTTAAAATGCTTGAAATTGCCATTAAAAGAATTACATATTCAATATGTAAAAATAAATTAACAGAAGAAAAAAGGGAAGAATACTTATATAATTTAGAGAAGGACTGGGCTGCTGCTACAATTAAATATTCTGAATTAAAAGTTCATGTTGTAGGTAGTGAAAACTTATTAAATCAAACATGTGTTTATGTTTCAAATCACCAAAGTATGCTAGATATACCTGTAATAATGATGAATATAAAAGATACTGCAGGAGCTGTGGCTAAAATCGAAATGAAGAAAGTACCGGTTATATCCTATTGGATGAAGGAATTAGGATGTGTATTTTTAGATAGAGAAAATGGACGGGAAGGTTTAAAGGCAATCCTTCAAGCTATAGAAATAATAAAAAGTGGCAGATCTATGCTTATATTTCCAGAAGGTACAAGAAATAGAGACAAAGGTGTAGGTGATTTTAAAAAGGGAAGCCTAAAACTTGCAGTTAAGGCTAATGTACCAGTGATACCAATTACGGTAAATGGAACCTATAAGGGATTAGAGGGAGATCCAGAAGATTTAAAAGCTCAAATTATTTTTCATAAACCAATTTATATGGAGGACTTAAGTAAAGAGGAAAAAGCTAATTTATCTGAGATATGTAGAGAGATAATAGCAAGATCACAAGATGAGAATATATAATATATAAATAAAAAGCTTCAAGGAAAATTTCTTTGAAGCTTTTCTATTAAGTTTAATTTAGTCTATGGTTAATACTATGGATTTAAGTCTAGTCATAGCTTCAATACTATATTTTATGCCTTGAGTACCCATACCTGAAGCTTTAACACCGGAGAATGGGAAGTGATCTGGTCCTCTTTCAGACTTATTATTTATTTGAACAGCCCCCACTTCTAATTTGTTAGCTACATAGAAGGCATCATTAATATTTCTTGTAAATACACTGGATTGAAGTCCATATTGAGACTTATTAGCAATTTCAATTGCTTCATCTTTATCCTTTACTCTAATTATAGGGAGTACAGGACCAAAAGGTTCTTCCCATGCAATACGCATATCACTAGTTACCATATCAAAAAGAGTTGGGTGTAGTAAGTTACCCTCTCGCTTATTACCACATAGCAATTTTGCACCTTTACTTAAGGCGTCTTGAATAAGCTCTTCAACAAAATCAGCAGATTTTTTATCAATTAAAGGAGTAATTTTAGCTCCAGATTCAGGAGTGCCTATAGTGAGTTTTTTTACTTGTTCCAAGATTTTAGAGGATAATTCATCGGCAACATCTTCTGTAACTAATACACGTTTAATAGCTGTACATCTTTGGCCAGAATAACTATATGCACCTGAAACAATTTCTCTAGCTGTATCATCTAAATCAGCATCTTTTAGTACAATGGCAGCATCCTTTCCACCCAGCTCCATAATCATAGGTACCATACCAGCAATTTTAGCTATATGTTTACCTACTTCTGTAGAACCGGTAAAGTTGATAAAGTTTATATTGTCGTTAGTAACCAGATAGTCACCTATTTCAGAAGATTTACCAGTAACAGAGTTTATTACCCCATCAGGAACACCTGCTTCTTGAAATATCCTAATAAGATGAAGAGCACTTACAGCACCCTGTGTTGGAGGTTTAAGAATAACACTGTTACCACCAACTAAGGCAGGAGCAATCTTGGAAGCTGATAGGTTAATTGGATAGTTAAAAGGTGATATAGCAAGGACTAAGCCTATAGGTACTCTTTGAACTAGACTCATCTTATTTTTTTTAAATCCTGGGAAAGTATCAGCAGCTATTGTTTCTCCTTCTAGATTTTTACCAGCATCTGCAGTAAATCTTATAAAATCTGCAGTACGCTTTACTTCAGAAATAGAGGAATTAATATCTTTGCCTATTTCCATCATAAGAACTTTAGATAATTCATCACAATTTTCTTCAAGCAAAGTTGCTGCTTTATGTAAGATTTCAGAACGTTTACTTACAGGTACATCACTCCAGGAATTTTGGCTTTCTTTAGCAAAACTTATTATCTTATCCACATCATCTTGACTCATTTGAGGTATAGTACCTATTAATGAGTTATCGCTAGGAGAAAAAATATCTATAGTATTTTCCGTTGTCATCCATTGACCATTTACTAAATTACAGTAATGATTTTCTTTCTTTACACATTTGAACAAAGAAAAACCACCTCTTTCATATTTTTTATTTATTAATAATATTATTATCAAAGAGGTAAGTTTAAATACTAGAAATAGAATATTAAGTTTTAATTATTATGCAATATTTGCAAAATTTTATCTTCAGAAATATCTAAATTGGAAAGCAATCCAGATACGCAGGTTACATATTCTGGTGTTGAGTTACTGCTCCATTGAATTTTATCATTAATAATATTTTCAACTATCCCGCATACATCAAAACCAAGACCTTCTAATGAATATCTTAATTTCCTTGGGAATATACAAGGCATGTTATTGCTACGAGAGCAGTTGTTGCAAATTAGGCATCTTCCAGAAAATAGTGCAATGCTGTCATTATAATAAGATTCTAAGGAGAGTATTTTATTATCATTAAATTCTCTAAAACTATAATAAAGACCATTAAAAGTATTAGTAAATTCATCAGTGCTATTACTTATATCACTATATTTACATAGAGAGTAGGTAACAATATCATTTAGTTCTTCCTTTGGAATTTGCTCTATATAGGTTTTACCACTAATTACATAACAATATTTGTATTTAGAAACATATTCTAAATCACTAAAAGAGAGTGGAGGACAAGACCATACCTTATTAAATTTATTACAACTTTCGCAGTATTTATTTACTATCTCAGGAGTATAATACTTTAATAATTCATCAATACTACACTTTTTAACATTATAAGAAATATATTTTATCATTTTTAACACCTCAGCTAAGTTTTTCATAGGATATTTAGGCATAGAGCATTTTTATATAAGTTAAAAAATTTATTTAAATTACATTATGCTATTGCCAACCTATCTAAACTATTATAAATTAAAAACAAAATAAATCCTATAAAATTATAAAATAAAAAAGCCGCAATTGCGGCTTTAGAAATTATTCCACATCAGTATATTTACTCTTTGCAAAGAATGATATAGCATAAAGACCTGCTAATCCTACTATGGCATAAACAATTCTACTAAATGTGCTTATAGCACCGAAGGCACTAGAACCTGCAAATAAAATTGCAACTAAGTCAAATTGGAATAATCCTATTAGGCCCCAGTTTACCGCACCAACAATAACTAAAATTAGTGCAATTGAGTCTAATACTTTCATAAAAACATCTCCTTTTAAATAGATTACAGTTGATAGTATTACCATTAGTTTTAAATTTTAAACAAAAAATCATAAAAAATCCTATTGTTAATATTTTGTGAACATATTAAAAATCTGTTATAGTAAGTACATTTTTATAGATATATATTATATAATACTATTTAGTTACAATATATTTGAAAGAAGGAATTTTATGAAAAATGTATTAATATTTTTAGGAAGTATTTTATTATTTTCAATTATAGTATTAGGTATATATGCTTTACTAAAGAAATTTGTATTTAATAAAATAAAAATAAACAAATGGTTAGTACTTATAATGGCTTTTATTGTGTTTGTAGTACCACCACTAGTATTTACAACATTACCAGTGTTAGTAACAAATTATGTAATACCAGGTATATTCGTTATATTATTTCTATGGTTTTGGGATTTGTGTGGCTTCATGTCTAAGACTCAAAATAAAATTGCCAAGGCTGCTTATAATAAACCTAAGAGTAAGAAAAATGATATAGTAATAAAACCAAAGGCAAAACCTAATAGAGTTAAAAATAATCCTAATAATAAATAAAAATATAGTTGAATTAGATAAAGAAAAGGATGCAAGTATAATTAAATACTTACATCCTTTTCT
Organism: Clostridium sp. UBA5712; assembly: GCF_002419845.1. Classification (NCBI taxonomy): domain Bacteria; kingdom Bacillati; phylum Bacillota; class Clostridia; order Eubacteriales; family Clostridiaceae; genus Clostridium; species Clostridium sp. UBA5712. The sequence goes on along the minus strand of NZ_DIGW01000011.1, from coordinate 727,971 downwards.
TTATTTTTTTATAAATATGCTATAAAACCTTTATTCCATTAACATAGGTTTCTAAAATTTTGGTTTCTTTAATTTTGTTTTTAGGTACAGCAGTTATATCTTGAGATAAAACTACAAAATCAGCTAGATAATTTACTTTAATTTTACCTTTTATATCTTCATCAAAGGACATGTAACTAGGTCCTGTAGTATAAGCTTTTAAAGCATCTAAAGGGGTAACACCTTCATCAATATTAAAGCCATCTACAGGTTTATTATTTAGATCTGTTCTATTTACAGCTCCATGGATTCCTTGGATTATATTAAAACTTTCAATAGGAGCATCAGAGCTAAAGGCTACAGGAATGCCTTTCTGTATCATAGAATTAAAGGCATAACTACTTTTAGTTCTAGCTTTGCCTACTGCTTTTTCAACTATAGGATAATCACTCATAACAAATGCTGGTTGTACATTAGCTATTATATTGAGCTCCTTGAATCTATCTAATAAATCCTCATTAGTAAATTGACAGTGAACTATAACAGGTCTAAGATTATCATCAGTATCTTTAGAAATTTTTTCATAGGAGTTTAATATCATTTCACAAGCTCTATCTCCAATACCATGGATAATAATTTGAAATCCTTGTTTAAAACCCTTAGTAACAAAATTATCTAAATCCTCTTGAGAATAAATACTAATACCATTACCAGGAGTATCCTCATAGTTATCTATCATAGCTGCAGTACGAGCACCTAAAGAGCCATCTTGAAAAAGTTTAAGACCTCCAACCTTAAGAAAATCACTACCTACCTTTGACTTCAAACCAAAACTATTAGCTTCCTCTAATAATTCATCAGTATTAAGGCATAGCTGAAGAGTTATTCTTACAGGGAGGTTGCCTTCTTCTTCTAACTCTCTATAACTTTGAATTAAATTAGGTAAACTTCTACAGTGAGTTAAGTCTTCAGTTTGGACAGAGGTTATGCCACATTTAATTAAGTCATCAAAGGCGCTACGGAGTGAAGATTTTATCTCTTCTACAGAAGTGGTAGGAACCTTACTAAGTGCAATATTTAAAGCATTTTCACGAAGAATTCCAGTAGGAACTCCATTTTCTCTATCTATAGCACCGCCAGTAGGATTTTCTTTCATTTTATCTATACCTAAGAGTTCAATAGCTTTTGAGTTAATTACCCCTATGTGACCACATATTCTAGAAAATATAATTGGATGATCACAGGAGATTTTATCCAGATCATATCTATTAGGAAGTCGTTGTTCTTTAAAATAGTTATCATTCCAGCCTCTAGAAATTATGTATGTATCCTTTGGAATATTGTTTTTATTAAGATAAGACTTCACAACACTAATCATTTCATCTATGGAGGATAAGTTATTTAGCCTTACTGCAGTCTTTTGAAACCCATAATTAAGTAGATGCATATGAGCATCATTAAAACCTGGAACTACAGTATTGCCTTTTAAATCTGTAACTTTGTAGCCCTCTTTAGAAAATAATGACAGTAAGTCGTCATTACATCCTACCGCTAGAAATTTTCCATCTCTCACAGCAAAGGATTCATAAACCTTATTGTTATCCAAGGATATAACGTTTCCATTAACGTATATATCTATAGACATATAATCACCACCTATTATAATATAGTTAAATAATATATATAGTTATTCTTTAGAATAATATAAAATCCTCTTTAAAACTTGTAAAGGTTTTAGTTGTTGAGAAATTTTAAATAAATTGTAGTGTTATTTATACATATAACTTGTAAAATTATTATTATATGATAAAATTTAAATATAAATTATTTTAAAGGAGAGCATTATTATGTGTAGATGTTGTTGTTGCTGTTGTAACATATGTATAATTTAACAAGATACTACTGAGCTATAATAATGTAATTAATAATTGATATAAATTTTAATCGTTATTTAAGCTACAGTTGGTTCTGTAGTTTTTTATATTTTATACTAATATGATTTAGAATAAGAACAGTTTAATGTTATGTAAAGTATAAATATAGTTAAGCATATATTATATAGATAAGTTACAGAACAGTAATTATCATTAAAACATTAGTTATAAGAAATATGTAAAGGAGACATGAGATGAGTTTTTATTTATACAACACCATGACTAGAAATAAAGAAGAATTTATTCCTGCCAATAAAAATAAAGTTGGAATGTATACTTGTGGCCCTACTGTCTACAATTATGCCCATATAGGAAACTTAAGAACATATATATTTGAGGATGCATTAAAAAAATCCTTAGAGTATGTAGGTTATAAAGTTAAGCATGTTATGAATGTAACAGATGTAGGTCATCTTCAATCAGATGGAGATGAAGGTGAAGATAAAATGGCTCTAGGTGCAAGTCGTGAGCATAAAACAGTATGGGAAATCGCAAAATTTTATGAAGATGCTTTTTTTGAAGATTGTAAAAAGCTAAATGTAAAAAAACCAACAGTGGTATGTAGAGCAACAGAACACATAGAGGATATGATCAAATTTGTTCAAAAGCTTGAAGAACGTGGTTACACATATGAATCAAATGGAAATGTATATTTTGAAATAGATAAATTTGAAGATTATACAAAGCTTGCAAATCTCAGTATAGATGAGTTAGAAGCTGGTAGTAGAATAGAAATAGATCCAAATAAGAAGAATCCTTTAGATTTTGTACTATGGTTTACAAATTCTAAATTCTCCAATCAAATAATGCAATGGAATTCTCCTTGGGGTAGAGGATTTCCAGGATGGCACTTAGAGTGCTCAACCATGAGTATTAAATACTTAGGTGAGAATATTGATATTCACTGTGGTGGAATAGATCATATACCAGTTCATCATACAAATGAAATTGCTCAATCAGAAGCAGCTTTGGGTCATAAATGGGTAAATTACTGGGTTCATGGAGAATTCTTAGTATTAGATGGAGGCAAAATGTCTAAATCAAGTGGAGACTTTTTAACAGTATCTAAACTTGAAGAAGAAGGATTTAGTCCATTAGATTATAGATATTTCTGCTTACAATCTAAGTATAGAAAACAACTGGTATTTAGTTTTGAAAGTCTAAAAGATGCCCAAAATGGCTATAAGGCATTAAAGAAAAAAATAGGGACTATATTAACTAATATTGATGAAACCAATAATATGAATAAGGAACTTATTAGCGGATATCAAGAAAAGTTTAAAACTCAAATAAGTGATGATTTAAATATAGCCAATGCATTTACAGTGCTTAATGAGGTTATAAAAGATGGTGAATTAAATAATAAAGAGAAAGCATTTTTAATTGAAGATTTTGATAAAGTTTTCTCACTTAATTTAATGACTATTGAAAAAGAGGCTATTGAAGTGGATGAGAAACTAATAAATCATCTTATTGAAGAAAGAAATATTGCAAGAAAAGAAAAAAACTATAAAAGATCAGATAAAATTAGAGCACAGTTATTAGAGATGAATATAGAGGTGCTAGATAGTAAAGAAGGAACTTCTTGGAGAGTAAAGTAAATAAAATAAAAACACATGGGGTGAATTTGAAAGTAACTCCATGTGTTTTTGTTAATCCTCACAATTGCATATGTTATTAATAAAGTTATATATTCTACATTCCAATACAGGATATATACAGTTAATTTGCTCAAGAATTTTATAGGCAGTTTTTTCAGCTTTTTTCAATTTAGAGGTTTTTCTTTTAGTGATAGTAGAATTATTTAATAATTGTGTTGTGCCCATAGTTAGATAAGAAGTATTAGAAAGCTGAATTAATATTTGAAGCAAAGGTGATATACAATTAGCTACATATAAAACTTCATAATCATTAAGAGATAATAAGTTAAGCTGAGTTTTTAGCACATTTAGGCTAGTAGTAATTTCAGTTAAAGAAAGCAACTCACTTTTAAGAGAAAGTAAAGTGCTGGGATCAGAAGCAGATTCTGAAGAACTTTCATTTATTTTATCTAGGCTAGATGATATTAGTGCCGTTAAATTGTCTATGCTAGTAGATATTTTGCTTATATCCTCCATAAAATACTCCTTGGAAATTTAAAATTCATATATTAAGTATATTAAATAGAGTATATATATATTCATTTTACATGTGATTTCAACTATGGCAAAATATATATAGGCAGAAAAATGTATAAAAATATAGATAATATTATTGACATGGGATAAATAATCGAGTAAAATAATAAAAGTCATTGAGAGTATTCGATGATAAAGAAAATAGTTATTTTCTTAACTGGGCGATGATATTGCAGACTTTTTCTATATGAGCAATATCCGTATATCAACAACTAAGTTAGTGGTATTATCGCAATGCTAATGAAAAATTAAAAAATTCTTCATTAAAGACAAACTTATTTAGTTTGTATAAGTACAAAGATAATTATAATTTCTATGTACTTATCTGGTAAGCATATCTTGAAGGTAACACCCGTAACCATGCCGAACACGACGGTTAAGCTTCAAAGAGCCAAAAGTACTGCACGGGAGGCTGTGTGGAAGGATAGGTTATTGCCAGGTAGTTTGGTTCACTAGCTCAGTCGGTAGAGCACATGACTTTTAATCATGGTGTCCGGGGTTCGATCCCCCGGTGAGCCACCAAAACACCTTATTTTATAAGGTGTTTTTTTTATAGGTTGATTACAAGGTCTTTACTCCTATGTCTTTCAAAGTGAGAGTAAAGAGGAGTTAAGTCCATAGATATCCATTGCTCCTAAAGGAGAACCAGTTCTAAGTATGGAAAAAGCTCTGTTGAAAATTACAGGGATAGAATATATTGCTTTTAAATTTTGAAATCGTATAGATAATCAATTTAGTATTTAATATTATAAAATGGCTTGATTTATATGAAAAATTCATATAAATTAAGTAAGGAAGAAAATTAAATTTAATATTGTATGGATGAATGTTATTGAAGATACTTAGTTTTTTAAAGACTAAGTAACCGTAGGAGAAAGAGTTAATTACAAGCTTTTAATTAACTTGAAACTTTCAGGTTGAATACAATAGCAGGACATAACCCTGGAGAGACTCTTTACATTAATAATTAAAGAGCATCAACGAAGCAACCTTTATAGGGAATCTTTCAGATAAAAGGACAGGGAGTAAAAAGCATTTATTAATTATGTTTTTTACTCCTTTTATAATGCAAAATATTAAATTGGAATATTATTACACATAAGTAGAGAGGAGAATATAATTATGCTATTAATTATTTTTGAAGTTGTTGGAACAGTGGCATTTGCATTTTCTGGAGCTTTAGTAGGGATGCAAAAAAAATTAGACTTATTTGGAGTTATATTTTTAGGAATTATTACAGCTATTGGGGGTGGAATATTTAGAGATATAACCTTAGGACAAACACCACCAACTGCTTTTATAAACCCTACTTATTTTATTATAAGTATAGTGGTATCTATTATGGCTTTTTACGGATATCCTAAATTATCTAGTATGTACACTACATCTAAAAGAAAAGAAATTATTTCTGAATCTCAGGGTAATAAATATATGAGTGAGGAACAAGTACTTAAAATAGCTAATAGGAGAAAGCAAATAGCTATCTTAAAAAAAGTAATATTAATTTTAGATTCAATTGGACTTGCTACATTTACAATATTAGGTGCAAATTTAGCTTTTAAGCAAGCTCATAGCAATATATTTTTAGTAGTTTGTATGGGATTAATTACAGGTGTTGGAGGCGGAATTTTAAGGGATACCTTTGTTCAGGATACTCCAATGATCTTTAAAAGGGAGATTTATGCAGTGGCATCAATACTTGGAGCATCGGTATTTTACTTATTTAACTATTATGAAGTGAATTACGATATAACTTTTTGGGTATGCTTCACAATAATATTATTATGCAGAGCTATATCTATAAGACTCAAATTAAATTTACCAATATCTAATTCTGACAAGTATGATATAAACTTATAGGGCCAATAATTAAGTAAAGAAAAAGCTCATATAGATTTTAATAGTACATTACGTGAATATATCTACTGGATATATTGCAAAAAGTAGTAACTTCTTATTTCTAATATTTTTTATAAATAAACATCACATAATTATTATGAGTACATATTATATTATTAGGAACAGCTATTGAAGCTAATTCTTAATGTAAATAAACATTAATATACTAGATCTAGACAGAAATATTTTATAGTATTATAGGTTCCTATAAAATGTTTAGTTGTTAGAAACTATTATAAAATTGATTAAAAAGTGGGGAGAAATATAATATGTTAAATAATAATGAATTCTTCTATTATGATGAAAATAATGAACAAGACTATTCAGCAGAAATGTTTGCTCAAGATTTCAGATATGGACAACCGGATGGAGTAGATTTTGAACAAGAGTCCTTTAGAGGCAAAGATGGAAATTGGGGACATGATTGTAAGCCATCACATCATAGACCATGTCCACCATGTCCAAGACCATGCCCACCATGTCCAAAACCATGCCCACCATGTCCAAAACCATGTCCACCATGTCCAAGACCATGCCCACCATGCCATTGTCAATGCTCAAGCGGAGATGATTGGTGGATAATTTTAATACTATTATTCTGCATATGCCCATTTGGTGGATTTTTCTGGTAAAATATAGTATTATCAATAACTTAAATGCAAATATTTATAGATAAAATATTAAAATAAACATGTATCAAATATAGAAATGGTCATCACTGTATATTAATATATATAGTGATGACTATTATTTTAGGAGGATTGTAAGATGACTAGACGAGAAAAATTGATAAAACTAATTGAAGAGAGGCTTAATAAAAATGAAGTTATAAATTATTATGTGGAAGGTGCTTTTGAAAGTACTGTAAATGGAAGACAAAATACAATGACAGGGATACTAGTAACCACTAATGAAAAAATCAGATTTTGTGGTAAAAGATTTTTCCTAGTTTATGATGACATTATAGAATATAAAGATATTGAATATGTAGAGGCTAATGAAGAAAAACTTGGCCATAAAATTTTTATAGCTGGAAAAGAAAAATCTTATTCAATGAAATTTATCATAAGCAAAGATGTACATAATTTTGTAGATAGTATAAATAAAAATTTATAATAAAATAAGTAGCCAAAAGAAACTTCAAGGTTTAATGATTATTATCTATAATAATAGTAAATAATAATAATAATTTAAATCTGGTGAGTATACTATTAGAGGCTACACCCGTATCCATTCCGAACACGTAAGTTAAGTTCTAATAGGCTATATATACTACATTAATGAAAATGTGGGAAAAGTAGTTATTGCCGGGTATAAAACAGAAGCTAAAAACTTTAAAGAAGCAAGATAAAAGGATGTATAATGGTTTATTATTAATATGCTTAACATATTTATTAATGAATCTATTAAAATCTTAAATTAACTAAAGATATAATATACGGTGACTTTAAAATATAAAGAAGAAGAGATAGTTTTTTATCTCTTCTTTTTTGTGCAAAATCAGCTATTATTAGCCAAGTTTATGTTATTAGACAATCATTTGTAAATAAAGATTAAAACTAAATATATAGGTAATGTAGATAAAAATAAATTTAAGATAAATTTAAGCTAAGTAATTTAGTATAGGATTGTACTAGATGACACAAGGAGGTGATTTATATGAAACAAGTTAAATTTAGACACGAGATAAAGCATTTAATAAATATTTCAGACTATTTGGCAATTAAAAACAGATTAAAAAATATTGCACAGTTAGATGAGAATGCAGGAGATAAGGGTACTTATACTGTAAAGAGTCTATATTTTGATAATATTAATAATAAGGCATTAATGGAAAAAATTAATGGAGTAAATAATAGAGAAAAATTTAGATTAAGAATTTATAATGATAACCATTCTTTTATAAAATTAGAGAAAAAAAGTAAAGTTAATGGATTATGCAGTAAGATTGCAACAAGTATATCTATGAATCAATGTGAAGATATAATAAAAAATAATATCGATGACATATTTAAATACAAGGAGCCTATTTTAACAGAGTTATACTCAAAGATGAAATATGATTTATTACGTCCTAAGACTATAGTTGAATATACAAGGGAAGCATATGTATTCAAGCCAGGAAACGTGAGAATTACCTTTGATAGTAACATTAAGAGTGGTTTATATTCACAAAATTTTTTTAATGATAACCTTGCTACCATAGGAATGCCAGGAAGGAGTCCTATAGTTTTAGAGGTTAAGTTTGATGAGTTTTTTCCTGAAATTATTAGAGATATGATTCAAAGAAAAGATAGAGAAAGTTCTGCTTTTTCAAAATATGCAGCTTGCAGAATTTATGAATAAAATTAAGTTATTTGGAGGAGATAAAAATGGATAAAGCATTAAGTTTTAATGATATTTTAAAATCAAGTTTTTTAGAAAAGGCATCAAGTTTTTCAATTGTAGATGTAGCTATAGCCCTAGGACTAGCTCTTGCTATTGGACTATTCATATTTTTAGTATATAAGAAAACTTTTAAAGGCGTAATGTACTCAGAAAGTTTTGGTATTTCACTTATTGCAATGAGTTTAGTTACAACATTAATTATTCTTGCAATTACTTCTAATGTAGTACTTTCACTTGGTATGGTTGGTGCTTTATCAATTGTAAGGTTTCGTACAGCAGTTAAAGAACCTATGGATATTGCATTTTTATTTTGGTCAATAAGTGTAGGAATTGTTGTAGGCGCAGGATTAATACCTCTTGCAGTATTTGGCTCAGCATTTATAGGAATTATGATTATGGTATTTGCAAATAAGAAAAGTATTGATAATCCTTATATCTTAGTTGTAAGTTGTAAGGGAGATAGAAGTGAAAATAATGCCATGGAGTATATTAATAAATATGTTAAAAAATATGTGGTGAAGTCTAAAACCGTTTCTGCAGGGAGCAATATTGAATTAACAGTAGAAATAAGATTAAAAGAAATGTCTACTCAATTTGTAAATGAAATTAGCAGTATATCAGGAGTAAACAATGCAGTGTTAGTAAGTTACAACGGAGAATACATGTCTTAATATTTAGGTGGTGTATGAAGTGATTTCAAATAAGTATATAAATATTTTTATAGCAATAATTATGGCATTAAGTCTGGCATTGGCTGGAGTAATGGCAACTATTGATATGTCTACGGTTGAAGCAAATGCTACAGAGAAAACAACCCGACCAGAGTATATAACAAATCTTTTTAACAAAGATGATATTATGGAAATTGATATAGATATAGATGAGAAACTTTGGAATGAACTAGCAGATAATGCTATGGAAGAAGAATATTATAGTGCCAATATAACTATTAACGGAGAAACTTACTATAATGTTGGGCTTAGAGCTAAGGGAAATACAACATTATCACAAATTGCTAATGATGATACTACGGATAGATATAGTTTTAAAGTTAAATTTGATGAATATATCGATGGACAAACTCTTAAAGGCCTTGAGAAATTAGCATTAAATAATATGATGCAGGATACAACTTATATGAAAGAATATCTTTCCTATGATCTATTAAACAAAATGGGAGTTTCTACTCCAGCGTTTCAGTATGCTAGCATCACCTTAAATGGAGAGCCTTGGGGTTTATACTTAGCCCTTGAGGTTATGGAAGAAAGCTATATTGAAAGATACTATGGAACAACAGGTGGAAATTTATATAAACCTGAAACTACTAATATGGCAAAAAACAATATGCCTATGGGAAGAAATACTGGTGGAGCAGACTTAGTATATTCTGGAGATGAGCATTCTAATTATTCTACTATATTTGAAAATGCGATTTTTGATTATACAAATGAAGATGACTACGATAAAATAATAGCCATGATAAAAAGCCTTAATGAAGATATTGATGACATAGAAAAATATTTAGATGTAGATGAAGTATTAAGATATTTTGCAGTAAATACTTTTGTTGTAAATTTAGACAGTTATGCATCAAACATGAAACATAATTATTATCTATATGAACAAGATGGAATATGTTCAATACTTCCTTGGGATTATAATTTAGCCTTTGGAGCATTTCAAGGAGAAAGTGCAAGTAATGTTATAAACTTTTCCATTGATAATCCTGTAGCCGATAGTTTAGAAAGTAGTCCACTTATAGGAAAGCTTCTGGAAGTAGAAGAGTATAAAGAAAAATATCATGAGTACCTTAATGAAATAGTTCAGGATTATGTAAATAGTGGAGTATTTACTGAAACAATTAATAATATAGATAATTTAATTGGTGATTATGTGAAAAATGATGCTACAGCCTTTTATACTTACGAAGAATATGTAGCTTCTATTCCTGAGTTAATTACCTATGGAGTAGACAGAGCTAAGAGTATATCTGCTCAACTTTCTGGATCCCAGTCCTCTACTTCTACTGGAAATATGGCTACTAATTTAAATTTATCTGCCCTTGGTAGTCAAGGTGGTGGAGGTAATAGAGAGGGAAAGGATATTCCTCAAGATATAAAAGAGAATAATAATCCTGAAAAGGGAATGGGGATTGGAGAAAAATCCAACAATATGCAGAATAATCCTGAAAAAGGAGCTCCTCAGGGTACCTTTAAGCCAGGAAATAATCCAGGTGATATTAATAGAGAAAATTCTCTAAATAATATGAGGATAAATACGTCAAATGATACAAATATTAAATCTAATTTGATAATATATGGCATATGTCTCCTAGGAATTATTTCAGCAATAATAGTAGTGCTAAGGTTTAAAAGAAAAAAATATCATGTATAAAATACTAAAAGCTATCTAAGAGTATATATCTAAGATAGCTTTTAAACTTATATAATTTAGATTATAGTACTTTTCTGTGTTTAATTATAAATTCTCTTATTCTAAAATAGGAAGTTCAACAATAAAGGAAGTATCTTTTCCTGCATTACTTCTGGCATAAATCTTTCCTTTATGGCTTATTACTATAGAATTTGCAATAGCTAAGCCTAAACCATAACCACCAGTTTTCCGTTGTCTAGACTCATCAGAACGATAAAACCTTTCGAAAATTTTTTCTAGGTCTTTATCAGGAATTCCTTCTCCAGTATTAGTAATAATGATTTCCATCTTAGATTTTAATTTACTTGAAGTGATGGTAATAGTTCCATTTGGAAAAGTGTGTTTAATAGCATTATCCATTAGAATATTAAAAAGCTTTTTAATTTCTTCTAAGTCACCATTTATAAAAAAATTATCCTTTAAATTGTTTTGTAATTCTATTTTATTTTCAAAGAAAACTGCTTCAAAGGACATAAGTAAATTTTCTAGTATTTTATTTATATTTATAGGTTGTAGGTTAAGTACTTTTTTATCTTCATCAAGCTTTGCTAAGGAAAGCATATCATCTATAAGATGAGACATTCTATCAGTTTGTAGATCTATATAATTCATCCATTTGCCTTGACTTTCAATAGTTTTATCTTTATTAGATGAAACTAAAGCTAAATTAGTTTTAATAATAGCAATAGGTGTTCTAAGCTCATGGGAGGCATCTGCAATAAATTGTTTTTGTTTTTCGAATACCTCTTTAATTGGCGCTATGGTTTTATAAGCTAGATAATAGCTTATAGTAAACAATATAATCAAACTGATAAAGCCAGTTATGAAAAAAGTCTTTAAAAGGTTTTTTAATAGATTTTGCTGAGGTGACTTATTTATTAAAGCAATTCTATTAATCTTACCATCTAAGCTTTTAAAGTATGCAAAATCAGTATTTTCAATTTTTATAACTCCTGATGAAGATTCTTTGGATAGAATATTAACTGCTAATTCAACAAGAATATCTTTATCAACATTATATGGAGTAATAATATTTATCACGTTTAAATTATGGTCAAGATTTATTAGTATACCATTGTTAAGAGGACCACCTTTACTGGGTCCACCATTGTTAGGTTCATGGATTAGTGCATTAAGAGAAAAGTTAATCTGTCTTTCTCCACTATTCCAAGTTATAAAGTATATGACTCCAAATATACAAAAAAATACAAAGGTTAAAAGAGACATATTTATAATAATAAATTTATATTTTAATTTTTTAAACATACTACTCCTCCAATTTATAACCAATACAACGAAGGGTAGATATTTTGGATTTAGAGCCCACATAGGATAATTTTTTTCTTAAAAAAGATATATAGACCTCGATATTATTATATTCAGCATCAGAGTCATAGCCCCAAACCTTTGTAATTAAATCATCTTTAGTAACTATTAAAATAGGTCTTTCCATAAAGTATTTTAGAATTTCGAATTCCTTTGAGGTAAGTCGGACAGAGTTACTATTTCCTTCAAGTTCATAAGTAGATAGATTTAAGGAAAAGTCACTAAAATGAAGAGCATTATCATTTATAAACTCAGCTTTTCTTCTACTAAGAGCTCTTAATCTAGCAAGAAGTTCTTCATGAGAGAAAGGTTTTACTAAGTAATCATCTGCTCCATAGTCTAATCCCTTAACTTTATCTTGAATTTCACCTTTAGCAGTGAGAAGAAGAATAGGAGTAGATACATTATTAGCTCTTAGCTCCTTTAGAATCTCTAATCCATTAACTTTGGGGAGCATTATGTCTAATATAATCAAATCATATATTCCTGTAAGACCATAATCAAGACCTGCTTCACCATTATAAATGCTATCTACTATATATTTATTTTTACTGAGAATTTCTTTTAGAGCTTCAGCAAGGTGTATTTCATCTTCAACTAATAATAATTTCATAATTCATCACCCTTTAATTACAAATTTTTAGATAATATTACGTTTTTTTATTTAATTTTATCATACAAATCTTAAATTCATATTAAAATTATTATTTATTTTTAGAAAATAGTAAAAGTACCATATCGTGTAGTAAAGGATATTATTTTTTGTTTCGATTATATCTATGTACAGAGTGTATATATAGCTGTAAATTTTTTTTGTATATAGTAAGGTGGGGAAGATATGAAGGTCAGGAAAAGGGCAAAGAATGAACTGAAAAGTAAGAAAATTAAAAATACTAAAAAAGGAAAACAGAAAAGGATTAGAGGAATAGGAATGCAACTTATGTTAAGTTTTACAGTAATCATAGTATTAGTTGCAGCATTTCTATCTGCTTTTTCTCTTTATATGAATAAAAAAATTATTACTGACAAATCTAAAAGTCTCCTAGAAAATGTAGCTACATCTATGGCAGGAGAAATAAATCAATTGACAGATAGTTATGGAGTTATAGTAAATCAAATAGCAATAAATGATTTTTTAATAGATGATACAGTAGATATGAAAGAAAAGTTAACAAAATTAAAGAATATAGCTGAAAAAATAGAGTTAAAAGAAATTGCTATAGTAGATGCTGAAGGGAATTGTGTAGATACTTCAGGAGAAAGTACTAATATTAGTGATAAGGACTATTTTTCAAATGGATTAAGTGGGCTTACATTTGTTAGTGAACCATACTTAGGTACAACTGATAGTATGTTAGAAATAGCTATAAGTACCCCAATAAAAGAAAATGGGAATATAAAAGGTGTTTTAATAGCTTATCTAGATGCTAATAAATTATCATCAATAATATCAAAGGTATCCATAGGTAAAAGTGGAAATGCTTATTTAATAAATAGGGAAGGAAATATAATAACTCATAATGATTCCTTGCTTATAGGAACTAAACTATTAGATACAGTTAAAGATAAAAATGGTTCTGAAAATATGAAACAGATTATAGGAAAGATGACATCGGGAGAAAGAGGAGCCAGTGAGTATAGACAAGGTGCAGATGAAAAATATATTGGATTCGCATTTATAGAATCAACAGGGTGGTCTGTAGGTGTAGAAGTAAGTGGAAGTGAGCTATTAGCAGAAATACCAGAACTTCAAATAAAAGTAGTAATTGTATGTATTATTTTTATAGTGTTAGGTCTAATATTTGGATACCTAGTAGCTAAATCTATGACTAAAAGATTAGGCAGAATAGGTACTATTGTAGAAGATATGGCAAAGGGTAATTTCACTAAATCCAATATAGGCAAAATGAACAATGATGAAATTAAAGATATATATACGGCTGTAGAAAAAAGCAAGGAAATTATAGGTGGAATGATTCTAAATGTTAAAGATAGTTCCATGGTTATTGAAAGCGAGGCTTCATCTCTAGCTGCTTTGGCAGAAGAATTTGTATCAGGAGCTCAAAGCATAAGTGAAAGTATAGAAGAAACTGCTACAAGCTCACAAAGGCAGGCAGAAGAATTGGAAGATGTAACTAAAGAACTAGAAGAATTCGATAATAAACTTTCTACTAATATTAGTAACATATATAATATTAGTGATATGGCGGAAAATATTAATAGCAAAGCGGATAAGAGTAATGAGGATATGGAAAAGTTAGCCATGGCCATGAATGAGTTAAGTAAATCCTTTAAAGAGTTTAATAGTTCTATATATAGTATGAAATCTAGTATGGAAACTGTAACAGAAATAACAGAAATTATTAATAGTATATCTGAACAGACAAATCTTCTAGCACTAAATGCGGCTATAGAGGCTGCAAGAGCTGGAGAAGCTGGAAGAGGTTTCTCAGTAGTAGCTGATGAAATTAGAAAGTTAGCAGAGCAAAGCAAGGAATCTACCCAAAATATTTATAATGTAATAAATAATGCTATTAAAGAGAGTGAAACTATAGAAATTAAAAGCAACAATATAAATGGTGAATTAAATAACGGACTAATTAGCGTAGATAATGCTATAGATTCATTTAAAAATATTGCAGCATTAGTTTTAGATATGGTACCTAAAATAGAACTTGTAGCAGTTAGCTCTAAAGAAATTATAGAAGATAAAAATTCTATTACTGAAAATATAGAAAATTCAACGCAAATATCTTCTGAGGTTTCAGGAAATACACAACTAATAGCTGCATCTACAGAAGAACTTACAGCTTCTAGTGATGAAGTTGCAAATGCAGCAGAAAAGTTACTTGGACTTACAGAAAATATGAAAGAGTTTATGGAACAATTTAAACTCTAGTATAAGGGTAGTCATCGGATAAACAGAGTTCTTAGCTTCTTTGAAGGTTAGAAATCGTTATCCAGGGACGTAGCAGCTCTTTACTCCCATTTTGAAGAAAATGGGGGGGTATTAGAGCTGGTAGTCATCGGATAAATTAAGACTTTAAAATAAATTAATTTTTATTTTAAAGTCTTTTTTGTTTATTTTATGAGAAAGGTGAAATACTAATTAATACATGAATTCTGATTTAAATAATAAAGTTATACATTGTTAGTGGAGGTATAATGGAAATATTAGAAGAAAAGCAGTTAAATCTTAAGTTTATTAGTATAACGGCTATTTTATTTATAGCAGGAATATGTATTAATTTATATTTTATGAATTTGCATGAAAATGAAAAAACTAAGGAAGTAGATAGTAATGAAAAAGATATAGTAGAGAATCATATACAAGTACCATATAGTGAAGAGATTGAAGCATATAGTGAAATCTATGGACTAGATCCTTATTTAGTTGCAGCTATAATCAAAACAGAAAGCGGGTTTGATAAGGATATTGTTTCATCTATGGGAGCTGTAGGATTAATGCAGATAATGCCAAGTACAGGAGAATGGATAGCCAGGCAACTAAATATAGAAAACTTCTCTATAGAAATGCTGAAGAATGAAGATGTGAATATAGAAATGGGGTGTTGGTATCTAAATTACTTAAAAAATCAACTTAAATATACAAATGAAATGCTAGCAGCTTATAATGGTGGCATAGGGAATGTATGTAAATGGCTTCAGGATCCTAGATATTCCAAGGATGGAGAAGTAGTTCATACAATACCATTTAAAGAAACCGTAAACTATATAGAAAAAGTAGCTGTAGTTTATAAAGAATATGTAGACTTGTATAAAAGTGAAAAGTAACTTTTATAAAGAACTATGCTGTAGTATTAAAATAAACCTCTGGAGATTATTAAAATAATTTCCAGAGGTTTATTGATTTTAGTTATAATATTTGAAAATGTGTATAGAATTATAGTAGGTTGATGTAAAATACTGTTAATGAGGTGATGAAATGAGTGATGACTTATTTTTACTTAACAAAGGAATAGGAAGAAAAAAATATAGTATCTATGTACTAGCTTTCTTAATAGGATTTATAATTTTAGAGATTATTGGAATATTTATTACTTTTAAACTTGAAAAAACTGATAATGGGTTGCTAATAGCGGCTTCCATGTCTTTTCAGATTACCCTGATAGTTTTTATAAATATAATGTTATTCATTTTAAGTTATAAAAGATTTAAGGATATAAATTTATCAGGTGTATTTGGAATACTTGCAGCTCTTATATTTGTTCAAATCCCAGTGATAATATTTTTAATGTTTTTTAGAGGAAAAGAAAAATGTGGAAAACAAAAGGAGGAAAGTATGGTAAATACCCTTGAGGAAAATGCAACAATAACGCTATGTGAGGGAGAAGAAATGGAAGTCAGAGAATCTAACTTAGGTCAATAATAAAAAGGGTTTTCACAAAATAAATTAATAAAAATAAATGTTGAGCATGTATTTAAATTATATAAGTACATGCTCAATATTTTATTCCAGATTAGTGATATATTTTGTGAAAGATCTTATTATTGTGATAATATAAAGATATAATATTTAGCAAAGGTGGAAATTGCATGCTTAATAACAGGGATGATTATTTTCTCAATATAAAATTACTTGGGCTCATATTTAGTATCTATGTATATATAAATTGTGGCGGCTTCCAAAGCTCTATAATTATAGGATTACTGTGTTTTATAATAATAAACATAGCTTTATATTACTTAGAGAATATTAAGATAAAGCTATGTTTATCAGCCATGTCTTTCTGTATTTCTTATGGACTAGGCATAAAATACAACAGTATATTTTTCGTATTAATACCATTTACTTTTTTTGATATAGGTATACTAATGAATATAAAGCTTATATATTCTTTTATAGGGAGTATCTTATTTATAACAATGATACCAAAAGACATAGTTATGAATTATTTATTGTTTGCAATATTTTACTATATAGCAGCAAAGATATTAATTAACAAAGTAAGTAAAATAGATAAAATATGGAAAGAAAACTTAATGTTAAGAGAAAAAATAGACAAGTATACTAAAGAGGTAGAAAAAGAAAAAAATTATTCAAAACAGATAATATATACCACAAAGCTAGAAGAAAGAAATAAGCTATCAAAGGAAATGCATGATAAAATTGGACATACTATAGCTTCTAGTTTAATGCATCTAGAAGCCACAAAGGTAGTAATAGATAAAGATAAAAATGAAGCTAAAAATATGATAAATACAACTATTCAAGTTCTAAGGGAAGGTATGGATGATATTAGAAAAACTTTAAAAATAATTAAGCCTTCCGAGGAACAATTAGGTATAAATAGAGTGAAATCTATAATGGATGATGCTTTTAGTCATAATAGTTATGGATATACCTTTAATTACTCTGGAAACATAGACAAGCTTACCTATAGTCATTGGAAGTGTATAATTAATAACCTAATGGAGGGAATTACAAACATAAAGAAACACTCTAGGGGTAACAGTGTTTATTTTAATATTGAAGTTCTAAATAAGATTGTAAGAGTATCTATAAAAGATAATGGTGATGGAGCAGTGAATATAAAAAAGAGCATTGGACTTAAGGCAATGGAGGAGAGAGTAATAGACCTTGGAGGAAATATTAGTTTTAATGGAGAAGATGGATTTACTATAATAATGATTCTTCCTTTATCATAACAGAGCAATTAATAAGGGATTGCCTAAATAACTATTTAATTTATTTGGACAATCCTTATATTAATATTATATTTTTAATTGAGATCTTTCATTGAAGAAGCTTTTGTAGGAGATATAGGTTGCTATTAGAGTAGCAATGGAGGTTGAAGATAATATCATAAAGGTAACCATTATTTGAAATTTAATTGCCATAAGTGGAGATGATCCAGCTAAAATCAATCCAGTCATCATCCCAGGAAGAGATACAATGCCAAGGGTTTTAGCAGAGTCAATGGAAGGCATTATTGAGAGTTTTATACTATCTTTAAGAATCTCTTTAGATGCAACCTTAGATGTGGCTCCAAGAGCAAGTTTAACTTCAACTTCATTTCTCTTGCTACTAAAGGTAGTATTAAGGTTTTTGTAACTGAGATTTATAGCAACCATAGAATTACTCACAACCATACCGGCTACAGGTACTATTTCATTAGGAATAAAGTTAATAGCACCAGAAAGTACTAATATAGAAAGGGTTATAAAAGCACCTGAAAATAGAGCAATAAAGGATGTTCTAACAGGATTTTTTATGTTCTCACTACGCTTTTTGGTGTTAAGTGCTGCGTTGATAATCATTAGTGTAACTAATAAAATAGTGAATATAGGATTTTCTAAGCTAAATACAAATTGAAGTATATAGCCTACTATAACTAATTGTATTATGGCTCTAACCATACTAATAAGTATATCTTTACCTAGTCCTAAATCTTCTTTATAGGAGATGAAAATAGGAATACAAATTAATACTGAAGAAACTATAAGTGATAGAGTACTCATTAAAATCCCTCCTTAGAAATTATTGTTCCATCTTCTATAATAATCTTTTTATTGCTTAAGTCCTTTATTTGAGATAAATCATGGGTAATCCATAAGATTGTATGACCTTTATTATTCATATCCTTCATAATATGCTCAACTAAAAGTTTATTTTCTTTGTCTAGTGCTGAAGTAATCTCATCTAGTAGGAGAACAGGACCTGCATGGAGAAGAGAGCGAATAAGGGAAATTCTTTGTTTCTCGCCACCAGATAATTTGTTTATATCTTTAATTAAGTATTCCTTGTCTATATTAAACTTTTCTAAAAGCATATATATTTTCCTATCATCTATATTTTTCTTTCTAATTTCATAGGGAAAAGAAAGATTATCATAGACAGTATTACCAAACAAATAAGGTTGTTGGAAAAAATAATTTATTTCACTGCGCAGTTTAAGAGGGGGGATTTCAGAATAATCCTTATCTCTCAGGTATACATGGCCAGAAGTTGGAGAAATTAAGTCCCCTAAAATTCTCAGTAAGGTTGATTTGCCACCACCAGAAGGACCTGTGATAGTTATAAAATCCCCTTCATTGATTTCTAAATTAATGTCCTTTAGAACTTTTGTATTAGCATCTTGAAAAGAAACATTTTTTAAAGATAATATACTCATTATATCCCTTCTTTCAAAGTAAAATTAAAAAATATTATTGCTTAATTATATCATTTAAAGATAAGAATACATATATAAACCCTCACTAATAAATTAAATTTCTTAGTGAAGGTTTATTATAATGGTCTTTAATACAGTATTTATAATACTTACATTAAATATAAAACTTTTATTGAAGTTTGAACTTAAGCTTATAGGCTGAAGCTAAAAATAGCGCAATGGAGAAGAGTAATAATATTCCCAAATTAATAATAATAGAATCTGTTCCCATACCCATCTGAAGTTTAGTTATCCCATTCATTACCCAGTACTGAGGAGTGAAGGGAGCTATAAATCTAACACTTTCAGGTAAAAAATTAATGGAAGTAAAAGCACCTGATACCATGGTAGTGATAGTAATTACAATGTTAGAAAACATACCGTATCCCTTAGAATTAAAAAATAAAGCTATGGAAAAAGTACCAAAGGCCACGGTAACTAGGGCTATTCCTAATAATAGAAGAAACAGAGGAATAAAGCTCACTCCGGTATATATATCTACAAAATAATTTAGAGTTATAAGGGTAATTAGAAGTTGAAAAGCTAAAAGTGAAAAGTTTGCTAAGATATTTCCTCCAATATATTGAAAGGAGGTAACTGGCGTAGTAAATATTCTATAGTAAGTTTTATTCCATCTTTCTGATAATACTATATAAGATATAGAAGATGCCCTCATCATGAGAAAGAAAATTACAAAGGCAATTGCAGTTTGAGTTAAATCAAAATCATTCTCTAAATCTGATAAGGTTTTAGAGGTTATTTTAACTGGATCATCACTATATTTTAATAAAAGTTTTTCATATTCATCATTGCTTTTATTAGAATTAATGCCCAAGTTATATAAATCTTCTACTTGAAGATTTACTATGGAGGTAATAGCATCACCCATAGAACTGTCTTTTTCAGAAAGTACATTAATCTTTTTAGGAGTTCCATTTATAATACTTTCTTCAAAGTCTTTAGGGATTTCAATGGTGACAGGAATAGATGTCTCCATCATAGTTGATTCAACAGTAGAACTTTCAAGAGGTACTGTACTAATTGAAGAATTATTACTTAAACTACTTATTAAAAGCTTTGATGAATCAGAGCAATCTTCATCTATAATCCCGATTTTTACAGTTCCATTGCTGAAACTAAATAATTTTATACTAATCATTATTATTATTATAGGAATAAAAAGTTGTATTATAGAAAGCTTATCTTTAAATATAAGCCTTAGATTTTTTTCCGCCATAACTAATAAAATCTTCATTAATAAGCCTCCTGTTTATTTGATATAGAGAAAGTAAAAGCTAAAAATAAAATTCCCAGTGCTACAGAGTAAAGAATACTTATATAAAACTTAGAATAGTCCTCATAAAAAGCTATGGAAAGAATAGATTTATTTATTAAGGTTAAAGGTGAAATATAGCGTACTATATCAAGCAGCTTATTACCATCTTCTAAATATATATATCCTCCACCTAAAAATGTCATAACAGGTATAATTAAGGTATTAAGAAAGAAGGAACCATGTTTTTCTTCCTTAAAAATATATCCAAGTAAAATCCCAAGGGTAGTGCCAAAGAAATTTAAAGATAAAAGGAGTGCTATAACAGAGAAGTAATCCTCACCCCAATAAGCTTTTAAAACAAATATGGAGTAAAGCATTGCAGGAATTAGTGATATCGCTGTTACAATAAAAGTTGAAGTAACTTTAGTTATTATATAGGAATTTTTAGAAAGGTTCCCTTGAAAGCACCTAGCTTCTATTTTGTTTCTTCTATTATTATAAATGGTATAAAACCCATAGCCCGAACCATAAAGGACCATCATAGTTATTTCCACGATGCCATAATAATCATAGGAGGTAAACCCTTTTTTAGGCTGAAATTCAGTAGCAGTAGTAAAGCCTTCTTCTAAGGTTTCAATATTACCATTGGTGATACTTTTTAGAGTGACTTTTTTAGATATGGAAGTTAGCATACTTATAACTATATTTGTGGAATATTTATTCTTAGAATTTTTATAAACTATAATATTTTTATCCTTAAGTTCTAGGAATATAGAATTAGCGGTTTGAACTTCTTTTTGACCTTCTTCTACAGATGAAATTTCTTTAAAGGTTATATTATTATTTTTCCCCAGTTCTAAGAAATTGTTTAATATAAGTTTTTCTTCACTATAATTAGAAGTGGTAGAAAGATTGTTCACATATATCACTGTTTTAGGTTTAAATTCATAGCTTGAAGAAAAGGCTCCACTTAAAGTTATTCCAAGGGTAGTCATAAATAATATAGGGAAAATTATCATGGATAACATGGAGGTCTTATCCCTAACTAGGTCTAATATATCATAATAAACAACATTTAAAAATTTCATAATTTCCTCCTAATCCCTAAGCTTTTTGCCAGTTAAAGTTAAGAATACATCTTCTAAATCTAAGGTTTTATAACCCATATTTCTAATTTCTATATTATTAGAAGTAAAAAAGTTAATAATGGAACTTAAATTTGATACATCTTTACTGGAGGTTATCAGTACTTTATTTTCATTTAAGGAATAACTTTTTACTCCCTTTATTTCCAAAAGCTTTTCTAAAACAGATTCATTAATATCATAGCCTTCAATTTCTAAAGTGGAGTTATCAGAAATTAAAGAGATTAAATCATCCTTAGTTCCCTTTGCTATTAGCTTTCCATTATCCATAATAACAATTTTATTACACAGCTGTTGAACTTCTTCCATGTAGTGAGAAGTATAAATAATAGTGCAACCTTCTTTATTAAGCTCTTTTGCCATATTTAATATATGATTTCTAGATTGAGGATCTATTCCCACGGTTGGTTCGTCCATAATTATAATTTCTGGCTTATGAGCTATGGCGCAACCAATATTTAATCGACGCTGCATTCCACCAGATAGATTTTTACACTTAGTTTTTTTATGATCCTGTAAAGAGATAAAATCTAGAGCATAGTTTAAACCCTCTCTCAAAGAAGCTCCCCTTAACCCATAAAGTTTTGCAAAAAAACTTATATTTTCTTCTACTGTAAGGTTTTCGTATAAAGATATGTATTGAGGTACAATACCCATACGAGCCTTAATTTCTGATCCATACTTATAAAGAGACTTTCCAAAGATTTCTACATTACCTTTAGTAGGCTTTAGTATGGAGGTGATTATATTTATAGTAGTAGTTTTACCTGCACCGTTAGGACCTAAAAGACCTAGAATTTCACCTTTTTCAATGGAAAGAGTTAAGTTATCTACAGCAATATTATCACCAAAGTTTTTAGTCAGGTTTTCCATATTTATTAACATTATAACAACCCCTTTTTTAAGCTAAAAAATTATTAAGTATTTTCTAAAAATCATATTGATATTTCTTAGCTGAAATTTAAATATAATTAGAATATCCTATAATTAAATTATATAAAAAACCTTTCCCACTAATAAGTGGAAAAGGTCATAACTTTATATGACTTTAGTCATACCTAAATTTTTCCTTTTAAATAACAAACTGCAATTTGGGTTCTATGCTTTAAATTAGTTTTAGTTAATATGTTTGTAATATAATTTTTCACAGTACCTTCAGAGATATATAGCTTTTCAGAAATTTCCTTATTACTTAAACCTTCAGCAATAGATTCTATAATTTCCACTTCTCTTTTAGAAAAATTATTCATATTAGGGTTAGGACATACTGGAGAAGTTTTAGAAAGAAGCTTATCTATAATTCCATTTTCCACTACGTCACTTCCATTATGAACTACTTTTATGGTGTTAATAATAGTATTAGGAGAATTGCTTTTTAACAAATAACCCTTTGCTCCATTCCTTAATGAAGAAGAAATATATTCATCCTCATCAAAGGTGGTTAATATAATGACTTTAGTTGATGTGACTTTACAAATCTCCTTAGTTGCCTCTACACCATTTAATTTAGGCATACGAACATCTAAAAGTGCCACGTCCACAGAGTTATTACAGCAATATTTAACAGCTTCCAAACCATTTTCACAAACATGTACAACATTTAACTCCTCATCCATGGATAATATAATCTTTAAACTTTCTCTTATCAGTGCATCATCATCACAAATTAAAATTTTAATACTCATAATAACTCCTATAATAAAAAAATATAAACTTTTAATAAAAAACATGATATCTTCAATTAATGTATAGTAGAAGATCAAAATTAATATGTATAAATTTAGCTCCATAGTATATAAATTAAATATTTCTATAAAAATCATTAAAAACCTTTATATTATAAAAATAAAATAGCGAGATTACCCTGGGGGTGGGTATCTACGCTATTTTAAGGCATTTATCCGATGACTACCAGCTCTAATACTCCAGTCTTCTTAAAAGAGGGAGTAAAGAGCTGTTACGTCCCTGGATAACGATTTCTAATCTTCGAAGAAGCTAAGAACTCTGTTTATTCTAGAGGGTTACAATATGGCTCAAACCATCCTTGAGGGAATTTACAAAGAGGACATACTTTAGGTGCAGTGTCACCTTCATGTATATATCCACAGTTAGTACATTGCCATAGAGAATCAGAATCTCCTTTATACAAGGTACAGCTAAGTAATCGGTTGTAAAGAGCACGGAATCTTAAATCATGCTCAGCTTCCACTTCTGCAAGTTCTTTATAGAAGTCTGCGATTTCTTCGAACCCTTCCCTTCTTGCGACTTCTTCATATTCTTTATAAATTGCAGTTGCTTCAGCAGTTTCGCCCATAAAGGCATTCATTAAGTTTTCTTCTGTAGAGTTTACTTCACCTAAAAATTCTCCAAATACCCTTCTAGCATGGGCAAGTTCATTAAATGCAGTTTCATCAAAAACTTGGGCTACATAGTGAAGACCTTCACTTCTAGCTTTTTCTGCATATAATGTATATTTAGTGTTAGCCTTACTCTCACCAGTAAAAGTCTTTTTCAGATTTTTTTCAGTTTGACTTCCGTAAAATTCCATATAAATCTCCCAAAAAGTACTATCTATATATAATATATTAGTAGGTACTTTAAAGGTTACAAAAAATAGACTATGAAACATGAAATTAAGTTTCATAGTCTATTTTTTATTTATGCACTCATCAATATCCATAATAAATCCTTACATAGAAATTTTACTCTTCATAGTAACTAAAACAATAAAATAAGCAATTTTTATAATGTGGTAGATCACTTTCAAGGATAACATGACCATTGTCAGGCATCTTTGAATAGAATTTCTTAGTACCATCTTCAAATCTAATTTCTATAGTTCTAAGTCTTTTGAAAAGTTCATTAGCTAGTTCATAATCAATAGGCTTAATTATTCTCCATGTATCATTAAGACTTACATGCTTATCTTTTGCAAGTTTTACACGTCTGTGAATGATAAATTTTTCTGGACCTCTAAGTTCTAAAGTATGACCTTCAGAATTAATAGCTCTGTAAGTAGGATGAGAATCTAAAACTTGAAAAGCTTCTAAAGTTGATAAATTGTATTCCATAATGTAATAACCTCCTTTAAACCATTTTTATTATATTAAGTTTACTCTTAATATATGAGTATAATACTATAATTATATCATAATATGATTATAAGTGCAGGTAAATATTAGAAAATATCTTATATTTAAATTTAAGAAACTTTAAAAAGTATAAACTAAAGATTTGTGGTTACTCTAATATTACAAAGGGGTGATACCGTGACAAATATGAAAAAAACACAAAATAATAAAAAAGAAGATGGACATTTTAAGAAAAAAAATATAAATCATGATCCACAAGTAGAAAGTGCTAAAGCTGTATTTAATGGACCTAAGGCTGAATACAATGGTCCTAAAGCAAAGGAGCATGATCCAAAGGATTTTATTATTTAAAGTAAGAATTAAAAGGTATATCATAGTGATGAAAGTCATTAGGATATACCTTTTATAAGTTATAGCTCTAATTAAATCCATTACTACTAGCTTTAATACTCCATCTGAAGCTAAAAACTCTGTTTACCAAGATTTAAATTCATATTAATTATTGCATGAGGAAGCTATATTATAAAAGTTTACAAATTACTCCCAATTTATATGTTATAATGTATAAGTAACACTGTAAAAGTAAAAATTCCACATAATTTATCAAAAATCAAAAGGATATGAATGATATATGTAGAATAAAATTAATGGTGACTATATTTTAGTGATAAAATGTATAATTATGTATAATAGGGGGAAAGAAGAGTGAAAAGAAGTAAAAGTCGTATTAGAAAGCTACTATGTGCAATAACTGCAATGTTAACAATTACTATGGTATCTCCAGTTAGTAGATTAGCTGCAGCAGAAGATGGTGGTATAAGTAATACAGAAAGTCAATTAAAAACTATACTAAGTGAAAATGAAGGGGCTAATGTACAAGTGAAAAATGGATTATCCATTGATGTTGGACAAGCAATTGACCATACTAGCCTTTTAGTAGAAGAAGAAGCTTCAATTCCTTTTAAATTAAGTTCTAGAGATGAAAGTATAGTCAAAGTAGACAAAAATGGAAAATTTGTGGGTGTAGCTACAGGGGAAACCTTTATAACCCTTGAAAGTGAAGGCGGTACTTATGTTTATGAAGTATTAGTAAAGGAGCCAACTAAAGAAGTAGCATCAGCTAGAACTTTAACAGCAACCACTGCAAAAGCTATAACAACTAACAGTAACTATAGAGTATTTATTGATGCAGGACATGGTGGTGATCCGAGATATGGTGGTGATCCAGGAGCTTGTGCGAATGGATTAGAAGAAAGACATTTAACTTTAGCGATAGCTCTTAAGGTTCAAAGAATTCTTCAATCTCAAGGAATAGAAGTAGTAATGAGTAGAACTACGGATAAGTTTTTGGAGCTTAGAGAAATTAGTTCCCTTGCTAATAATTCAGGAGCTGATGCCTTTGCATCAATTCATATAAATTCAGCAACTACAACTGCTGCATATGGAATAGAAACTTATTATTATCCTAATAGAATGGATTCAAAGCCACTTGCAGATTCTGTGCAAAAACAATTAATAAGCAGTACAGGAGCTTATGATAGAAAAGTAAAGACTGCTGATTTTCATGTGGTTAGAGAAACTAAAATGCCATCAATTTTAGCAGAATGTGGTTTTATAAGTAATAAAAGTGAAGCAATTAAAATGAGCACTAATTCTTATCAAGAATTATTAGCTAGTGGTATAGCTAATGGTATAAATAATTATTTAAAGGCTAATGTAACCCTTTCTTCAACCCCTGGTGAGAGAATATATGGAGCTACAAGATATGAAACTTCTTATTTAGTGGCAAAGAAGGGGTGGTCTTCTTCTGATACAGTTGTAATAGCACCTGGAACAGATTATCCAGATGCTCTATGTGCAGGTCCGTTGGCTGCTAAAAATAAAGCACCAATACTATTAGCTAGGAATCAATCTTTAAATGAACAACAAGAACTTAAAAATTTATTATCTAACCTAAAGGTTAAGAATGTATATATAGTAGGAGGAACTGGTGTTCTTTCATCTGCTTTTGAAAATCAAATTAAAGCAATGAATATAACTACAAAAAGGTTAGGTGGAGCAGATAGATATGAAACTTCTTTAAAAATTGCACAGCAGATTGGAATTCAAAGTGAAGTTGTAGTTACAACTGGGGAAAACTTTGCAGATAGTCTTTCCATATCATCCATTGCAGGTATTAAAGCCATGCCGATACTTTTAACTAGAGACAGCACTATACCAACTAATATAAAAAGCTATTTAAGTAATAAAAATATTACTAAAACTTATGTAATAGGTGGTTCTGGTGTTATATCAGATTACACAGCGAAAACTTTAATTAATTATGAAAGAATTGGTGGAGTAGATAGATATGATACAAATCAAAAAATATTTAATAGATTTAAAAGCGTATTAAATATTAGTGAGATGTATACTGCTCTAGGAACTGATTTTCCAGATGCTCTTTCAGTATCAGCTTTAGCAGCACAAAGAAAATCTTTTGTACTATTGATGGATCCAACTGAGGTGAATATATCAGTAATGAATTTAGTTACGCAAAATAGAAATACTATAAATAAAATGTATATATTAGGTGGACCACAGGTAATAACAAGTACTATATTAAATAAATTAAGAATTAAATTATAAAAAATTAATTTGAAAAAATGTCTTAACTAAAGGTTAAGGCATTTTTTTATTAAAAATTAACAGGTGTACACAAGATTTATATGGGCAAACTAATATAAAGTTATTTTATTTAAAATATATTTTATAGAAGGGAGAAATGTTATGAAGAAAGTTATATATTTAATTTTAGTTTTATTATTAACTACTAATTTTCATGGAGCATTTGCCATAGATACACACAGTGATCCTGATTCCGTAGAGATATCTTTACCAAGAATGGTTAATAATATACTGAAAGATGAAGAAGGTGCCACAATAGAAAACGAGGAAAAGGTATATTCTAATAAGTATGTATCTGTAAATATCAATAGGCCCATTGTAAAGATTGTTAAAAATAAAGAAGCAGAAGGGATTATAAATAATAAGATATCAAAAAGAATTAATGACTTTGAAGAATATATAACAAAGCTATCTATTAGAGACAATGAATATAATATAAAAGTTGGGTTAGAAACAAAACCCTATGTAATTAATGTAAACAATAATGTGACTTATAATAAGAATAATATCCTTTCAATAACACTAAACCTATATAGTTATACAGGTGGAGCTCATGGATCATCAGTAGATGAGTCTTTTAACTTTGATATAAATACAGGAAATAGAGGAGTCATTGAAGATTTCTTGGGTAATAATAGGAATTATAATAAAATTATTTTAGACAATGTGAAAGCTACTATAAATAAAAATCCTGAATTATATTTCAAAGAAGCTGTAGATAAACTAAATGTAATCCCTTATAATCAAAAGTTTTTCTTAACAGATAAAGACTTAGTTATATATTTTGATGAATATGAAATTGCTCCCTACGTAGCAGGAATTCCTAAATTTTATATACCTCTAAGTAAATTTCCTAAAGGTTTAAATAAAGTAAATATTCAAGTGGAAGCCCCAATAATAAAAACAATAAATTATGAAGAAAGTAGTGAAGATTTTAATCAGTATTTATCTTATCCTAAAATTGAAAATATGATAAACAAGGATATAGAGATGAAAATTAATAACTATATTAAAGATGAAGTTTTTAAATTTATAAAAGATATAAAGGCATCAAACACTCAAAATAAAGATTCCGATAAATATGTAAAAGGAGTTACCACATACTACAAGAGCTTATTTAAAGATAAAAATAGCATAATTTTCTATATAACCTATTCAGGAAATAATAGAAGGGATGAAAATATTTTCTTAAACAATAAAATATATGAGGTAAACTTACAGAGTGGAGAAATTAAAGTAAAGAATCAGTAGATAATTAGGTTCTATATATTAAAATCTAATGAGAGTAATTTTAAAAAAATCATATAAATTCAAATAAAAATGTTGTAACACATTGGATATATGACTAGTAATATAATAAGTGAAGCATTCAATTTCGGAGGAGAGTATGCAAAATAAAACTAGTCGTAACATAATAGGTCCTGATTTAAATGAATATAGGGGCGATGTAAATTATACTCTACTTGCAACACAAACCCCATATGCTTATTTACGTGGTTCTGGTTATGGTACTGGTAGATTTAGAATAGACAGAAAATTTATTGAGTATGTAAACGGATTAAGAAATGTGGGAGTAAAAACAGGAGCATATCACTATGCAGTACCTTCCACAGATTTAACTACCGCAGATGTTCAATGTGATGGATTTATAGACATATTACAACAAGCTTATGGACCAGGAAGATATGGAGATCTATTCCCTGTAATTGACATTGAAGCACCACTAGATAAATCTATATCTACAGATGCATTACTAGATTGGGTAGACAGATTTAGAAAGAGATTTGAAAGAAAAACTAGAAGAAAAATGATGTTATATACTGGAGCATTTTTTATTGATTTATATAATAATTTCTACCATACTAAGAAAGGCTTTATTCTAGCAGATATGCCTCTTTGGATTGCTATGTATCCAGAATTACCAACAAATCCTCCATATCCAAGGGATCAAGGTGGATGGACTAGATGGAGAATGTGGCAATTTACTGAGAATGGAACCATGCCTGGAGTAAATCCACCAGTAGACTTAAACTATGGACCAGAAAATTTAGATTTATTAACGCAACCTAGAAGTGTAAGAGACTTTAGAGCAGTAGCAACAGGCCAAGAAATAAGAATGAATTGGACTAAAAATACTGATATAGATTTAGGTGGATATAATATATTCATAAACTCCAACTATGTAACTACATTAGGCAGAGATGCTAACTCCTATGTTTTAAAACTAGCTAACAAACCAAGTCTAGGAGAAAGGTATATAATGTCTATTGAAGCCTTTGATACCGACGGAGATTTTTCACAAGAGAGAGCTAGTGCTAATGTTACTTTTGGTAGGGAGATAGTATTTAATAATGAAAATTCCCATGAATGTCAATGTAATAACAGATGGAATGTAGATGATTATACTG
The DNA here is from genome assembly GCF_002419845.1 of Clostridium sp. UBA5712. Taxonomy (NCBI): domain Bacteria; kingdom Bacillati; phylum Bacillota; class Clostridia; order Eubacteriales; family Clostridiaceae; genus Clostridium; species Clostridium sp. UBA5712. Next base: position 698,072 of record NZ_DIGW01000011.1, on the reverse strand, counting down.
ATGTAAAATCTGTAGAATTTAAGGATCCTGTAGATGGTTTAGCAAAAAGATTTATTAAATCTGTTGAAAGAAAAGAAGATTTTGATATGTATGATGATTTTGTAGAAACAGATGATGAATTTGATGATATTTTATATATGAAGAGATTAGAAGCTGAAAGAGCATATAAAAAATATTATGATAATAGAGAATCTAGGAATAAATTTGGTCTTAATGAAGTTAATAGGGATTATAGATGTGAAGATGATTGTGAATACTTAGAAGAAAAATCTAAGTACATTTGTCCAAAATGTAAGAAGTGCAATGAAGAACACCATGAACACCATGAAGATGATCACGACCACCATCATGAACACCATGAAGAGCATTGTGATCACCATCATGAACACCATGACGAACATGATAAACATGATAAGTGGAATAAGGATGATTACCATTGCAAGAAAGAATACTATAATGGCCAAAATAATTATAAAGATGATGATTATCTAGAAAATCATAACTTCCATAATAATGATGAGCTATATGAACACCATGAGGATAAATCAGAATTTATAAAGGAATGGGACAAAAAACCTATAAAATGCAAATGTGAAAGAGAAGAAGATAATCAAGACATAGTTTTAAATGATGATTGTAATAGGTATGAAAAACCAGTATATGATGACATCCTAAGAGAAGAATATGAAGGAGACCGTCGTAGATTAGAAAATCGTGATCCAATAAGTTATAAGGTATGTGAGGAATGTGTGCAGCCTAAGAGCAACTGCATGAAGTGTGAATATTTACTTCAAAACATGTATCTAAATAATTGTGATTATGGACACAAACATCATAAAAAGAAATACTATGATTATAAAGAATATGATGAATGTTATCCAAGTAAGAAGAAGAGCAAGAAGAACAAAAAACATCATAAAAAACATCACAGATAATTAAAAAGTCCACTTTCTTTTAAGGAAGGTGGACTTTAATACATATTATACTTCTTTTGGTGTATCCGTAATAGGTTCAGTTTTTATAGCATACTGAAAAGCACCTTCGTCACTATCTTCATATTGTTTTATGTCAGGGAAAGCTTCATAATCAATTTCAGAATCTTCACCACAGTGACAAGCATTTAGATTTTCTTCATAGTCATCATCTAAGAAGCTACATTGACATAGGTCTGATTCTTCATCTCTATCTTCATCTTCATTTAAATCACCCTTCATAAGAGCCTCACTTATAGACTTTATGCTCTTGTTTGAAACGGCATTTACAATTTTATCTACAACCACAACAGCACCTACAATAGCTAAAGTATTTGTTATTAATTTTTTTAAATTCATAATATCATTCCTTTCTTAAGATTCCCATTTAGTTTATGTATAATATGAGAAATTATATCTAAATATTTATTAAAATATTTTTTATTGCATTATATTAGTTTTTTGTGCCCTTATTTTTTTCATAATAGACTCTAGATTAAACATATGGCTTTGAAGTATGTTAAGATTCTTACCTAAAGTCATGCTTCTAGTTATTATTCCATCAAATAGATCTGATTCCTTTTGAGTAAGAGAATCCTTAAACCTTCCTCGTTGTTCAAAGTTAAGTTTTTCAAATTCTACAACAATGTGATAACAATACTCTAATAAGTTGCCATTAATATGACTAGCTCTATTTTTATAATTTCTCTTACAAACTAAAAATCCAATAATAATTATAATAATTACAACAACAAATGAATACATGAGCACAAAGCCTCCTTTTTAGCACACATTAATAAGTATAGGTTAAGGATAAGTTCCTGTAAAGAAAATTATTCCTAATATATAAAATATTTAATATTAGAATAGTTGTAATAACATTTTTATAGCTACCGCAAGGGACATAGTAACAAAAATAGGCTTAATAACCTTTGAACCCTTATTAATAGCTAACTTTGTTCCAAGCTTAGCTCCTAATATCATAAATACACAAACAGGTATACCAATTAGATAATTTATGTTACCACTAAAGGCAAAGGTAACAAGAGCAGCAATATTACTAACAAAATTTAAAACTCTAGCATTTGCTGAAGCTTTAAGAAAATTAAAACCTAAAATATTAATAAGACCAAAGATTAAAAAGGAGCCTGTACCAGGTCCAAAGAATCCGTCATAGAATCCTAGTGAAAAAGCAAAGATTATAGAAATAGTCATATTCCTTTTATTTAATCCCTTAAAATTATCCTTTTCCCCAATGGATTTAGAAAAGAATGTATAAACACCTATGGCAAGAACCAGCACAAGAACTAAAGGTTGAAGAAAACTTTCATCCAATAGAAGTACAGCCTTAACTCCTAAAATAGAGCCTATTAAAGTGAAAGGTGCCACTATTTTAAGAAACTTAAAATTGCAGTTACCTGACTTTATAAAATTAATAGAACTAGTAAGCGAGGCCATAGAAGCTGTAAACTTGTTAGTTCCAAGAACCACGTGAGGAGGCAAACCAGCTATCATATAAGCAGGAACGCTTATTATCCCACCACCACCAGCAATGGAATCTACAAAGGCTGCCAGAAAACCTGCAAAGCATAAAAAAATAAAAGTAAGTGTATTCATAATTCCTCCAGAAATTTAATTTTTACAAGCTTCATATTAAAGAATATATTATAAATTTATGAAGCATAATCTACTCTTATATTATAAGGGGAAAAGGAAGAAAAAGAAACAGAATAGAATTTAAATTAATAACGAATATCTAGAAGCTTTTTCTTAAGCTCTCCTTCCATACGTCCAATTTCAAGTTCAGCCTCTTGACGTTTTTGACGGCCTTGCTCTTGGATTTTAACTACTTCATCTAGGGTAGATATAAGAGTTTGGTTAGTGTGTTTTAAAGTTTCAATATCTACAATTCCACGTTCACTTTCTTTTACAGTTTCAATAGTAGCTGTTTTTAATGATTCAGCATTCTTACGTAATAGTTCATTAGTCATATTTGTAACTTCTCTTTGAGCTGCCATTGCTTGTTGAGAATGAGCAACACCTAAGGCAATAACCATTTGACTCTTCCATAGAGGAATAGTATTGACTAAGGTAGATTGTATCTTTTCTGCCATAAGAGTATCATTATTTTGAACTAATCTAATTTGAGGAGCCATCTGAATAGATATTACACGAGTAAGTTCTAAATCATGAATTTTTTTCTCAAAACGATCACAAAGATTAGCCATGTCATTAGTAGCTTGAGAATCTTCAGGTAGATTAGATGTATTAGCCTTTGCAACTAATTGGGGTAACACTACTTTACGAACTTCCTCAAGTTTTTTCTTGCCAGCAAGGATATACATAGAAAGTTCTTTAAAATATACTAGATTTATACTATACATTTCATCTAACATGGCAATATCCTTTAATAGCTGAATTTGATGTCCTTCTAAAACATTACATATTTTATCTACATTTACTTCTGCCTTATTATATTTAGTTTTAAGATTTGATATATTATTAGCTGCTTTTTTAAATATTCCAAAGATACCCTTTGGTTTTTCTTCAGTATTAAAGTCTTTAAGTTCACCAATTAAATTAGTTATCATATCTCCAACTTCACCTAAGTCCTTTGTTCGAACATTTTTAAGAGCACTTTCAGAGAATCCAGCTATTTTTTTTTGAGATGCAGCTCCATATTGAAGGATCATATTTGTATTAGTAATATCAATTTTTTCTGCAAAATCACTTACAATTTTCTTTTCATCATCACTTAATGAGCTATCATCAAGAACTTCAGGTTCCACATCTGGAGCTAGTTGTGGTTTAACTTCAGGAGTTGCCTCAGTAAAAGTATCTAAGGTAAGTGAAGGAACTATATTTGATGTATTAGAATTTGTATATAATATATCTTTGTTTTCAGTATTTGTCATTTAATTATCCTCCTTGATATTAAAATAAATATATTTCTCTATACTTAAGTAAGCATAAAATTTAAACACGTATAATTTGAAAAAATTTATATGAAACAAATTATTTCATAAAACCATCACTAGTTAGACCTTCTTGGACAAGCATAGCCTCTAGTACTTTAATGTCAGTAGATATATCTAGAGCATCATCAGCAAATAGATTATCTAATTGTTTTTCAAAGGCATCCGCTATAGTAGAAAGAATGCCTTCAATGTTTTCTATGGTAGTAGATATGTTACCACCTTTAATACATTGTCCATTTAAACTTATATATGAATTCAATAGTTTTAAAAGTGTAGGTAAATAATAGCTCATAAATTTACTTATTTGAGATGCATCTTCAGGATGTTTTGCAATGTATCTAAAAATCTTGTCAGTAGCTACTTCCATACGTGTAATTTGATTAGTAATCTTCTCATCAGGAATTTCATCATTTGCCTTTTTAATTTGATTAAGATAAGCAAGTCCTTCAGCAATAATAACATCTACAGCTTCATCACCAGAAGAGATTATTTCATCGGTAGAAGAAGGCAATTCTTTAGCAGAAGAAGTTGTTTTAACATTGTTCTTTTTCCTATAATTTTTATAAATAGAAGATTTAGAAACACGTTTTAAAAAATAAAAAAATAAAAATAAAAAAAGTAAAAATGCAAAAAGTAAAATTATTCCTAAATATTTCATAAAAGGTACGCCTGAGTTATCAGAATTACTTTTATTATAAGTATTATTTATATCATAAGAATTATTTTTATCAATAGTATCAATCTTAGTAGCTAAGCTTGATACCACATTGCTAAGATTGTACTTATTATTATGGGTACTTAGGGATGTAGCAAACTTTTTTTCTATAGATTTATAGACTGTTGAATCCGTTAAAGCACTTTTTAAACCAGTACCTGTAGCAATGAAAGTCTTATTTTCACCAGAAACAATAAGAAGTAATACTGCATTATTTTTTTCTTTTAAGTCCATATCCCATTCATCAAAAACTTTATAAGCATAGGTTTCTATGTCATTACCTTCTGGTAAATTTTCAATAGTTAACACTGAGATTTCAGCATCACTAGTTTCAGTAAACTTCTTGTTTCTTGTGATTATATATTTTATACTACTATCAGGCAATACATCAGCATTATCCGTTACCCACATAAGCTGAGAACGGGTAGGAACTAGTGAATCACTAGAACTCTTTTTAGATGTATTTATATCATTTTTAGCATCATTAGTTGCATATAAAAGTTCAGGGGAGTCAAGTATATTGGATTCAGCATTAGCAGATGTGTTAAAGAAACTTGTGGTAAATGCTAATACAATAACAAGTATTAAGGATTTTAAGTTTAAAAATTTTCGTTTCATAAATATCTCCTTTAAATAAAGATTAAAATAAATATAATATAGTTTATTAGTTATGTATTCACAACCTTTGTAAAATATATATTATAGATACTATAATTGTAAATACATTTAGAATTAGTGTCAATGAATATTGGGATTATAAGAATTTTACTAAATTAAAAATAAAAAAAGATTTTCGCAAATATATTACTAATCTTATATAGAATGCTGAGCTTGCACTTTATATTATTGTTTGCGCATGCTCAACACTTATCTTAGATTAGTTTATTAGCGAAAATCCATTTTATATAGTTGTTTTTATTTATTTTTACACATTAAATTTTCTTCCCATAGTGGTTCTGCTCTCTTAGCCCAAGTTTCACCATAGTCTATAGTTTTAGCTACTAAATCTTCTACATTTTCAGGATCTACATACTCTGTAGACTTAGCCCCAGAAGCCTTAACCATCTCTGCAATCTTTGGAGCATTATCAAGAATTGGGCAAGGTCTAAATTGATTATTGTTAAAAGGTTGATTCTTTTGATATTCCATAAACAGTGGCTGTCCTAAAGCTTCAATTAAAGGAACTTCCTTTATATTAGCACTGGAGTAGTGGCAGAATACACAAGGTTCCACATCTCCATTAGCATTAATATGGCAGTAGCGTCTTCCACCAGCCACACAACCACCAACATATTCAGCATCATGCCAGAAATCCATATTAAATATTGGTTTAGTAGAGCGCCAACCTCTTATAGTACGATAGAGTTTTTCTCTTTGATCAGGATTAGCCATTAAGGAAGTATCTGTTTTGCAGCCTATAGGCATAAAGGTAAAGTACCAAGAAAAATAAGCCCCCATATCTATCATCATATCTATAAATTCTTCAGATAAAACGCTGTCACAGTTATTAGTTGTAAAGCAAGTTGAGAATCCAAATGGAACTCTATTTTCTTTCATAAGAGCCATAGCACGAGTAATATCCTTCCAAGAACCATCACCACGTCTTGCATCAGTAGCATCATCAAAGCCTTCAACACTAATAGTAGGAACTATATTTCCAACTTCACATAGGTCTTCACAGAAAGCCTGATCAATTAAGGTTCCATTAGTAAATATCATAAACACACAATCATTATGTTTCTTAGCGAGTTTTAAAATATCATTCTTTCTAACTAAAGGCTCACCACCAGTCATTATATAAAAGAAGATACCCAAATCCTTACCTTGAATAAGTAAACTATCTAATTCATCATAGCTTAAATTTAAAGCCTTATTATAATCAGCAGCCCAACAACCAATACATTTCTTATTACAAGCAGTAGTAGGGTCTATAAGTAAAGTAAAGGGAATTTCATAGCCATACTCCTTAGATTTTTTTCTAGATTCACTCCAACCTCTAATAGAAGAATTAAGAAGAAAGTTACTAAACACAGTCTCTAAAATATGAGGATTCACTTCTTTGGCTAATTTAGTCATAAGCTCTACCCAGTTATTATCCTTCTCCTTCAAAAATCCTTCAATGGCATCATATTGAGATGCATATAAATTTTCTGTATCAAACTTTCTTAGCCAGTGAACAATTTTCTCAAAGTTTTTCTCAGGATTTTTCTTTAAGTATCCAAGTCCCTGCTTTAAAGCAGCCTTTTCAATTTTATATTTTACATTTAACATAAGCCAACCCCCATTTTAAATAATTTTAAAGTAAGAAAGTATCATTTTTACTCCCATAATAAGTAATATAACGCTACCACAGATATTAACTGCAACTCTGTACTTATCACCCACACGGTAGCCTACCCTTAGTCCAACAATAGATGAAATCCCTGTTATCACAAATATGATAAACATATCTATAATAATTTCAGTGCGCAGTAGAGCAAAGCCAATTCCTAATACTAAAGCATCCAAACTAGTTGCAAAGGCTAAGGACAAAATATTTCTATAATTAAAACTTTCCCTTTGCTCATTGATGGATTTAATAGTAAGTGCATTTTTTATCATCTTCAGTCCTAAGAAAATGAAAATAATTGCAGAAAACCATTGATTGATGGATTTAAAAGTTTCAGAATAAATTGAGCTTACTGGAAACTTGGTAATCATCATTCCAATAGTAAGCATAATAGCTTGTATTCCTCCAAATGCAAGGCCAACAATAAAATCCATACGCTTTTTAAGATAAGGTTGAGTTGCACCTGTACATACTGTCACTGTAAATGCATCTAAAGACAATCCTATTGATACTATGATTACTTCCAGAACACTCATAAGCATCTTCCTTTCATAATCTGTTTTCTTAAATTATAGTCAATATAGATTTTTATGTAAAAATACACTTTGCCCTAAATGTATATCAAAAAAAACAAAAAGCAACTTATGTAGTTGCTTTAAAACAAATCTATTTAATTGTTTTATGATAGGTTAAGTAGGGGCTTTAACAAAATAAGCTAATCTAAATAAATATTGAATAAGCACTTATATTATTAACGCTCAGCCGTTTCGGAATATTGATTTACTAAAGCATTTATTCAAGGTAAAATCTACAACACAACAACTCGTATACACTCAAACAAGTTGTGTTGCTTAACGATTTTACCATTCATAAATACTAAGTAAATCTAATATCCCTGCAAATGGCATTCGCTAACAATAATATTAAAGTGCATCTTCAATATTTTATATAAGATTAGTAAGATATTTTGTTAAAGCCCATAACTTTTTATAATGGCTTGAATACAATATCTTCTAAGGAATTAGAAAGTAGTAAATAATATTTTTCAGCTAACTCATGAGCAGGAACTTGTACACCTTTTTTAAGCCAAGTAATTAAAAAATAGGTTAGACCTCTAGAATAGTAATTAGCAATTTCAGAAGCGGTGAGAATTCCTTCAAAATTCATATTTTCTATATCTAGCACAGAAAATAATTCTTCAAACATCTTAAGAAGAAATTTATATATTATACTCTCAAAGGAATTTTGTCCTTCTATTTTCATAGCTTTAACATAAAACTCTTTATTATTTTCTATCCTAGTAAGAATAAAAAGAATTGTCTCATTAAACATTTTATTATCTATAAGAAGGGTTGCACCTTCAAATATATCCTTATAACAAATCCATTCAAGTAATTCATACTTATCAGCAAAGTGGTTATAAAAGGAGGGTCTTATTAACTTTGCCTCATCAGTAATCATTTTTATAGTTATCTTATCAAAGGAATGTTGAGTCATTAACTTTTTAAAGCTATCAACTATTAGTGCCTTAGTATTTTCTTTTTTAGATCTCACAGTATAACCTCACCCCTTTAAAGATATTCTAAAAGTTAACTCAAAGTTTTCCACAGTTTTAACCATTATATCAACTTCCTATATTTTATGTCAATTAAGCCACATATATACCACAATACTAAGAGTTGCCACATTGAGTGTAAGGAGAAGCTTTAAAATTCCTAGGGATATACCATAAAAGCCTAGATAAAATCTGGGGGATAATATATAATAAACTAGGTAATTTCAAATAAACATACACCTATTTACCTAGGAAACAATATATCTAGAAAACTATGAACCTATAGATATAGTAAAATAGTTAAATAGGGAACAATAAAACAATATACCTATATAACTATATAACTATATAACTATATAACTAGGAAACTATATAACTAGTTAACTATTTGTTCTGTTCATGCGGGTTTCAGAGGTTTTTGTGATTTTCTGAGTTATATTTGGAACCCCCAAATAGAGGGTAAAATTACTTTAATAAAACTTAAAGATATACATAATAAATGAAATTATTTTTAAATTAAAAATTAAAATTAACATAGAATTTTATTAGATAAGGAGATAAACATGAGAAAGAGAAAAGAATATGAATTTATCATAGAGGGTACAGAATTTCCAGGAAAGGGAGTTGCCTTCCATGAAGGAGAAAAAGTAGCTATAAAAAATGCATTGCCCGGGCAAAAGGTTAGAGCAAGAGTAACTAAAAAAAATTCCAATGGAGTAGAAGCTAAACTACTTGAAGTTTTAGAAGATGTAGATTACAAAGTAAAGCCAGCCTGCGATATCTTTGGAATTTGTGGAGGATGTAGTCAAGGAGACTTATCACTAGACACTCAACTTAAATTTAAAGAAGAACAAGTAAAGGCACTTTTAGATAACAAGGGTATAACAGATTATGAGTACCTAGGAATAGAAAGCAGCCCACTTCACTATGAATACAGAAATAAAATGGAATTTACCTTTGGAGACTTTGAAAAAGGTGGAGAACTAACCCTAGGCATGCACGCTAAAGGAAAAAGCTTTGCCATAGTATCAGTACATAACTGTCAAATAGTAGACGAAGACTTTAGAGCTATAATAAATGCAACTATAAACCACTTCAGAGGAGAAAACCTTCCTTATTATAGGGTCTTAAAACATGAAGGCTTTTTAAGAAACCTAGTAGTAAGAAAGGCTATAAACACAGGAGAAATATTAGTTAACATAGTTACAACTACACAGGTAGAATATGACTTCACAGCCTTTGTAAATACTTTAAAAGGATTAAACCTAAAAGGAGAACTCACTGGAATAATCCATACCTTAAATGACTCTCTATCAGATGTAGTGCAAGCAGACTCTGTAGAAATACTACATGGAAAAGACTATATAATAGAAGAGCTTCTAGGATTAAAATTTAAAATAAATCCCTTTGCCTTCTTCCAGACTAACACAAAAGGAGCCGAGAAGCTTTACTCTATAGTAAGAGACTTCATAGGAGAATCAGAAGACAAAGTAGTCTTTGACCTATACTGCGGAACAGGAACCATAGGACAAATAGTAGCTCCAAAAGCAAAAAAAGTAGTAGGCATAGAACTAATAGAAGAAGCCGTAGAAGCTGCAAAAGAAAATGCTAAAATCAACGGCCTAAACAACTGTGAATTCATAGCAGGAGACGTAGCAGTAACCATAAAAAATGTAACAGAAAAACCAGACATAATAATCCTAGACCCACCAAGACCGGGAGTACACCCAGTAGCCCTAGATTACGTAATAAAATTTGATGCTAAAGAAATAATCTACGTATCCTGTAACCCTAAAACACTAGCAGTAGATTTAGAGGTATTAACTGCTAATGGATATAAGGTGGAAAAGGTGAAGGTTATGGATATGTTCCCCCATACGCCGCATGTTGAGAGCGTTGTTAAGCTGACTAGATAAATAGTGAGTTTAAGCTAATTTGATGTGAATAAAAATATGATTTGCCACCGATTTGCCACCATAAGTTTTGTAATGGTGGCAAATTATTTTTGTATAAGTATATTTTCAAGAATATTAACAGTATCTTTTTTCATTTTGTTGGTTACATGGGAATAGGTATCCATAGTTGTAGCGAGTTTTGAGTGACCTAATCTCTCTTGAATATCTTTTATATTGGCTCCAGCTTCTAAAAGCATAGTAGCATGAGTATGTCTAAGTGAGTGAAAATTAAAGTTTATACCTAATTCATAATTTATTACCTTAGATAAATACTTAAGACTATCAGTTGTTATATGTTCACCATTTTCTTTAGTACATATAAAATTAGAATCTGCATAATACTTACCATACTTTAACTTATTTTCTTTTTGATATAAGCTGTGTTTCTTTAATATATTTATTAAAGTATCTCCTATAACAATGGTTCTGTTAGAACTTTTAGTTTTAGGTGTACCTAGTTCAAAAATACCTTTTCCTTTACTTATTAGAGTATGATTAACTTTAATAGTTTTATTATTTAAATCTATATCACTCCATTGTAAGGCTGTAACTTCTCCACCACGCATACCAGTGTGAAAGGCAATTTGAAGTGGAATATAGAAATTACTTTTTACAGGGAATCTATTGATAATTTTATTAAAGTATTCAATAGAAATTATTTTTAAATCTTCCTTAGAGCTCTTCAAGTTATTATTTTTAGGCAATTTAACGTATTGTATAGGATTTTCTTTTATAAATTGATAAGGATATACTGCTGATTTTAATGCTCCAGAAAGTACTCCATAGAAATTATCTATACTTGATTTAGATAATCCACTTAGGTATTTTTGGTTTATAAACTCTTGTAGTATAGCTGGAGTTAATGATTTAAGTTTATATATACCTAAGGATGGCGTTATGTGGTTTTTTATTATCCTTTTGTAATATTCTTGCGTATTGTATTTGCAGTTAATAAGCACATACTCTTTATACCAATAATCAAAGTAATCTGAAACAGAAATATTACTTTCATCTATAACAGATCCACATTTTTCATATTCATTTAAAGCAATTCTTAAGGCTTCCTGGGCTTCTTTTTTAGTTTTGAAACCTCCCTTCTCTTTTCTTTTTCTTTTACCTTCGACTATTCCAAGGTCGAAATAGTAACTCCATGTAGAACCACGTTTTCGAGTTCCACCTTGCATAATAATACCTCCTTTGACACACGTATGTTCGCGTGAAACTAAAAAAATATATACTTAATTTAAATTAAGTCAAATTTAAGCTTTAAATATTTATAATTAATACCTTCACAATTAGCTACAACTTCAAGACAAAAATCTTCATATCTATTTAAAAGATTATCGTCAATTAGCAACTCAGCAGCAAACGTGTCGGCTTCAATTTCATATTTACTAGTTGATAGAAGAGTGTTTTTTTCAAGAAATAAAACATTAGATTTATAGTGAAATATTGCATGGCCCAATTCATGTGCACATGTGAAAAATTTATCTATATCACTTAATTTAGAATTTATATGAATAATCCTATTTCTTGGAGCTGCTTGGAAAAATCCATTAGTATTCTTACCTAAATCCTCAAAGAATACTTTTATTCCCAAGCACTCACATAATTCAAAAGGATTATTTGTATTAAATGTCTTTTTTAAATAATTTACCTTTTTATTTATAATATTTTTCAATATCCCCAATCCCCCTAATAGAAAACTACTTTTTATATTTTTTAGGAGTATATTTTTCTTTATTCATTTTTTTAGCATACTCAAGACCATTTTTTATAGCACTTTTAATAAGTTCCCAGTCGTTATCATCTACTGGATTACCAGAAAGCATAAGTCCATCTTGTTCTTCTAGTTGTTTAAGAGTAGCATCAAGGCTTTTCTCTATATCTTTTTTATCTTTATCTGTTAAATCATTTTTATCAGGTGACTTTTCTAATGTTTTATTTTCAGCATCAACATAGAATTCACTTGCTGATACTTCTAATACATCAGCTATTGCTTGTAAAATATCAGTTCCAATATTAGTTCTTTTATTATTTTCAATAGAACTTAAATAACCACCTGTTATACCTGCTTTCTTAGCAGTTTCATTTAGGCCTAGCCCTTTATTAATTCTTATTTTTTTAATATTATCACCTAACAACACTATCACCTCACAGTTAATATTATATACTCACAGTTAATAAAAAGCAATGAAAATTTAAGAAAAATAAAGAAAAAATAAGCTATTTACTGATAGTAAACGATAATGATATAATATAAGGTTTAGCGGTAGTTTCGTTTACTGACAGTATATGATACTATTAACACGTAGTAAACATTAATAAATAAGTGAAAGGAGAATTAAATGTATGAACAAAATTGACAGCATAAGAAAGAAGAAATGTTTAAGCTATGCAGATATAGCTAAAGAAGCAGGAATAACATCTGCATATGTATGTTCACTGGCTAAAGGTAAACGAACTAATCCAAGTCTGGATGTAATGAAAGCAATATCTCATGCATTAGATGAAAAAGTTGAAAAAGTATTTCAGATTAATTAAGGAGGTAGAAATGGAAGATTTATTATATACAGTTCCAGAAATAGCAAAGATTTTAAAAGTTGATCAACATAAAGTTTATGAGCTTATAGATAAGAAAATACTGGTAGGTTTAAAACTAGGTAGACTTAAAGTTACAAAAATAGAGTTATTAAGATTTCTTAGAGACTATGCAGGTAAAGATTTGTCAGATTTAGACAATGTAAAAGAATTAAATTAGTATTCAAGCAGCTCCAACGTGAGGGTAAGGAAATTAAGGGAGGAATGAGAAATGAATAAATTCCAACTAGCCGTAGTGTATGTATTTACTATAAACATTATTGCAAATTTTATAATTACAATTTATCTAGATAAAATATTAAAAAAAATGGATAAATCATCAAATTCAAGAATAGGAATTGGAATAATTTATCCTTTGTTAGGTTCAGTTGCCGGACCGATATTAATTATATTTTTTAGATTGCTTTGACGAAATCACCTACTGTAACTTCTTTAAAAGAAAGGTGCTTTTCATCACCAACTTTTGGACTATTGTCATCGAAATAGGAATTGATTTTTGGAATTAAATTTATATCTAAATTACTATATTTAGAATACATGTCAGAGGTTATTGTACACATTTTTTCATGAACAAATGTAGCAATACCAGTGCCTTTAACAATTTCTAAGTTTCCAAGGGATTTTCCTGTATCTGGGTCGATTATTTCTTCACCATCAAGTGAGTATACTAAGAATCTTTGATAGTCTAGTATTCCCTCATTACTACCAGCATTGATAACTATTTCGGTAGGGCTAATTATCCTTACAACTTTAAATATTTTTTTCATAAATACCTCCTAAATATTTAATTATTGGTTTAGTTACAATAGGTTTTATTATTATTGACTTACGATTTTCGATTATGAAATTAGTGATTGAAACTGAGTTAGATTTAATAATTATATTTGGAATCAATGTAGGCTCAATTTGGACCATATCATTTCCTTGAATATTAATAACTATACCATAAGCAATTAGATGTTCAAAACCTTTGTCTAAATAGTAAAAAGATACTATTGAATCGTGCGTTAATATTTTATTTGGAGTACAAAGGCAATATGTTCCTATACTTTGTATTACTTTAATATCATATGAATTCTCTTTTTTATTATTCAATATACTCATTAAAAATAACCATAATAAAAAGAAACAAAGGCACAAAGTAATAATGAACAAATATGCAGGTATAGTATTGAGTGGTTGAAATATCCAAAAAAATAAAGAAAGACCAACTGAAGAAAATACAGTTATTAAGTTAAACGAAGAAGAAATAAATTTTTTTAGCTCAGACATAAAATCATCCCCTTTCAACAACATTCTAGCATTTATTGGGGAATAAAACAAAATAAAGGAGGAATGAGATTGAATAACATTGAGATTTTTAAAAATGAAGAATTTGGACAAGTAAGAATTTTGACAAGAGATAATGAACCTTGGTTTGTTGGAAAAGATATTGCAGAAATATTAGGATATACAAATTCAAGAAAAGCATTATTAGATCATGTTGAACAAGAAGATAAATTTATTGGAGATGGGGTAACGATTCGTGACTCCATAGGAAGAGAACAATCCCCAGTAGTAATTAACGAAAGTGGACTTTACAGTTTAATCTTAAGTAGCAAACTACCAAGTGCTAAAAAATTTAAAAGATGGGTAACAAGTGATGTACTGCCAAGCATAAGAAAACATGGCATGTATGCGACAGATGAATTACTAGATAATCCCGACTTACTAATAGCAGCAGCAACAAAACTTAAAGAGGAGAAAGTAGCAAGGATTGAAGCAGAAAAGCAAAGGGATAAATTAGTACACCAAAACAAGCTATATACTACATCCGAAATAGCAAAAGAACTTGGCTTAAGTAGTGCTACTAAGTTAAATAGCCTTTTATCAGATAAGAAAATACAATACAAGCAGAACAGGACATGGCTATTATATTCTAAATATTCCGAATGCGGATATGTAAGTATAAAACAAGACGTTTTGGACAATGGACATATAATTTATGATCGTAAATGGACTGGAAAAGGTAGAGATTTTATATTGAATTTATTTAAGGAGGAAATTTAATCATGAAAGCAACAGGAATAGTAAGAAAAGTAGATGACTTAGGAAGGGTAGTATTACCAGTAGAATTAAGAAGAACGTTAGGTATAGACATTAAGGACCCACTAGAAATTTATGTGGATGGGGACCAGGTTGTATTAAAGAAATACGAGCCAACATGTTTATTCTGTGGCGAAGGTAAAGACGTAAAGAACTTTAATGGAAAGAACATTTGTCCAAGCTGCATTAAGAAAATAAAGAGGTTGTAGTCATGAATAGCTTAGGTTATATCGTAACAGGAGTAGTAAGTATTATTTTCACATCAATAATATGTATTGCAAGTTTAGTTCAATACAGGAGAGAGAATAACGTCGGTAGAAAAGTTTGTGGCGGAATATTCTTATCTGGATTCGTAACATTAATCTTTATAACCAATGCACTTTGCGAATTGGTGGTGTAGTTATGGTTATGAGAAAGCAAAGTAAAGAAGAGGTTGTTCAGACAATACTAGAGCTCCAACGGAAGAGAAAAAGAGAATTTCTTGCAAGTGATGCAGATATTCATGCCATGGAAAATTCTCGAAGAATACGAAAGAAAACTAAAAACTACAAGTGGGGAGGTACTAGAAAGTGTCAACATTGCTAGATTTAAATGAAAAGCTTGATGAAGTAAAAAGACTTTGTGAAGAGGGTAAAAGTATAAGTGAAGCCATAGAAATAGTAAAAGGTTGCTCCACCGACCAAAGTAAGATGCAACCTAAAGAAAATATTCTTTCTGAAATTATACCACCTGGCACAGAATTAGACAATAATGAAATTCACAACGAGCATACAGGTGAAACTATCAGAGATTTAGATTATAAGGGGGAAATATAAATGAAACTATATGAATTAACACAAAACTATTTAAACTTACAGGAGTTATTAGAAGACCCTACAGTACCAGTTGAAGTTATAAATGAAGCACTTAATGAGGTTGGAGAGCAATTAGAAGATAAGTCTGAAAACATAGCAAAACTTATAAAAACTATGGAAGTTCAAATTACAGGATATAAAGAAGAAGAGACTAGACTTGCAGCAGGAAGAAAAAGTTTAGAAACTAATGTTAAAAATCTTAAGGGATATTTAGAAGAGGCTATGAGAGCGGTGGACAAGCCTAAGATTAAAGGTAAATTATTCTCATTCAGTATTCAAAAGAATCCAGCAAGTGTAGAAGTTTTAGATGAAAGTGTTATACCTAAGGAACTTTTCAATACTCCAGCACCAGTTCTTGATAAAAAAGAAACGCTTAGTAGATTAAAGGCTGGTGAAGAAATACCAGGAGTAGTACTAAAGCAAACTGAAAGCTTGAGGATTAGATAAATGGATATACAAGAAGAATTAAGAAAACCGTTTGGAGAGAATGAGGTTGAATGGAGAGTTCAAAGTTGTGGTGTATCCAACAATAAGCCATGGGCAATGGTCTTATGTTATGTACAAGCTAGAGCAATACAAAATAGACTAGATTATGTATTTGGATTTGATGGCTGGAAAGTTGAGTATAGAACAGGTTCAAATGATAGCAATATAATATGCAGAATATCGGTGAAGGATAGCCAGGGAGAATGGATATATAAAGAAGATGGAGCAAGTGAAAGTAATGTTGAACCTTTTAAAGGCGGAATAAGCGGAGCTTTAAAGAGGTGTGCTAGTAGTGGATATGGTATAGGAAGATATCTCTATAATCTTACAGAAAGCTTTGCAGAATGTTCATTAGAAAAGCCTAAGGATAACACTGGATGGAAAAAGGCTGTTACTAAAGATAAAAAGACTATCTATTGGAGGATACCTAAATTGCCTACATGGGCATTACCAAGCTCAATAAGCGATAGAGAAATTAAAGAACTAACCCAATTAGCTTCAACTGCAGGGATTTCGGAAGATGTCATAAAGCAAGTTATTGAGAAAGACTTTGGAGTTAGAGAAATCAAAGAGCTTTCTAGTGACCAGTATGAACAAGTATATAAGAGACTTTCTAAAAAATGTGACTCAACAAATAAGCAGTAAAGGAGAGGATCATATGTATAAAGAAGAGATAGACCTTAGAGCTGATGATGGTAAGGTGATATCTATCAAAGATGGTGGGGGTCATATAGAGATATTTATTGAAGATGGAGATCTTGAAAAACTAATTAAGTTTAGTTATAGCCAGTGGAATGATTTAACTAATTCTATAGATAGGCAGTGGGGTTTAAAAACCTTTGAAAACATAAGTGACAAGTAGGTGATTTCATGGCAGAAGGATGGATAAAGCTAGATAGAAGTATCTTTGAACATTGGATATTCCAGGATGCAGAAAAATTCAGAGCATTTGTGGACCTCATCCAATTAGCAAGATGGAAGGATGAAAAGTTACTAATAGGTAATGAAATAGTTAATATTCCTAGAGGAAGTTACTATACATCAGAGTTAAAACTTGCTGAAAAATGGGGGTGGAGTAGAAAGAAAACTAGGGAGTACCTTAAGCTACTAGAAAGCGAAGGAATGATAATCAAAAAAGGTACAACAAAGGGTACAACGATAACCATTGAAAACTATAGGCTTTATCAAGATGAGGGTACAACAAAAGGTACATCAAAAGAACAACAAAAGAACATCAAAAGAACAACGAAGGATACATCAAAAGAACATCAAAAGAACAACGAAGGGTACACAAAAGAAGAAGGAGAAGAAATTAAAGAAATTAAAGAAGGAGAAGAAGGGAAAGAAAAACCCCCTTCACTCCCATCACTATCCGTTCCTACTCCGTATCACTCAAAGATATATGAACAGTATGGAGAAATAACCTATAGGACCTGGTTCATGAATACAGAGATAGAGGATAAGGAAAATGAAATAATTATGGTTGTAGGTTATGAATTAGCAAAAGACATAATAGAAACTAAGTTCAATGAGCAGTTAGAGACATTACTAGATAAAAAAGTATTAGTTATCTTGAAAAAATAAGGGGGAATAGAAGATGAATATAATTTTAGGCTTAGGAATAGGTGTTATAGGGGTTTTAGTTCTTATGGGATATATTACTCTAGAAAGGAAATTAAATAACTTAGACAAGAAGATGGACAAGCAGAAAGTATATTGGAAAAGTGTTGAGAGGTCTATAGAGATACAATGCAATCAAATTAATGAAGAGATTGTTGAAAGAGGACAATTCAATGAAAAAGCTATAGGTCAACTAGCACAGAATGTTGAATCAAATAAGATTAAGTTAGAAAAAAGCATAAAGGATGAATCAGCAAAGATTATGTTTACTCCATTGAAGGTTAAATGTGATTGTAAGTAGTGGTAATAAATTTAGGAGGTATGATTTATGAATAAGGTTGTTTTAATAGGTCGCATGACTAAGGATCCAGAGCTAAAGTTTACTCCAGGCACAGGAACTGCAGTATGCACATTTACAATGGCAGTGAACAGGAGATTTAAGAAGGAAGGTCAACCAGAGGCTGATTTTATCCCTATAGTAGTATGGGGGAAACAAGCGGAGAGTACTGCTAACTATATGAGTAAAGGTAAGCTTTTAAGTGTAGCTGGAAGAATTGAAACTAGGTCATATGAGGCTAAAGATGGTGGAAGAAGATATGTTACTGAGGTTGTAGCTGATGAAGTGAGTTTCTTAGAGTTTGGGAATAAGAGTCAAGGACAGGACAACAATGATTATACTCCAGTAGATGATGGGGAGGACATGCCATTCTAAATATTAAAAGAAATTAGGTGATAAATTGAAACTCAAAAGATTAAGCAATATAAAGTGGATAGGTGGAAAGCATGGCAAGGAAGAGCTTTATATAGATTTAATGCCTAAGCATGATATATTTTGTGATTGTTTCTTTGGATCCGGAGCAGTTCCATTTTTTAAAGAGACAGTAAATCCATCAAAGTTAACCATTGTAAATGATATAAACGATAGGCTTGTAAATTATATGATGGTACTTAAAGATAATCCGGAACAACTATACAAAGAATGTTCAGCATTACCATATAGTGAAAGTTTATATGAGAAGTGGAAATGGGAGCCATGGCCAGAGGATAATATAGAATCAGCAGTTAGGTTTTATTACTTAATGAGGGTTTGCTTTGGAGGCGGAGGACATAAATACCGAAATGGAATTGGATTATCTAAAACTCAAAATAAGGCCAAGCAATTAATAAGTGCAACAGAGCTTATACCTGGAATGTCCGAATTAATTAAAACATGGAATATATTAAGCCGAGACTTTGAAGAAGTAATAAAGTTCTATGATACAGAAGATACACTATTCTTTTTAGATCCACCATATCATGACCACGAAAATATGTACTTTGGAGGATTTGAAGAGGAGGACCATATTAGGTTAAAAGAAAGATTGGATAAAATAAAAGGAAAAGCTATGGTTTGTTATTACAGTAGTCCACTAATTGATGACTTGTATAAGGATTGGTATGTAGTTAAGTACAGTACGGCCAGTCAAATTAAAAATAGAGCTGCAGGTGATAAGATGCCAGTTAGAAATGAATTAATTTTAATGAATTATGAACCAATGATTGAAGAACAATTAAAGATATTTTAAATCTAGGAATAAGGTCATATGGGAGTACTGCTGCAAGGTGGTATTCTCATATGACAATCATATAATAAAGTGTGTTCTTTGAAAATTGAATAGTACGGTATTTGAAATAACATGAAAATTATGGTGTATTTAGCGTATAATTGAATTAGATAAGTTAAATAGTAATTTATACTGGAGGTATAAGATGGGTAAAAAAAGCTTAACTTTAGAGCAAAGAAATCTAGATGCTGATATATGGATTATTACATTAATAACATTGGGATCATTTATAGTATACATGCTGTTTGGAAATCAAATGGTGAATTATATAAAGGATTCTAATAATTCTATTGTCCTACGTTTGGTACTTAATGCAGGTGTTCAATTTGGTATAGCTGGATTAGGAATTACAGTAGTATGTATTTTTAGAAAGGAACGATTTTCAGATTTTGGATTATTAAAAAGAAATACAATTAAATCTACATTAGGTTCAATTATCTGTTTTATTCCATACTTAATGTATATTTTTATATCAGGACAATATACAGGTTATCACCCACTGAGCATTATTATTACAAATGATGTATTAGAAAGTGGTATTCCAATCAACGTTTTAGGAATGGCATTGATTTTTATAGTGTGGGGATTTTTTGAAGGATTTAATTATGTTGTTATTAGCGATAAATTAAACAGTATATATCCACCTAAAAGTAAGTGGTTTAATGTAGGTGCTATTGCTTGTGCTGTGATATGTATTTTATTTCATCCCTTTAGTACATCTTTCTGGGGTATTATTGAAATAATCACTACATTCATAGCTATTTATGGTATGCTTATAATAAAAAGAGAAACTAATAATGCATGGGGATGTGTATTTGTATTTTGCTTCATTTGGAATGCTTTTTAAATTCCAATTTAGTAGGGAAGATTAAATCAATTTTAAGATAATAAATTCTTATTTAACGACTAAACTACCGTAAAATTCAATTCTGAATAATACGGTGGTTTTTTATTTCACAATTCAAAGAAAGTGTAAAGATTTTAATAAATAAATGGACACCCTATTGTGTCCATTTATCAATATATACTTGACCATCACCAACTATTACAATTCTGTGTTTATCGGTAAGAGGAACTAGATTATACTTAGGGGATTTAGGTGTTAGATATAAGACTTGTGTTGCAATAAGTTCTTCATCAAAAACGATAGCATAAGCACGACCATTTGAAACGTTCTGGATATAATATAAGCTATCCTTTGAAAAATTAAAATCAGATATGCTATAAGTTCCTTCTTTAAACATATTTTCTGCAAATGCAGTTGTCGTAATGGATATATTAAATATTAATGTCATTAAGATCAATAGTATAACAGTAAGTTTTTTCATATCATTAACCACCTTTCAACAGTAGTTTATGTAGTTGAAAATATAATATGCAAATTTAAGATTAAGTAAGATAAATTATTCGTTGAAAATTGAATAGTACGGTATTTACAAAAAATGATATAATTAAGTCATAATTATATGAAATATGAATTGAATAATTATAATTAATAGGAGTGAGATGTTTGATAACTATAGAAAATAAACTGAAAGTTCTATCGAAAGTTGCCAAAGAGGTAAATTCCAATAATATTACATGGGCAATCGGTGCATCATTATTATTGTATTTTAAAAAAATTACTAATGAATTTCATGATATTGATATTATGGTTGCTGAAAGTGATGTGGAAAAAATAAAAAAAATCCTTTTATCTTTTGGTAAATTACAACCTAAAAATCCTAATATACAATACAAAACAAAGGACTTTATGGAATTCAATATTGAAGGAATAGATTTTGATGTTATTGCTGGATTTGTTATAGTAAATAGTAATATTGAGCATTACTTTCCACTTGAAAAAAAGGATATTAAGGACTATATTGATATTCATGGTACAACTATTCCTTTACATTCAATTGAAAAGTGGCTGACTTACTATAAATTAATGGAGAGAACAGAAAAAGTAAAAATGATAGATAGTTACTTTGCTAAAATAAATAAACAATCTTAATATATTATGAAGATAAATTTAAATATTAGATTGCTTAAGATATCGTACTATTCAGAAATGAATATGCGGTATTTTTTTATTCAAATTTAATGAAAAAGGAAGTTGGTTATGAATTTAAGAGAGTTTTTAGAGAAATATATATTTGTAGGCAATGAAGATGAAGAGGAGGGAGAAGATGATAGTAGTCGAAGGGAAGATAAAAGGAAAGGCTAGACCAAGAGTGTTTAATGGACATGCTATGACTCCTAAAGATACAGTTAACTATGAGAATTGGGTAAGGATTAATTACAGGGAGCAAGATGGAAAATACTTAGATGGACCAATTAAAGCTATAATAACAGCATACTATCCAATAATGAGTAGCTATTCTAAAAAGAGAATAAAAGCTATAAAAGAAGGATTAGAGTATCCAACTAAAAAGCCAGATGGAGATAATATTGCAAAGATAATTTTAGATAGTTTAAATGGAATAGCGTTTAAAGATGATAGCCAAGTTGTAGAACTTACTATACTTAAGAGATATACAGAAGAACTAGAAAGAGTTGAGTTTGAACTGGAGGAGATGAGACTTGAATAAAGAACTATTTAGAAAGACAGAAGGTAAGCTCTATAGTTATTTTAGAGAGAAAAAAGAAATTAATGATATTAGAGTTAGAATAGAACAGTTAGAAAAGCAAATTGAATCCATAGAATATGATATTAAAAATACTAATATTAAAATAGACTATCATCAACCAGGGATGGGGATTAATGAGAGAGTACAAACAAGTACTAATAGTGCAAGCTATGCAGAAAGCGAAATAATTAGGGCTATAGAGAAACTAGAAGAGGAAAGAGCTATTAAGATAAGAAATTTGTTTAAATTTAAAGCTAAGCTTAGAGATACAGAAAGCTTTATAACTCATATGGAGCAGAATTTAAAAGATTTAAGTCTAGAAAATAAAAAATTTATAGAGCTTAAGTATAGAGATAAAATGAAGGTTAATATAATAGCTGAAAGATTAAACATAGCTATAGCTACAGCTTACAGAATGCGGGATGACTTAGTGGAGGATATAGCAAAGCATGAAGGTAGTTTTTTATATTAAAATTTTGAGAAGAAAATGAGAAAAGAATGAGAATATATAGAGGATTACAGATGTTATAATTATATTGTAAAAGAAAGTTGAATTCCCCATAAACCACAATAAAAAAGGCACTTAGGAAACTAGGTGTCTTTTATTGCTATATTATAGGAAATATTGTAAGATATTTTGGGGAGGGGATAAAATGGAGATTTTAAAGGATATCAAAGAAATATTACTTACAATGATATCATTTTGGACAGTTGCAGGTTTTTTAATAAAAGTATTTAGCGGATTTTTTGTTGAAAAAATAAAGTTGAAATATAAAAACGTTTATTGGAAACAATCTACATTTGAAGTTATTTTAAAATGGATTGGAAATATGATAATTTTGATGTATATACTTATGTTTTGTTACTATATTAAAGATTTTATTTTAAATAGAAAATCAAGTGTATTTATTAAATCAATTTCAACTCCAAGTTATAATGTCGATTTAACAGTTATTATAGGGTTTATAGTTGCTGTAATGATATGTTTTATGATTTTAAGTATATTAATATCGGAAGAAATAGAAAAATTATTTATTGATAAGTTTGAAAATGGAAATAAGAACAAGGTGAAATTTAAATATAAATTAATAAACACACTTAGTAGAGTTGTTTCATGTGTGTTTATGATAATATTTATAGTTGCTGTTTTAGGAATAACAGATATTTCAACAATATTTTTTACAGGATATTTAGCAGGAATGGGTATAATTATATACCTGTTTCAAACTGGAATATATGGAGTTATTAAAGAAATTGAGATGAATAATATATTTATAATGCATTTAAACAAAGATATTATATCTTGTTCATGTTTTCTGGAATATGAAGATTACTATTTAGTATTTGAAGATGGTGTAGAAAGATTTGTGAAAAAAGATGAAATTAAAGAAATTAGAAAAATAGATGTAGATAAAATTCGGCATGACAAAATTAAGAACTCTATTAAAGAAATTATAAATAGTTTAATAGAAAATACAAACTAAAACTTAGAATCCTAATTATGGGGTTCTTTTATTTTATAGAAAGTGAGGTGGCATTATGGCCAAACTAACAGATAAACAAAGAATATTTGCAAATGAATATCTAGTAGACCTTAATGCCACTAGAGCTTACAAGAAAGCTTATTCAAGTTGTAAGAAAGATGAAACTGCAAGGGTAAACGGAAGTAAATTACTAACAAATACTAACGTTAAAAACTATATAGATAAACAACTTAAGAAAATAGAAGATGAAAGTATAGCAGATGCAGCAGAAGTGATGAAATATCTAACTAAAGTTATGAGAAATGAACTAACTGAGGAAGTTGTAGTTGTTGAAGGAGAAGGAGAAGGTTGTAGCTCTGCAAGAATAGTTAAGAAAGATATGTCAGCCAAGGATAGAAACAAAGCAGCAGAGTTATTAGGTAAGAGATACAGGTTATTTACAGAAAATATTAAAGTTGAAGGAACTCAACAAGTTCAGATAGTAGATGATATAGATGATTAAAGTTAAGTTAAAGAGTATAAT
Source organism: Clostridium sp. UBA5712 (assembly GCF_002419845.1). NCBI lineage: Bacteria > Bacillati > Bacillota > Clostridia > Eubacteriales > Clostridiaceae > Clostridium > Clostridium sp. UBA5712. The sequence continues at coordinate 673,700 of NZ_DIGW01000011.1, read as the reverse complement.
AGCTTCAAGTTTTTATGAAGTGCATATGGATATTAAAAAAGGGCTTCACACTCACTACTGGTTTAAAGGTGGTAGAGGTAGTACGAAGTCCTCTTTTATTTCACTTGAAATTGTCTTAGGTATAATGAAAGATGCCCAAGAAGGTATTATGTCTAATGCATTAGTACTAAGACGGGTAAAGGATACTCTATCAGAATCAGTAAGAGACCAGATTAAATGGGCAATAGATACATTAGGTGTAAGTGATGAATGGCATGTACCAGAAGCAAAATTAACAATAACTTATAAGCCTACTGGACAAGTAATAAGGTTTAAAGGTGCTGATAATCCTAAGAAGGTTAAGTCTACTAAAGTACCTAAGGGATACATTAAGTATCTTTGGTATGAAGAGGTGGACGAGTTTGAAAGTAAGAATAAAATAGATACAATTAATCAATCTATTTTAAGGGGTGGACCTAAATTCTGTGTATTCTACTCATTTAACCCTCCTGAAAGTCAAAGAAACTGGTGTAACCAGGAAGTAGTAGAGAAGAGAAAAGATAAATATATACATCATAGTGATTATAGGTCCGTACCTAAAGAATGGCTAGGTGAACAATTCTTAATTGAAGCAGAGCATATGAAGAAAGTCAATCCAACTAAGTATGAGCATGATTACCTAGGAGCAGTTACTGGAACTGGTGGAGAGGTATTTAGAAACTTAACTATAAGAGAAATATCAGATGAAGAAATTAGAAATTTTGATAAATTAAAGTTTGGATTTGATGATGGTTATGCAGCTGATCCGTTAGCCCTTGTTAAAATGCATTATGATAAGACGAGAAAAAGATTATATATATTTGATGAAATATTTCAAGTACAGTTAGGAAACAGTAAGGCTGCAGAACTTATTAAAAAGAAGAATCCTTTAAATAAAAGAGTTGTAGCTGATAATGCAGCACCAAGAACTATAGCAGAGTTAAAAAAATTAGGAATCAATATGATAGCATGTAAGAAAGGACCAGACTCAGTAGAGCATGGTCTTAAATTTTTGTCTGAAGAAATAGAAGAAATAATAATAGATCCAGTAAGATGCCCTAATGCAAAAAGAGAATTTGTAGGGTATGAGATAGAGAAAGATAAAGAGGGGAATTTAAAAGGAGAGTATCCAGATAAAAACAACCATACTATTGATGCTGCTAGATATGGTATGGAAGATGAAATGAATGATAGAAGACTGAAAGTTAAGAGTAAAGCAAAGATAGGATTAAGGTAGGTGAAATAATAATGGCAATTTTAAAAGACAGAGATTTATTAAATGAAGATGGAAGTATTCCAGATGATTTGCTAGTAAAGTGTATATCTAACCATAGGGCAATGCTGGACAGATATAGTCTATTGAATAAATATTATGATGGAGAACACAAGATACTGGAAAGATCATTATCAAGTGACTTATTGCCTAATAACAAAATAGTAGCAAATCACGCTGAATATATTACTGATATGGCTACTGGATATGTATTTGGTACACCAATAACTTATAGTGGTGATGGTGCTGATGAACTAAATGATATCTTCACTGAGATAGATGAAGATAGTCATAATAATGAATTAGCACAAGATATGAGTATTATGGGTATAGGATATGAATTGTTATTTATGAATGATGATGAAATACCTTATCCAGAATTAGCAGTATGCAGCCCTTTAAATAGTTTCTTAGTATGTGATACAACAGTAAAACAAAAGCCTTTATTTGGAGTAACTTACTTTGAAAAGAGAGATATTGATGATCAGTTAAAAGGGTATGATATTAATATTTATACTGAAGATAAGATATATCATTATTTTACACAAGATATAAAGAGTACGGTATTTATATTAAAGGATGAAGAAAAACATTACTTTAATGGAATACCTCTTATTGAGTATAGAAATAATAAGAAACTTAGAGGTGACTTTGAAGGAGTTATTACTCTAATAGATGCTTATAACCTTTTACAATCCGATAGGATAAATGATAAGGAACAGGTTGTTGATGCATTACTTGCAGTTATAGGTGCTTCATTAGGGGATGATGAAGAGGAAAAGATTAAGACAGGAAGATTACTTAAAGAATTAAAGATTATAGAGCTTGATGAAGGTGGAGATGCTAAGTGGTTAGTTAAGAATCTTAATGAAACTGAAATAGAAGTACTTAAGAAGTCACTTAAAGATGATATACATGAGTTTTCAAAAGTCCCATGTCTTACTGATGAAAACTTTGTAGGTAATGCAAGTGGTATTGCTATGAAGTACAAGTTACTAGGTTTTGAACAATTGGGAAAAACAAAAGAAAGATACTTTAAACAAGGATTAAGGCAAAGGTTAAAGCTTATGTCTAATATAGAGAATATAAGAGCTAAGAATATTGATTCTAGTAATATAGATATAGCTATGAAGAGGAGTCTTCCAGTAGATGATGAACTTATGGCTAGAATAGCACAAGAAACAGAAGGTTTTATTTCATGGGAAACTAGAGTTAAAAGGTTTGATGGTGAAATAGATATTGAAGAGGAAAGAAAAAGGCTAGATGAAGAAAATAAAAAGAAAGTAGAGCAACAACAATTAACCTTTGGTAGTTACGACTTTAAGAATACTAACCCAGAAGATGGTGAGGTAGATGAAGAAGAGAAGTAATGCTTATTGGAAAAAAAGATCTAACTTAAGAATGGAAAGCTATCATAAGTCTAGTGATGAAACTATTCATAAAATAAATAATGCTTATGATAAGGCTCTCGAGGATATTAATAAAGACATTAATAAGATATTTTTTAAGTTTCAGAGCGATAGTGGATTAAGCATAGGAGAAACAAAGGGATTACTTAATAGTAAAATACCTAATAAAGAGTTAGAGAGCATTAGGGCGAGAATACACGGAATACAAGATAAAGAATTGAAAAGGTATATGATGGCACAATTAAATGCAAATGCTTATAAAGCTAGAATAACAAGATTAGAAGCATTAAAAGAGAGTATTTATATTAATACTAAATTAGCAGCAGATGCAGAAATAAATAAAAGTACTAAATTATATACAGATAATATAGAGAAAGCCTATTACACAAACCTATTTGATATTCAGAAAGGATTAGGTGTAGGCTTTAATGTTGCTCAAATGCCATTAGGAACAATACAAGAGATACTTAAGAATAAGTGGAGTGGGAAACACTATAGTAAGCGTATATGGCATAATACAGATGTATTAGCAGAGAAATTAGAAGAAGTAATAGCAAGTGGTTTAATGAGTGGTAAAGGCTCTAGGAGAATGTCACAAGAGTTACAAGACATGACTGATTATGAGAAGTTTGCTTGTGAGAGAATTATAAGAACAGAGACCACTTATATAACAAATGCAGCAGAAGTTGAAAGCTATAAAGAATGTGGGATAGATAAAGTAATATTTATTGCTACATTAGATTTAAGAACATCTAGTATATGTAGAAGTATGGACGGTAAGATTATAAAAGTAGATAAGTTAAGAACAGGAAGTAATTTACCTCCATTACATCCATACTGTAGAAGTACAACAAGAGCATACTTTAAGAATATGGAAAGACTACAAAGAAGAGCAAGGGACCCAGAGACAGGTAAAACTTATACAGTACCTGGAGATATGAAGTATCAAGAGTGGTATGATAAGTTTGTAGTTGATAAGTATGGCAAAGATAAAACAGAAGTATTTGAGAAGATGATTAAGAATAAGGCATCTGATAGAAAACAGTATAGTAAGTATAAAGAAATACTTGGTAAAGATGCTCCTAAATCATTTACAGATTTCAGAGAATTAAAGTATAATGATAGTAAAGAATGGAATCTTGTTAAGGACTATGTGAAATCTAGATCAAATAATATGATATCGATTTTTACCCCATATAGCCAGTATAAAGAATATAAAAATATTATTGATACTGATATTATAGGATTAACTACTTCAAATGGGGTTAAAATAAAGGAACAAAGCAAGCACTTTATAGAAAGAGTATTTGGAACATCTAAAGATCCAGATACAGGTAGACCTAGAGACGGAGTTGCAATTAATGATATTAAAGATGCTATTTTAAATGGTGTGGTTAGAGCAAGAAAAACTGACCCTGATAGTATAAAGCTTGTAACAGATAGATGCATGGTTTCAATAAACCCTAATACGGGAGTTTTGATTCAAACTAATCCATAAAGATAGGAGGGAAGTTATTATGAAATTTAAACTAAACAAAAGTTTATTTGATTTATTAATTAATGCACCAGATATAAACCAATATATACTTAACAAAGCTGAAGTAGATAATTATATTGAATTTAATATAGATACTAAAGATTTTAGAGAAGTACAATTATTAATAAATGATGAAATAGTATTACATGGTATGGATAATCAAGATACTGTTAATGATTTAGGATTAAAGCTATATAAATTATATGATGATATTCTATATCAGAAGAATAATCAATAGAAGGCACTTACTTATATAAGGAGTAGGTGCTTTTATTATTCCTATTTTTAGTATATTATTATACTGATAGTAATATATGGAGGGGTATGCATGGGATTATTTGATTCACAAGAAGAAAGAGCAAGAAAGAAAAGACTTAAAGAAGAAGAAAAAGAACGAAAAAGAAAAGAGTATGAAAGAATAATGGCTTCAAATCCAGAAGTAACTGTGAGCACTAACCCTAAAGCTACAACAAAGCCTGGGTATAAAATTAAAACTAAGAAGGAATTAGAGTATGAAAGAATAATGGCTTCAAATCCGACAGTTAGTACAGTAACACAATCAAGTACCATTGATAATGTAGCACGTTGTCCTAAATGTGGAAGTACTTCTATTACAGCTAATAAAAAAGGATTTAGTTTAGCAAAAGGTGCTTTAGGTGTAGCAACTGTAGGAGCGTATGGAGCTATAGCTGCAGGGCATGGAAAGAATAAAGTTCTTGTAACTTGTTTGAAATGTGGACATCAATGGAAGCCAGGTAAAAAATAAAATATATAAATTTTAAGCACTTACTTATGTAGGTGCTTTTATCATGTTTAGAATTAAGTCTTGGGAAACTAAGGCTTTTTATTATGCCCTTAGCAAGGCTCTAAAAGGCTAGAATAAAATAATTGAACACTATGGGCTTAATTGAATGTAGTGGGCAAGGAGGTAATTATGAATACAAAATTATTAATAAACTTAGGATTATGCAGATTTGAACCTATGTTAGCTCCGGATACTGGAGTTGATGGGGGAACTACCGAAACTGGTGAAACTGGAACAGATAATACTGGAACAGAAGAAACCAAGGGAGGTAAAGAAGATAAGAATTTTGATGATGTTCTTAAAGATAAGAAATATCAATCTGAATTTGATAAACGAGTTGCTAAAGCTCTTGAAACTGCAAAATCTAAGTGGGAAACAGATAAGGCTACTGAATTAGAAAATGCAAAGACAGAAGCAGAGAAACTAGCTAAGATGAATGCTGAACAAAAGGCAAAGTATGCGGAAGAAAAAAGAATAGCAGAACTAGAAAAGAGAGAAAAAGATATAACTACTAGAGAACTTAAAGCACAAGCTTATGAAACACTAGCAGAGAAGGGACTACCTAAGGATCTAGTAGATATACTTAACTATTCAGATGCTGAAACTTGTAATGCAAGCATTGAAGCAGTAGAAAAAGCTTTTCAATCTGCAGTAGAGAAAGCTGTAAATGAAAAGTTAAGAGGTAAAGATACTCCTAAGCTTGGAGGAAAAAATACAAGTGATAACACACTAACAGGTGCACTTGCAGAATTTTATAAAGGTTAAAAAGAGAGGATGATGTAAAAGTGGCAATAACATTAGCACAAGCAAAAGTAGGAATGGCAAATAAAGTAGACCAACAAGTTATAGACGAATTTAGAAGAGGATCTATCCTTATGGATAAATTAATATTTGATGATACAGTATCACCAGGAACTGGAGGAAGTACACTTGTTTACGGATATACTCAATTAAAGACTCCAGCAACAGCAGGATTCAGAGATATCAACACAGAGTACACTCCACAGGTTGCAGATAGACAAACAAAGTCAGTAGAGCTTAAGGTATTCGGTGGAACATTTGATATTGATAGAGTAATAGCAGATACTTCTGGTGCGGTAAATGAAGTTGACTTTCAACTTAAGGAGAAGGTAAAAGCTACAATCAATTTATTCCACAATGCAGTAATCAATGGGGATAAATCTGTTAAGGGATTTGATGGATTAGATAAAATGTTAGTAGGTTCATCTACAGAGATCAATACAGAGTCAGTTATAGATTTATCAAGTGCTTCGGCATTGGATACAAATTATAAGTTGCTATTAGATCTATTAGATGAATTTTTAGCTGAAATGGATGGAATACCAGATGCATTAATGGGTAATGGAAAGTTAATTACACGTATTAAACAAGCAGCTAGAAGAGCAGGGTATTTAGAAAAGGGTGTTGATGGATTTGGTAGAAGTGTTGATTCATACAATGGTATTCCTCTTGTGGATTTACAGTATTTCCATGATGGTTCTGCTACAAAACCTACGGTTCCGATAGTTGCAAGAACAGTAGGTACGAGTGCAACAGGACTAACTGACCTATACGGAGCTAGATTTGCTTTAGATGGACTTCATGCAGCATCTCCAACTGGTGGTAAACTAATAAAAACATGGCTACCAGACTTTAAAACAGCTGGAGCAGTTAAAAAAGGTGAAGTTGAAATGGTTGCAGCAACAGTTCTTAAAAAGACTAGAGCAGCAGGAGTTCTTCGTAACATAAAAGTACAGTAAGGGGTGAATGTAAATGTATGAAGTAAAATTTAAAGATGATAATAACTACACTGGTGAATATGGACCAGTTATGTTTGTTGAAGGTGTGGCCAAAGTTAAAGATAATTGGATTGCTACCTGGTTTGAAGGAAGAGGTTTTATAGTAAGTAAAATTGATAATACCGATATAGATCTAAGTGATTTAACTATTGAACAGCTAAAAGAAGTAGCAATTGAAAAGGGAATTGAAATATCTTCAAAAGCTAAAAAGGATGAAATAATTACAATGTTAGAGGATGCTGAATAGTGTCCTCTTTTTAGGTGGTGTTAATGTGACACAGTTAGAAAAGTTGAAGGTAAGATTGCCAGATGCAGAGGAGAATTTGCTCAACCAATTCCTTGAAGATGCTGAGGCTGATATATTAGACTACACTAATAGAAATGTCTTATTACCTAAAATGGAAGGATTACAAAGAGAGTTATCTATAATCTATTACAACAGGCTAGGCTCTGAAGGTGAAGCTTCCAGAAGTGAAGGTGGTATATCTGTTAGTTATGAAATGCCTGAAGGTATTAAGAATAGACTTAAAGCTTATAGAAGACTTAAGGCGGTGAATATGGTTGAGAGTAAAGAATAAGAAAATTTATTATCTTAAGAAAAAAACTATAATTGATGATAATGAAGGTGGCAAATATCCAGGGTATTCTGAACCAATAGAAATAAAAGCAAATATATCTCCTGCAAATGGAAAGCTACAAGCTGAAATCTACGGAGAAAGACTTAATTATATTCTAAATATGCTTTATGATGGACCCTATAAAGTAATAGTAAAAGATAATATAACTTTATATGTAGTTAATGACATAGAGCTATGTGAAGGATATGGTATATGTGTTTATGTATCTAAAGAAAGTGAACCAGATTATAAGATTATAAGTATAAAGCCATACTCACATCTAGTGATAGAACTGGAGAAGATACTATGAGTATAAATGGAGTAGATTCTTTAATGAAGAAGCTTAATGCTCTTGGTGGAAATGCTAATAAGGTGCTGGAAACAAGTATCGCAAAGCAGACTAAGTTAGTTCAAGGCGAAGCTAAAGACTTATGCCCAGTAGATAGTGGAGATTTACAACAACGTATATATACAGATGTTAAATCACAACAAAGCAAAGTTATAGGAAAAGTCTTTACTAATGTTGAATATGCAGCTTATGTTGAATTTGGAACAGGAAAAAAGGGAGAGGAATCTGGTGGAGATAAATATCCTGGACCATTAAGTTATAAGGAAGATAAATGGTTAGTTAATATTCCAGACGTAGGTCCAAGATGGATTGAAGGTCAACCAGCTCAACCGTTTATGTATCCGGCATTAAAGAACAATGAAGAACTTTTAAAAAAGAATATAGCAAGTGATTTAGAGAAGAAGATAAGGGAGGTGGCAGGTAAATGATAAATGTTAAGGATCAAGTATATTCAGCCATTAAAGATATATCTTCTAATGTAAGTGACAGTTATCCCGCGGATTGGGCAACGTTCCCAGCTATACAATATACAGAAGAAGATAATAAAGTAGCTGAATGGGTAGATGGGGAAGAGTCAAAATCATATCTAAGATATAGAGTTGATATATGGCACAATAGAAGCACATCAAGTTCAGCACTAGAGGTAGATAAGAAATTATCAAAGCTAGGGTTACAACGTACATTTTGCCAAGATGTTTCAGATACCAGTGGCTTGAAACACAAGGTTATGCGATATGAAGGTATTATAGATAGTTCAACAGAGTTTGTTTATAATGATTAAGTTTATATATGAAAGGATGATATTAAATGTTAGCAAATGGAATTACATTAAGTTATAAATCTACAGGAAGTACTTTTATAAAATTAAAAGGATTAAAAGAAGTTCCTGAAATGGGTAATGATCCGGAGAAGGTAGAAAATACAACCTTAGAGGATTCAACAAAGCAGTATGAATATGGAATAGGAGATTATGGAGATTTAGCTTATAAATTTAAGTATGCTAATGATGCAGTAGATAGTCCATATAGAGTACTAAGAGCATTAGCAGATAGTAAGGCAGTAGTAGACTTTGAACAAGCTTATCCAGATGGAACTAAGTTTGTATTTAAAGCTCAATGCAGTGTAAAACTTGGCGGCGGTGGAGTTAATGGAGCAATTGACTTTACTCTATCATTAGCATTACAAAGTGATATTACAGTAACGGACCCAACAGTAACACCGTAGTTCATGAGGGCATACTTAAGTGTATGTCCTTTATTATTTTAAGAGAAGTAAGGAGAGATTTATATGTCATTATATAAAGTATTAACAGTAGGAGAAAAAGAATATAAATTAAAATTAAATACAAATGCAACTATATTAGTAGAAGAGAAGTTAGGAGAAAACATTTTAGATGAGGTACTTGGATTACAGAGTGTAGCAGCTAACTCCATGGATACTAAAGGAAATATAAAAGTTGACTCCATGAATAAGATGCCTATTCCATCTCTTAAGTATTGTGTAACTATACTTTGGGGTGCATTGCAAAAATATCATCATGGAATGACTTTTAATAAGACTTGTGATCTAGTTGATGAATATATAGAAGGTGGTAAAACTCAGCTTGATTTATTCGGAGAGGTTATGGAATTACTAACTGAAAGTGGAATGCTAGGTAGTCCAGAGGAAAAGGTAGAAAATTTAAAGTAGGGGAAGAGGGTGAAAGTACCACTTCCCCATTTTTGAAGAAAACACCTGAGACATACACAGAGTTTATTGAAAAGTACTTACTTGATGATGCTTTAGATTGTGGAATAAGTGTAAGTGATTTTTACGATATGACAATTAAAGAAATAACCAAAGTAAGAGATTCTTTTCTAAGAAAAAGGGAGATAAGAAGAAAAGATACAGCTGATATGGTTTATAGGCTTTCTACATTAATTACCAATGGCACGGCATGCATAATAAGTAAGGATAATCAGCCAATTCAATTCTTAGCTATGTTTGCAGACTTATTTGAAGAAGAAAGTAAGGTTAATGAAAAAAATAAAATAAAGGTACAAATGGAAATAAATAAGCAGCACATGAAAGAGTTTGCACAAAGAGTAAACTCACTGAAAACAGAGATTGGAGGTGAGAATAATTGACATTAGAAGAATTACAAGTAGTTATTAGTGCTAATGCTAAACAGTTTAATAATCAAGTAGCCCAAGTTCAAACAAAAGTTGATAGTATGGCCAGTAGAGTCAATAATAGTGTTAATGGAATGAATGGTACATTTGATAAACTTGGTAAGATGTTAGCTAGTGTTTTTGCGATTGCTTCAATAGCTAGGTTTACTAAATCATGTTTAGAGTTAGGATCTAATCTTACAGAAGTTCAAAACGTTGTTGATGTTACTTTTGGAAACATGAATACTAAGGTAAATGAATTTGCTAAAAATGCTATGAGGACAGTGGGACTATCCGAAACTATGGCTAAACAGTATATGGGTAACTTCGGAGCTATGTCTAAATCAATGGGGTTTGCGGTAGATCAAGCGGAGGAAATGGCTGAAACCCTTACTAATCTTTCTGGTGATGTAGCTTCCTTTTATAATATAAGTCAAAATGAAGCCTATACAAAGTTAAAGAGTGTATTTACTGGTGAGACTGAAAGTTTAAAAGAACTTGGTGTTGTAATGACACAAGAGAATCTTAATCAATATGCTTTAGCTAACGGATATGGGAAAACTACAGAGGCTATGAATCAACAAGAAAAAGTTGCATTGAGGCTTGCGTATGTTACACAAACATTGAGTGCAGCTAATGGCGATTTTGCTAGAACAAGTGGAAGTTGGGCCAATCAAGTTAGATTGTTAAGCCTACAATATCAATCATTAAAGGCAAGCATAGGTCAAGGTTTGATTGCAGTACTAACACCAGTTATTAATGTTATAAATACTATTATGGCTAAATTAGTGCAAATGGCGAATACATTCAATTCAGTTCTTAGTGCAATAGGATTTAATATAAGTGGTGGTTCTGGAGGTTCTGGTGGAGCAGGAGCAATTGATTTTGGAGGAGCTACAGGAGGAATTGATGATGCCACTGGTGCTATGAATAATTTAGGTGGTGCTACTGATAAAGTAGGTAAAAAAGCTGATAAAGCAAAGAAACAGTTAGAAGCATTAATGGGAATTGATGAAATAAATAAATTAAAGTCCAATGATGATTCTGACAGCGGTTCCGGTGGAGGCTCCGGTGGTAGTGGTGGTGCAGGAGGAATAGGAAGTATTTCATCACCGGCAATAGATACATCACCAACAGAAAATTCACTAGTAGAACTGAATAATAAAGTTAAAGATATATTAGCTGAATTGTTAAGTCCACTTAAAAAGGCTTGGGATAATTATGGTGAGTGGTTCTTATCTAAATGGGATTATTTTAAGCAAGCATTTGGGTATAGTTGTGATGCATTAAAAAGTTTCTTAGTATCTGTATGGAACCATGGAGGAAAAGAGTTTGTACAACACATGGCTGAAATAGGAATAGTAGTAGGTGGTGTAGCTCTACAAATTGGAGGAGATATACTTGTAGCATTAGGTAACTTGTGGAACCATCTTAATCCGGATAATAATCCTTATACTAGAAAGTTTATAGATGCTATGAATAGCCTAGCAATAGCAGCAAGGGATTTTATTATAAGTGCTGGTAATTGGTTTGGTAAGTTCTTAGAATTAGGAGGCCAGGCGTTTATTAATGTTATAGGTGATATAGTTATGCTAGTTGGAACTATATTAGCTGAGATTATGAGAGATGCAATTAATTTTATAACTGCATTTATGAATAGTTGGGCTGGTAGTGTAATTATTGGTGCCGTGGCCTTAACATTAAATATAGTTGCAGGAGCAATTAAAGCAGTACTAATAGTTATAGAACAATGCCGTTATGTATTAGAAGCTTTTCTAATATTATGGGGAGCCTGGAAGTTTACTAATGTAATAGCAGGAATAGGGGATGTAACTACTAAACTAGGAAGTCTTTCATATAGTTTAGTAGGAGTAGTTGCAAATATAAATCATAATAATAGAATGTTTATTAAATGGGTTCAAGAAGGAATAAATAAAGCAATATTAGCGTGTAGAAACTTAGGGGTAATATTGTTAAACCCGATTAAAAGTTTAAAATTACTTGGAGATACTATAAGACTAAGTATAATGTACCTAAAAGATTGGGTCATTGCTGTTGGTAAAAGTGCTATTAAAGCTTTAAAATCATTTGGAGAAAGTATTTATTTAGGTTTATTATATTTAAAAGATTGGACAATTGAAATGGGTGTAAAAGCAATAGCATCTTTGAAAAAATTCTTAGTAAGCATGGGAACAAGTACTGCAGGTCTGATAGGTTTAACTACTGCTGAAGGAGCGGCCACTACAGGAGCAGTTGTATTAGGACTAGCTTTAGATGCCTTAGGAATCGGTTTAATAATAGCGGCAGTCTCAGCGTTAGTTATTGTAGTAAAAAAGATAGGTGATAAATTTGGTTGGTGGACTGCAATATCTGATGCATTAGGTTCTGTATTAGGTTGGATAGGTGAAAAAGTAGGCTGGTTATGGGACAAGATAAAGAATTTCTTTGGATGGGATACAGAACCAGAAGTTAAAGAAAATATTGAAGAAGTTGGAACTGTGGCAGAAGATACTGCTAAAACTACAGATGATGCCTTTGGAACTGCTACATCTAATGTAAATAGATACTTGGATAGTATTCATTTTAATGCTACTAGACTTGCAGAAGAAGTTGATGAAGCCACTAAAACTGCTACTGAAAAGTTTGGTATGTTATCTCAAAGTGCCCAAGAGTATTTAGATGCTATAGTTAATCACGACCAAGAAAAGCTCAATGAAATGGGAGAAAATCAATCAGTCTATAATGAAGAAGTTAAAGCCATGTATGTAGATTTAACTGAAGCAGAAAAGAATGAGTTCATGAAACAGTATGGTATTCTTAAAGGAATAAATGAAGACATGCTTAGTTATGAGGGTTTAACCTATGATGAAAGAGTTTCTAGACATGCAGCTTATTTAGCTACTATAGAATCAGATGAAAGTTTATCTTATCAAGAAAAGAAAGCTAAATTAGATCAAGCCAATGCAGATTTCCAAGCTAGTATTGATAGTGAGGTAGCAAAATATCAAGAGAGTATTGCATCAAAACAAGCTGCACTTGATGAACTTTTATCTACTCATGGAAATACTACAACTCAAGGAAGAATCTATGAGGATCAACTAAGAGAAGCAATTGATGCAGATAGGGCACATATAGATGAAATAACTAAAACTAGTTATGATAATCAAGTTACTACTGTAGAAGGTGCTACAGATGCCATGGCACAGGCTAATCAAGATAGTGCTACAGCACAAGAAGAAGCCTATAAAAATGTAGCCACTACAGCAGAAGAATCTATGACTTCAGTAAATAAGAGTATAGATGGAGCTAAGAAGAATATACAATCATTTTCTAATGAGGCATCTTCATTAGCGAATAAATTAAAGAGTTCATTTAATGGTGTAGGGGCTAAGATATCTAGTGAGTTTACCAATGCTAGCAATATTATAAACATTACACTTAATAGAATAAGGGCTGTAGTAGGGAATACAACATCAAGCATAAGGAAATCAATAGCTAGTGCATTTTCTAATATATCATCAATTATTTATAGTAATATGAACCAATGTTGTAATATTATTAGAGCATCCTTTTCTAATATGTCTAGTACTGTTAGGAGCTTATTAAGTGGTATATCGCGAACTACAGCTAGTATGCTTAATAATATAATAGCTGTTTATAATTCAGCTGCTAATATTGTTAATAACATCACTAGAAATTTAAGTAATAGTATGACTAATGGATTTGTTTCTATAGCTAATATGTCTAACATGGCTTTTTCAAATGTAAGAAATAATATAACTAACAATATGAATCAAGCTTATAGAAATGTAGCTAATTGTATTAGTAATATTAAAGCTTTATTTAATAACTTTAATGCAACGCTTAGAGTTAAAGTTCCTCATTTCTATATGTATGGTGATTTTAATTTACAAACTAAAGAAATGCCTAAAGTTGGAGTTAATTATTTTGCTAAAGGTGGGGTAGTTGATAGAGCAACATTGGGGATATTTGGAGAAGACGGGAAAGAAGCTATAATGCCTTTAGAAAACAATACCGCATGGATAACAGATTTAGCACAGAAGGTATCGGATAGAATGCCACAAGGAAATTCAGATAATGGATTTGGTGATGGAGATTTAATATTACAAGTAGATGGCTCTGTAATTGGTAAGGTAGCATTAAAACAGCTTAGGAAGATGCAAAGACAAGGTAATATAACATTAATTCCAACATAAAAGGAGTGGTAATATGCTTAAAATTAATGGAGTGGCTATTGCTGCTCCTAGTAAATACGAAGTGACAATTCAAGATCTAGACGGAGAGTCTAATAGAGTTGCAGCAGGGTATATGATAAGAGATAGAATTGCAGTAAAAAGAAAAATTAATTTAGAATGGCCACCATTAAGCCAGGTGGAAATATCAACACTACTAAATTCAGTAAGTAGTGTTTTTTTTACAGTTACTTTTCCGGATCCACAACAGGGGATGATAACCAAGACGATGTATGTAGGTGATAGAACTGCCCCAGCTTATCAATATAAAAATGGAGAAGTAAAGTGGAGCGGACTAAAAATGAATTTTATTGAAAAGTAGAAAGGATGATTTAAATGAAAGAAATAATTATAAATGAAAGTGGAATAGAAGTAAAGGATGGAGAATTAAAGGTTAGAAAAAAATAAAGGAATTACTCATATTATGTAGAAATATATTACATAAATGGGGGGTGAAAAAATGAATCAACTAGAATATGAATTAAAAGATGGAAGAATAATTACAACGCCAGCTAATTTTAAATTATCAGGAATTGAAATGCTAGTACCATCAATAATTAACCTTAAAGATAATAATGGGGATTATACATTTAAGGATATGAATGGTGAACTAAAAGTTAAAGCATCTGAAATAGCAAGTGTTAAATTTATATTCTAACAAAAGAGCTTACATATGTAGGCTCTTTTTTAATATCTAAAAATAGAAAGGATGATTTAAATGTTAAAAACAAATAAAAGTATTACACTAACAGGACAAAGTACTATAGAGGGGCAACAAGTTGTGTACATGAGTGCTACAATTTCCACAGATGGAGGAAACAATGGAAGTGTTACTAGAAGCATACAAAACAAAGAGCTTTACAATGCTAACAGAGTAGAAGTAAGAGCCGATATGGATGCATTTGATAAGCAACTCTATGCAATAGAAGATGAATTAGTAGGAGGTACTGTAAATGAAGCTTAGTAATGAAAGAATAGTAAATGATGCAAATGTACTAGGTACAATATCACAGAAGAACTTACCTATCAAGGTGAGTTATGCTATAGCAAAGAATATAGCGAAGATTGAAGCTGAAATTAAAGTCTACAATAAGGAAAGACAAAAGCTTATAGAAAAGTACTCTGTGAAAGATGAAGAGGGTAAACCATTAATAGAGGATAATAGCATTAAAATTGCACCAGAACATGTTGAAGATTGGAATGGAGATATTAAGGAACTATTAGCCATAGAGAATGAAGTGGATATTCATAAATTCCATATAGATGAACTTGTAAACTCTAAGTGTGATATGAGTCCAACAGAGCTAATACTTATAGATTATATGATAGAGGAGTAATCTCCATGACTCTTACTATAGAGAAAGGAGGTTAATTATGCAGACAACAAGTGCAGATTATAAATTAGAAATAAAGAAACCGAGTAGATCCTTTGAGTGTAAAGTAACTATAGGGAATAATATATATACTAATGATGATATAGTAGATATCATTTTAGAAACTATACAGCCTGGAGAAGGGTTTAGCATTGGTAATACACCTTCACAAACTCTTGATTTAACACTACTAAATAGAGGGGATATTATTTACTCTACTAGCCAGGTTAAAGTAGAAATAGGCCTTAAAATAGGAGCTACAATAGAATATATATTAATGGGGCTATTTAATATTGATGATATAGAGAAAACGGACTATACAACTAAATTTACTTGTTATGATAATATGATAAAGTTTGAAACTCCATACTTTAGTAATTTGACTTATCCAGCTAATTTACAACAAGTAGTTAATGAACTTGTAACTAAAACAGGAGTACAATTTACAGGAAGCCTTCCAGCTTATACAGTTAAAAAGTTGGAGGGCTTTACTTGTAGAGAAATACTTGGATATGTATCTTCTTTATGTGGGGGCAATGCTCTTATAACTAGAGCTGGAAAGTTTACTATAGTTACAACTAAGGATATAGATTACTCTATTACTCCAGATAACTATATTGATTATAAAAGAGAAGAAGTTAAATACAAGATAGGTAAAGTTAGTTGTAAAGTTGGAGATAAGGAATTAAATAAAGGGTCCTTAGGTATAGATTCTATGGAAGTTAAGTTTGAAAATCCTTGGGTAACGGATAGTATTCTTAATGATATTTATACTAAGCTAAATGGGTTTGAGTACTTAGGTTATACAATGAAATGGCAAGGTGATATCTCTTTAGATGTAGGAGATATAGTTACTTGTACAGATATTAAAGGAACAGTAAGGAAAATACCTATTCTATCTCAAAAGTTTACCTATAATGGTGGCTTAACTGCTGAAATAGGAGCCAAGGGGGAAACTAAGAATAAAAATAGTTTTAATTCTAGTGGAAGTGGCTCAAATAAGCTTGATAGAGTTGTAACTGAATTGTTGATAGTTAATGAGGCATTAATTAATAAAGCTAACATTCAAGATTTAGAGGCTGTATCTATAAGAACACAAACTATTGAAGCTAAAACTGCAGCAATAGAAGTTGCAATTATAGATGTAGCTCATGTGAGTGATTTAAATGCAATTAATGCTAATATAGAAAAATTAATAGCTGCAGATGCAACTATGGGCCAGGCTATTATAGGTAAGGCTAACATAATAGATTTAACTGCTAGTGTAGGAAGGATAGAGATATTAGAAAGTAGTGTAGGAGATATACAAACATTAGTTAATGGAAATCTTACATCTAACAATATCCAATCCTTAATACTAAGTTCGGATAAGGTTACAGTAGTAAATGGTTTTATCAAAAATGCCATGATTGAGAATTTGGATGTAAGTAAAATAAATGCCGGAGATATATCTGTGAATAAGTTCAGAATAAAAAGTGATAGTGGAAATCTTCTAATATTCGATAACACTATACAGATTAAGGATAGTACAAGGGTTAGGGTTCAGATAGGTAAGGATGCATCAAGTGACTACAACATGTATGTGTGGGATAGTTCCGGAAAGCTAATGTTTGATGCAACAGGACTTAAGGCAGATGGAATAAAGAATAAAATTATCAGAGATGATATGGTAAGCGATAATGCTAATATAAGTGGAGATAAGCTTAATATATCTAGTGTAGTAACAAATATTAATAATGGAGCTACAACTATTAATAGCAGCAAAGTACTCTTGGATGGTACTGCACAGACTTTAAATGTAGCTTTTAATACTCTTACAACTAAGGTGGATAGTGCTCCTCCGGGTATAACTACAGATAGTTCTACAACCAAGTTAGAAGGTGCTATAGATGGAATGTTGAAGATTAATAGTATTAGTGGACGGACATTACAGAATATTTTACCTAAAGTAATATTCCTGGATGCTATTAAAACCTATAGTACAACAAGTACTGTTAATGTTGGATTAATAAGTGAAGCACCTGAAGTGTTTAATGTTAAACCAAATACAGAGTATACTTTAATTTTTAAAGCTAATTATACAAACCTTACATTAAGTTATTTTTACTTAGCCATGAATTATACAAATACTTCTGATGTTAATAAAGGTGTTCATTATCAAACTTTAACTTCTACGGATAGTGGCAAAATATTTAAAATTAAATATACTACCACTTCTGATATAAAGAAGGTAGTTAGTGTGTTTTTTGGTGGTAAAGAAGGTTCTGTTGATATACAAACTGGTGGTTACTACATGATGTTGGAAGGAGATTGGACTAACAAAGAAATACCTTACTTTGAAGGTATAAGAAGTGTCTCAGAAAATGGAGAGGCTTCGGAAATTGTAAGTAAAGGCGAGAACTTATTAGATATAAATAAAATAAAAGATTCTGGTAAGACAAGATCAGATGTTGTAGGTGACACTGTAACAGTATCTTCATTTGAAGCATATGCGTGGCTAAGAAGCTCTGTAGAGTGCAAAGTAAAGCCTAATACAGATTATTATTGTGATTTTGAAATTTCAGATACAACTAACGGGTTTGTAAATATAAATACACCTTTAGGATTTTTAAAAGATTTAGGTATAAAAGGTGGGACTTTTAACTCCGGAAATAACTCTAAGATAATCATAGGTCTTTATGCAACTACAACTACTGCTAAAATTAATAATGTTACTTACTCTAATTTAAGATTAACCGAAGGAAATACGTCTAAACCTTATGAACCTTATAAGGAGCACAGACAACTTATAACATTAACTAACCCATTAAGGGGTTTACCTAATGGGGTGAGAGATACTGCTAAAGAAAATGAGGTTACTAGGAATGTAGGTAAAGGGAATTTAGCCGACGTAGACTCATGGAATTGGGAAAGATACAACGCTAGTACAAACCTAGACGAGTTCTATACAAGATACTTTTCTGTACCCATAGGCTCACCTAATGTTTTAGCTACAATATGTGATACCTTACCAGCCCTTACAGATTATTATACAGGTTCAGCATTATTAGAAGGCGTATCCACATCTAACGCATATGCAGTTACAAGAATTTCATTATCAAGGAATAAAACAGGGATAACCGACACTGATGACAGAATACAGAAGACAGTTAAATTAAAAGCGTGGCTACAAGCTAACCCAGTTACAATATATTATCAACTTGCAATACCAGTGAAAGAACCTATTAGTGTGGAGCAGTATATGAAGCAATTCAAAGATGGATATTTCTTAACTGAGGGTAGTCTAATAAATCCAACTGTAGAATTAGAGTACTCTACAAGTCTTGCAAGTGCATTGTCTACCATGAAAGAAGTTACAGAGAGCAATACTACAGCTCTAAACATTCAACAAGGAAAGATAAGTACTCTTATCTCTAACACTACAATAGTTAAAGATGGACAGAATATACAACTTAAAGATGCGTATAACTCCACAGTAGCAACAGTAGATTCTATTAGTAGTGTAATTAGTAGCCACACTAGTAGTATAAATAATTTAACAGGTCAAATAACTAGTGTAGATACCAAGACCAATGACATAAAAAGAACTTTAGATAGTACAGTAGCAACAGTTAGTAATCATACTACACAGATTAGTGGACTTAATTCCACTGTTAGCACACAAAGTAGCAGTATTAGTCAATTGCAAAATCAGATAGCATTAAAAGTTGAAGCAACAGAAGTTAATAATATAGTTAATGGCGCCGTAGAACAAATTGGTGGAAGTAATTTATTTGTTATAAAAAATGTAGGAAGATATAAAGGCTCTCATAATAATATAGGAGATACAACTAATATTGTTATTGAAAACTATACTTTTAATATAATTGGAAATCCTTCTGATTTATTAGGATGTACAATTTATAATATTAAAAATAAAATTATCATAAGTGGCGAAACAAATTTGACTACATTAACACCTTACTATGCTTTCTACAATGAGGATGGCACTAGTATACAAGGTCAAAGGAATGTAAATGTTGCGGTAGAAAACGGTAAGTTTAAATTTATATTAGAGGTACCATTAAATGCTTTTAAAATGGAAATGGGGCTTGGTCAATATCCATATGTAGCACCATATTGGCTTAGAAATATAAAAATAGAAGAGAATATCCATGAACAAATCACTACAGTATCTGACAGAGTGTCTACAATAGAAACTGACTTAACAGAAATTACTAGTAGAGTTGGAACTGTAGAACAGACTACTACAACTATAGATGGCAAAGTAACTTCTCTTAGCACAAGGATGAATACTGCAGAACAGAAAATAACAGACAGTGCAATAATTTCTACAGTAAGTAATACTTATCTATCCAAGAATGATGCACTTAATACTTATGCTACTAAAGCAAGTATGGAGCTCACAGCAAATCAATTGAAATTAGATTTTTTCTCTATAGATATAATAAATCTTTTAAGCAATTCAAGTTTTTCTAATAGAGAAACTACAGGCTGGAATATGAGTGGTATCGGATTATATACTGGTAATGCTAATTTCTTTATGCCCACAGATGGGTGGAGAGCTTTCAGCTTAACTAGCGATAGGGGACTCTTATATCAAAAAGGTATGATAGGCGAAAGATTACCTAAAAGAAATTCACAGTATACTTTTTCTCTTAGCAGCATAACAGAAAGTAATATAGAAACATTTAGGCTATATATAGATTATAAGTTAGGAGCCAGCTATGTAGCTAATCAAGTCATCAATCTTAAAACTGGCTATAATATTAACCGATATTCTGTAACCTTTACGACAAAAGATATTAATTATGATACCTTCTTATTATATATAGATGTAAAACCTAAAGCTGGTACTACTGGATATAGAGTGTTTAGTATTGGACTACCTTGTCTATCTAAGGGTGAGAATGGTTCTTATACAGCAAGGCAAAATGAAGTTATTAGTGGTTCTACAGAAATTGATGCCAATGGAGTAACTATTTACAATGGGGCAATAGACGTTAAGAATAGAGCAGGTAATTCTGTTTTAAAAGGTGATGCAAATGGAAACTTAATGGTCAGAGGTAATCTTTATGCAGATCCAGCAAACCCAATTTTACACTTGTTTGGTGGATGCTCCATTGATGCGACATATAACAATGAACAAGGTGTAGGAAGTGCAGTAAGGCTTAAATGGGATGAAAATAGCTATATTCGTATTGATAAAGGTTCTACAGATATATACCAAAATGGTATTGCTAGGTTTAGATTTTATCCTAATTACTTGGATTGTAAACCACCAACTATTTACTTTGCAGACCAATGTAAAATAGATGCTAGTTCTGGTACATTTAGATTCTACATTTCTAAAAGCGTAGATACAGGAATAAGAATATCACCAGATGGGACTATTAGTTTTATGATTGCCGGAACACCTAGACATGTATTTAACACAAATGGAACGAAAGCTGGAGGAACTATAGTTGTAGATGGAGCTACACTTGGAATGTCTCCAATAGATAGTCCAAAGGTATTATTAGAAGATGTATTATTTGATATAGATATACAAGAAGAAGGAACTACAGTATTACTAGACAGTACATTCATTAAGACTATATCTACTTATGCAGTATTCTGCAGTAATCCTAGTGTTAATATAGTTTTTAAAGATAGAACTAGCTTTTATGTACAAGGATATACCGGAAAAGTTGATTTTAGAATAATAGGATATCGTATTGGGTATGAAGAACAATATTATCAAGTAGTTGGTTAAGAGATTAGAGAAATCTAGTCTCTTTTATTATGTAAAAAGGAAGGTGTAAGATGAGTGAAGCTGATGCAATACAAGAGGTGAGAGAAAGCTTAATTGAGATAAAAGGCTTACTTAAAAACATGAATGATACCAATGAACTTAAACTAAAAAACTTTGAGGAAAAGTTAAAAGTTGCAAACAATAGAATTTCAGATTTAGAAGATGCTAACAGATGGTTATGGAGAGCAGTTGCTGGAGCTTTAATAAGTGCAGTGATTGCTTTTTTAATTAATTTTAAATAAGAAGGAGAGATAATTATGGAAGTTATTAATTACATTACAGAAAATGCTTTAATTTTAATACCAGTACTTTATATTATAGGTATGATTTTAAAAGGGATTGAAAGAATAAAAGATAAATATATACCATTAATACTATTACCTATAGGGATAGGTTTAGCTATGGCACTTATGGGCATTAATATAAATGCTATAATTCAAGGGATTTTAGTAGTTGGTGTTAGTGTTTATACCAATCAACTTGTAAAACAAATTAATAAGTAGTTTACAGAGTGGGAGCAATCTCACTCTTTTATATTTAAGGAGGAATGAATTATGGGCAAACTAAAAATAATAATATTTATTGATGCAGGTCATGGAGGAAAGGATCCAGGAGCAGTTTATAAAAAACTAATAGAAAAAGAGATAGTTTTAGTTATAGCTAAAAAGTGCAAGAATGTATTGCAGCAATATGACATAGAAGTAATAATGTCTAGAGAAACTGATAAGTTTGTAGAACTTTCAGAAAGAGCTAAGATGGCTAATAATGTGAAGGCCATATATTTTATATCTATTCATTGTAATGCAGGTGGAGGAGATAGAGGGGAAGTCATTCATTCTGTTTATAGAGGAAAAGGATTAGAATTATCTAATAAAATTGCAGCAGAGCTTAAATCAATAGGACAAGATACGGTTAAACAGTATGACAAAAAGGGAACAGGTGGAACTGATTACTATGCAGTAATAAGAGAAACTAACATGGATGCGGTTATTGTTGAATGTGCATTTCTAGACAATGAAATAGACAATAAAATAATAGATACTGTTAAAGAACAAGAATTGTTTGGTATAGCTATAGCTAAAGGAATATTGAAGCAGTGCGGGATAAAATATAAAGAAAGTAATATTAGTGACAAGCCTGTGAAATTACCTACAGATCCTTCTAAGTTATATAGAATAAGAAAATCATGGAAAGATGCATCAAGTCAAATAGGTGCTTATAAAGATTTATTAGGTGCTAAAGCTGAATGTGATAAGCATAAAGGATATTCAGTATATGATAACTCAGGAGTATGTGTATATCCAAAACCAACTATTAAGGAGGAATATGATATGAAAAAGATAGTAACTTATTTAGGGGATGCAGATCTATTTGCTGCAGTAATGGTGGCTCAAAAATTAGGATGTCCACTTATGAGGGTTAATGATTTTAAAGCCAGTGGATTAAAAGCTAAAGAGGTTATTCAGATAGGTGGAAATACAAATGATACTAACAGATTTGCAACAATGAAAAATGCCGCTAATAAATATTTATAGGAGATTTTAGAGGATAGTAAGGTAAAACTTGCTACTACTTTAAATCGTTCATATAATTTTTATATACTTTAATGCATATCTTATTTAAAATACAATAATAGGATATAAGTAAAAAAAATTATATTTGTATATGTATAAAAAGTATCTTTAGTCGTATTTAAAGATCTATTTATTTTATATTCTAAATTATTTCTATGGTGTTATAGTTTTTACATAAATTTCAGTGAAGATATTAATAAAGAAATCAAAAGGTATAAAATATTCAACTGCTATATAAAAATCTATTCTTCATATTTTGAATTATTTGCTAGAATTTAGAGGAAAACTTGATGTTTTGTAGAATTATAGTATGTGGAATAATACTATTATTAATAATAGTAAATCATTGTTTTATGAGGAGTGTAGGCTATGGAAAATAATAAAAATGAGTTAGATAATCAAGACATTTTAGATAAAAATGAGTTTTTGAAGAAATATAATTTGTTGTTAAAGCATATCGAAAGCAATAATTTAATTAGTTCATTAGAAGAAGCTTATAGTGTTGTGTTCAAGAGTACATCAAATATCGCTGCACTTGGCAAATTAAATAATATCTTGCTTATGATATTTGAAGGAGATATGGAGTATTTTAATATATTTAATACATATATGCAGGATATTAATATTATATATCCAAATCAATCAACTGTTAATAAACAATTAAATGCAAGGTTAAAAAAAATAAAAATATTGTATACTGATATAACAATGAGCATTAATAGTGCGATTAATGACCCTTTTAATGTTTCTACAATTAGTTGTTCAATAATAAATAATTCACCAATTATCAATATAACTTTAGTTAGAAATGATGGGAAAGATTTCTCAAGCTCACTAGATTTTAACTCAATGATAAATATAATTAATCGATTTACAGAGGCTTTAAATAGAAAATTAGTATCTGGAAATAATGCTATTGATATACGAATGATGAATGAGTACATCGAAGTTACTAATAAATTTAAAGATAATATAGAAGATTTTAAAAAGAAAAATAGTTTAACATAGTTAGGTACAGATTATGGAACAATTATATGAGTTCGGAAGAAGATTGTTGAGTGGAGTAATAATTAAATGTAGTAGCAACAATGAATTCTTTTTAGAGGTTATAAGTGGTCTAATTGGTGTTATTGTAGGTTCAGTAATTTCAACAATTGTTACATATAAATCTATTAAGTTAGAAAAAAAGTATTCTATTGAAATAGAAGCTATTACAGAAAAAATATTAAATCCATTATTTGAAAAATACTATATAATAAAGTTAAGAAAAAAAAATAACTTTGACAATCTAGTATCATCAACTATATTTGAAGAGGTAGATGAGGTATTTAACAAAAATACATGTTGGTATTTTGTTACAAATAAAAAAATTAAACCAGTACTTATAAATATTAGAGACAGCTCATTAAATAGAGAACAAGAAAATCTATTAGAAGGATTAGAAAAATTATATAATTTAATTGAGTGTGTCTATGTAAAAAAATATAGGAAT
Organism: Clostridium sp. UBA5712; assembly: GCF_002419845.1. Taxonomy (NCBI): domain Bacteria; kingdom Bacillati; phylum Bacillota; class Clostridia; order Eubacteriales; family Clostridiaceae; genus Clostridium; species Clostridium sp. UBA5712. The sequence continues at coordinate 649,257 of NZ_DIGW01000011.1, read as the reverse complement.
TAGTATAAGTTCATAGGTGATAGGGTGCGTGAAATGGAGAATTGTAATGATGTAGAAAATATTGAGATAAGACAATCAAGCAAAAATTATGTATTAAATATAAAGAGTAATAATGCTGATAGTTCGATAATTGTTCAAAATTCTTTCATAGGAAATATTGGTCTGGAAAATAATAATTCCAATGTTAAAATGAATGATCCAAAGCAAAAAGAAACAAGTACATTTTATGATTTTGGTAAACAAATATGTGAAAATAAACCAATACTTAATTATGACAGTATAAAGTTGGTTAGATCGGACTGTAAAGATATGATGAAAAAGGTAGATAGTAAAAGAAAATTGATGGATGAATATGATAGCGAAGTTGATGAAATTGATGATATAATAGATTTAATTAAAGAAACATTAGTTTTATGTGAGAAACACAAGAATCAAGAAGTGTTTGATAGTAAAGAGACTATAAATATATCTATAAGCTATTATAAATGTAAAAAAAAATTCAACCAGTTAATTTCAGTGAAAGGGTGGGAATAATAATGGATTTCGTTACTGTTAATTTAACGCCTGGAACATTTTTCTTAAACCTTCAACTGCAAAAAGTAATTTTGAAATTGCAAGAAATAGGGTATGATTTGAATCGAGAATATGATGATTTTTTGTTATTTAAGAAATCTAATAGTGATGTTATTAAGATTAGAAGAGATGGTTCTTTAAGTTATAAGATACTAGCTGTTGATAAGGGGGAAAAATTTCTTCAAAAATTATTTCAAGAATTGAAATTAATCACTCAAGAATTAAATCCATTATATAATAATTTAATAGATATTAATGAAATCATTATTTATTGGCCAAATAATTATGATTTTAATAGCTTGAAGTTTACTAATTATAGTGTAGACACTAGCAATATCTATGATAATAAATATATAAGCATATTAAAGAAAAAAACAATGTATAGTTTATAATGGATATTGAAGAGGCTAGTAGGGAATAAAATCCTTACTAGCCTTTTTTCTTTTGTATAATCACATGGTTTAAGATGTATTTAGATTATAGACAAAATTATAATATTTAAACAATTTTATACTAATTTTTAGAAAAACATATAAAAAAAGGTTGACACCTTATACTATCCGTAGTATAATTAAAGTATAGAAAGGAGGTAGTAAGGTGCTGAAAGACATATTAGAAATAGTGGTTTTAACACTAACAATAGTAAAACTTCTAAAAGAATTAAAACCAAAGAAAAAAAGACAAAAGAAAAAGCGCCCCCACCAAAGGAAACGCTAAACAAAGGACAGAGGGAAATGCAACTTCCCTCTTCCATCCTTATATATATTATACCAGCACCTTAGAAAAATATGAAGAACAAAATTAATCTTAGTATCGACATAATTGTATTAGTAATAACAGCTATATGGATTTCAGACTTGAGTTTCTCCGATTTAACCACTCTGCAGTATATTGGGTTAGCATTAGCTGTAGTAATGGTAATATTAATGATCATTAAATTTATTAAGAAAGGTGAATAAGTATGAATAATAAAACATCAACACAAACCGAGGCTAATAAGAAATGGCAGCAAAAAAATAAAGAATACTCTAATTATTTGAAAAGTAGAAGTACATCTAGAAGCTTTATAAAAAACAAAGCTACACTAGAGGATTTGGAAGAACTAGAAAAGTTAATTGAAGAAAGAAGAGAGCAATTAAAAAGCCTAGAATAAATCTAGGCTTTTACTTCATCTATAAATCTTTTATGTTATCTAAATCAGATAGATCTTTTCCAGTATATTCATTAAGAAAGCGTAATAGTTCTGCTCTAGTGACTTTAAGTCTTCCTAATTTTAGACCTATTAAAATATTTCTTTTTATAAGTTCTCTTACTGTAGGTTCATCTGTTTTTAAAAGAGTAGCTACGTCAGGTACTGTATAAAGTAATTCATTATTGTTCGAGTCTTCATATTCAATGCTAGGAGCAATTATTTTAATAGGTGGGATATTAATGGATTTACTAATGTCATTTATAATACTTTTCAACTCTAAATCTGATATTTGAATATTAATATTAAAAGAATACAAAATTATCACCTCATTGAATTATTAATTTAAATTAGATTTTAAAATTTTCGGTGGCAATGTCATCAATTTGCCACCCGAGAAAATAACATAGATTAAAAGAAAAAAATATACATTAACCAAATATATTATCTAAGCTCAGCAAAATCAATTTTTAAAACACATATACAAACATAAGTTCTCACATAGTAACTTATAATAAGCATTAAGCAATGCACACGCCGCATGTTGAGGTGGTCACAAAACTTACTAAGAGCAAAGCGAATTAGGAAGTTTTAAGAGTGCCACCCATGCAAGGGCTCCCCAAGAATCCGAGCGAAGCGACGGATGATTGGCAGGAGACTACTGCTGAGGCGGTTGTTAAGCTTATGAAGAGTGTTTTAGTATTAGGAAATAGAAATGCCCTAAATATAAAGGATTTCCGAGATTGAAAATATTGCTGTTAAATTCACAGCAGTGACCTTCAGTCCTGGAAATCCTAATTTTTATTGTTCTTCTTCAAGCTCTTTCAAGGTTTTTCCTTCTGTAGTTTTCCACTCAGTTAGACCATTTACATGACCACCAATAACGAAAGCAGCAGCATAGGAAGGACTATTAAATAGAACATCCTCTTGTAATACTTCTTGATCATCTATTTTTGCATTTTTTCGAGCTTCCTTTATTCCTACAGGGATGCTTGGAGAATCTTTTGTTTCAATATGGCTACCTTTTAAAACGACAAAACCTTCACTAGTCTGCTTGCAAGAGGCTTCAATGAGTTGCCCACTTTTTCTACTCTTTCTCTTAAGATATAGAATCAATTCTGGTTCATTGTCAGTGGTAGCTTCAGGAACAACAGTTTTTGGATCTGTAAATGGTAGGAATACCTTATGTCCAAGTGTCCCCATAATGATTTTGGCATAATCTATAAATTCCTCTAGTTCGCTTTCTTTTTCCTCGGTAATATTGCCTGGAGTTGGGTCGTTTCCGTTCTTAATAGTGTAGCGGTTTGCCTGCATTGCAAGATTACAGAAACGATTTTCAAGATAACTAATCTCGGTGGGACCAAATGAATTGTTAGAGGTTGTGAAAACAATGGCCTCTGTCCAATAATCTTTCTCAGCGTTGCGTTTGTGTTCCTGCAAGCGATTGAGAATTCCTTCACCATTTTTTCTTGCACCTGCTTGCCCTATGTAAACAACATTTTTCCCAGTTTGATCTGACGTCCCAAATAGGAAGTAAACACCACTCTGTTTTAGATCATCTCGTTCTTTACATTTATCTAACTCAGTACGTGGAATTTTATATGCAACACCTGTCCAGTTGGCAAGGGTACATTTCATACGACCGTTTGCATTACCATCCATTAAGAACAGATTTATACTTTTTCCTCTTGTTGCCATCAGTAGCACCTCCTAATAATTTATTCATTTACTTTATGCTATCCTATTATTGAGCTAAATTACAATTCCACTAATTGTAAATTAGCATTTATATCTATAAGTGTCAATATTAAATTGATGTTTTGTGGAGTGGGAATGTTTTTTGGGGTGATAGTAATCAGAAAACAACTTTTGCGATAGCACAGTTGTTTTTGGGAAGTTTACCTGGCAGATAATAGAAAGTTTTTTTAGCAAGTATCTTAATTATGGATATTGTTTTGGAGTGTGGAGTAGATCAAGTTCTTATAACTATTATTACTATGCATTTGGACCATCTCTTATAGGAGCGCAAACACTACTGGCAGCTCCGGTGACTAAAACACCAACTAACACAATGAAGATACAATACGATTTTATAATTGACAATATTCTAGACGGTATATTTTAGACTTCAGTACAAAAAATATATATGTAGAGGGGATGTATTTATGAAAGACATATTAGGTGTGTTTCAAGCTATCTTTGCAGCCATTGGAGCTTTTATAGGAGGAATCTTAGGAGGTTTAGATGGCTTTCTTTATGCCTTAATTATATTTGTCATAATTGACTATGTCACAGGTATAATGCGTGCAATATTAGAAAAGAAGTTATCTAGCAGTTTAGGGTTTAAGGGGATTTTTAAAAAGGTTCTTATTTTTGTATTAGTAGGAATATCACACATTGTAGACACTAAGATTTTAGGCAGCGGTAGTGCAATTCGCACCGCTGTTATTTTTTTCTACACTTCTAATGAAGGGATAAGTATTTTAGAAAACTCAGCAAAGATAGGACTGCCAATACCAGAAAAATTAAAGCTTGTGCTAAAACAATTAAATAAGGAGGATGAAGGCTCTATGGAAAGCATCAATTCTAAGCTGGAAGAATTGCAAAAGGAACTATTAAAACGAGCCAATGCAAAAAAGGATTATAATGACCTTGCTGATGAGATAGACCGTTTGCGAGAACTAAAGCAGAATGCTATGGCAGAGAATGCGGAAAGAGAAGGATTGAAACAGCGAATTGCCGAGATGCAGGAGTTTCTTGCAGAACAGACGGAGCAAATAGAAGAATATGATGAATCCCTTGTGAGGCGAATGGTTGAAAAGGTAACAGTTTATGAGGAAAAGTTCTCGGTGGAATTCAAATCTGGAGTTCAAAATAATATTAAAATGTAAAAATATATGAAAAAGACATTTTGTACAACAACCCAAATTATTAAAAAAATTCAGAAAAACCCATTTACATTACAATTGGAATGTGTTACCATTAGAATTAATCAGTACTCTTATTCTACTATTGCAGATAAGATTCTACCTATTGGTTTGACTTGTACTTAGAACGAACTGGAATTATTGCAGTTGTGACTAAGTTTAGTTGCAACTGCTTTTTGTTTTAGATAACGAGTACTGTAAAAATATGAAAGGAGAATTATTATGAATAATTCTTTAAACAATAGCAGTACATCGGCAAAAACAATTACATTGGCAAACATGGGAACAACAAAGTGTGGTAAAACTACATCAATTGCGGTATTAACAAATGTACCGCAATTAATCATTAATCTTGCTAGTGGTGATGATGGTAGAACAAAAACAACTGTTGAGTATCACATTGTTCAAGAAACTGAATGTAATGGTATATTTATTGAAGATGTTGATTTATTTGAGCAAAACATCATGGGTTCAGTAGATGGCAACCTTGATAAATATAATGTTCAAATCAAGAAATATAAGGTGCTAAGTGATGTTTTGAAATTAACTATACTTGATGAAGGACAGAATGTAAAAGAGCATATTAAAAAGCAGATTGAAAGTTTAAAGGGTGAACCAGCTAACGAGAAACTTTTGAAAAAACTTATGTGTTCAGAAACAATCGATACATTTGTTCGCAAATTAATATTACGTGTTCCAGCAAATTTAGCATTAGCCCTTTTCTTAAAAGACCAGCATATAGATTTAAGAATTAGGGATACTAGAGGATTATTAGATATAATGCTTAATAATGATTTAAAGTCTCAAACTTCAAAGTCACTATCAGAATTAGGACTAGATAATTTAGATGGAATTGTGTTTTTTTGTAGCGACACATATCCAAACATTGTTACAGAGCTATATAAAGATGTATTGAAAAGCGTCTTTGAGTCATTGCCTGTGTTTTTAGTTCACAATAGGACAGACTTTATGTTTGAAATGTTTAGTTTCAATGGTCAAAAGCCTACAACTGATAATGTAAAAAGTATGATGGATGATATTCAAGGAGAAAAACATCAGTTTTTTAAGCCAGAAGCAGTTGCTGCAAAATCCAAATCTACATTTGAATTATTGGCTCAATTGAACATTGGCAAGTTTTATGAAGATAAGTCTGATAATAAAAAATTTGAGTTCAATGACTCGTATTTTACTAATGAAAGAATTCAATTTCTTTTACCTTCATGCACTTCTTTATCACAAACAGCAAATAACTTCTTAGGAAAATCAGATTTTGAATTTTATACATTGACTGTTATTTCTTCTTTTGAGAAAATGCTGAACATGATTTCGATATTACAGGAAGGTATGGAGCTTATTTTTAAAGCAAATATTGCAAGAAATATCGTTATAACTGAAAATAACACTAGAATACAAGAGTTGATAGAAGATTTTTCACACTACGATAACTCATATGTTGGATATGGAGCAACGAGTTTTACGAAACCACAGTTGCAATATCTATCTTGTAGTGATATAAACAATGATATTGCAAATTCATCTCTAAATGGTTCTCGTATAGGACCACGAGGTGGCATAACAACAATGAACAATGGTAAATTACGTTACGCAACAACAGCAGTTGTTGCGGTTACAGCTAGAAGATGGATTACTTACATTATTTCAAGAATTTCTCTTAAAAATCCATTGGTAGATAGTAACGGAAAATTTATCTTTGATAGCACGGTGACCACGCTTGAGATTCAACAAAATCTATTACGAAAAGCATTGCTTAACAGATTGTACAAAAATTATACTGATACACAAGCTACTATTCAGTATTATCTGTTAGTAAATAGAAATTATGCTGTTAATGCAATTAACAATACTTGCAAACAAAACAATTCAATTGATGTCGTAATAACCGACATTGTAAACAATTTTATTTAATGTATATATAATGTTCTGTTAAATAAATTTTACTAAGATCTGAAAGTGCGAATCGGTATGAATACTTATTGGTTTGTATTCTCATTTTTCTTAATAACTACATTATAATGGCACTATATAATGACCTTGCTGATGAGATAGACCGTTTGCGAGAACAACGCAGAATACTATGGCAGAGAATGCGGAAAGAGAAGGTTTGAAACAGCGAATTGTCGAGATGCAGGAGTTCCTTGCAAAGCAGATGGAGCAGATAGAAGAATATGATGAATCCCTTGTGAGGCGAATGGCTGAAAAGGTAACGGTTTATGAGGAAAAATTCATGGTGGAGTTCAAGTCAGGTACAAATGTGGATGTGGAAAGATAAAAGAATTGATTACCGAAGTTAGCACCTTGCAGGAATGCAGGGTGTTTTTGTTGCGAGAACTTCATTTGTCTATTATGTTAGGGTAATTTGAAATTTACCAAAAATTGTAGTACAATAAGTTATCTGAATTGCGAAATAAGTTGAGAGCAAACAAGCAGAGGTGTAGAATATGATTAAAAATAATATAGAACTTGATGTTAAAGTTAAGTGTATAGAGAATGGAACCACACAAGCCAAAATAGCGGAAGACATCAATACTACAAAATCTTATGTGAATCGTATCATCAAAAAACAGGATGGTGTGGTAAACAAGACCTTTGTGCAGATGATGGAAGCTCTTGGCTATGATATTGTACTGACTTATGTGAAACGGGATAAAAATAATGAGATGGAGGAATAAAAATGGCTTACGAAACACCATTAACCATAGCGGAGGTTATGAGAGATATTTCTAACAACAAATATGTACTTCCTTCGATTCAACGTGAATATGTGTGGGATACTACACAAATTGAAACTCTCTTTGATAGCTTGATGCAAGATTACCCAATTGGGGCATTTCTTTTCTGGGAAATTAGTAAAGATAAACTTGGTGATTATGATTTTTATGAATTTCTGAAAAATTACCATGAAAAAACATCAATTCATAACAAAAAAGCAGACCTCAAGGGAGCAGATGGTGTGACGGCTGTTCTTGATGGACAGCAACGTTTGACTTCAATTTATATTGGATTAAAGGGTTCTTACGCATATAGACTGAAATACAAACAGAAGAAAAATGATAATGCCTACCCTGTTAGAAAGTTATACTTGAATTTGATTTCAAGGGCAAAGGATAGCAGTAATAAATATGATTTCCAATTCTTGATATGCAATGATGTAAAAAACACAGATGATGAATACTGGTTTGAAGTTGGTAATATTCTAGATATGCAAGACTTGGGAGATGTGGCCACTTATGTGACAGATAACATTAGCTATTCCGAAGCCCATCAATATTCGAGGGATCAGGCCAAGTTTGCTACAAACACTCTTTCACAACTACATAAAGTGATTCATACATCTCTTACCCTGAGTTATTATAAAGAAAAATCCACCGAACTGGACAAGGTATTGAATATCTTTATCCGTGTAAATAGTGGTGGTACAGTACTAACATATTCAGACCTTCTACTTTCGATTGCATCTGCACAATGGCAAACTCACGATGCAAGAGAAGAAATTACAGAGTTTGTTGATGACGTAAATTCAATTGGTGGTGGTTTCAGAATTAATAAGGATTTTGTTTTGAAAACGGCCCTTGTGCTTACAGATTTCTCGGACATAGCATTTAAAGTTGATAATTTCAATAAACCTAACATGATGAAGATCGAGGCTAATTGGGATAACATCAAAAAGGCAATCAAGCAGTCGGTTAACCTTATATCGTCATTTGGTTATTCCGGCGAAACATTGAGTTCTAATAATGCCCTTATTCCTATTGCATATTATCTGCTCAAAATAGGAATGCCAGATAATTTTGTGGATTCAAGTACTACAAAGGATAACCGTGCAAAAATTAAGAAGTGGCTCATTCGGGCATTGTTGAAGAAAATATTCAGTGGGCAGCCAGATAATGTAATCAGACCTATCCGTGAGATTTTAAAGAACAATGTATCCAATGACTTCCCAATTAATGAAATTATTGATAAGTTCAAAGGTACAAATAAGTCCATTCAGTTCACGGAAGATGATATTGATGAGTACTTGCTGAAATTAAAATACGGTGCAAGGGAAACACTATCAACCCTTATGCTTTTGTACCCTTCATTGGATTTCAGTAATAAATTCCATGAAGATCATATGTATCCTAAGAGCAAATTTAAGAAACCATACCTTCGTAAAATGGGCGTGTCAGAAGATAAACTAGACGAGTACATCGATATGGTAAATGACATCAGCAACTTGCAACTTTTGGCGGCACTGCTGAATGAAGAAAAACTAAATACAGATTTTGACAAATGGTTCGCTGATCAGTACAAGACTGACAGTGATAAAATTCAGTATAGAACAATTAACTTCCTTCCACAAATGGAGTACAGTTATGCTAATTTTCTTACATTTATGAATGAACGTAGAAAACTATTGAAGGCAGAACTTTTGAAGATATTATTATAAATGACGATTCGCAAAATTTACAAGCTGTATTACAGAATACAGTATAAAAGGTAGGTATGCATATGGATAACACAATTTATATTTCTCCAGATGATATCGAGATAATTGATGCTTCAGACTATTGTGCTGATGTAGATGGATATTTTTCTTCTGTACCCGAAGTTGCGAAACCTTTGCTCAAAAGTGCAAAGGTCACATTAAGTAAAATTGAAAAGATGCTCTATTCTGCACCAGCGTTTATAAATACAGTAAAGGCGAGTATCCCGGACGAAACATTGCAGGCTATTTTGACAGATGAGCAGAAGTCTCAAATAGCTCAAGGGGTTCTAAAGTTGATGACAAAAAAAGATGGCTCCTTAATGGCAAACCTTGTGAGTCCGAAAACTAAAAAAATAGTATCTACGGTTTCACTAAAGAGCGTAAAGGTTGCACCAGAATTATCTCAGGCCGTGACGAGTTACGCAACTCAAATGCAGATGGCTCAAATAGCAGAACAGATTCAACTTATACAGGTTGCAGTTGAAGAAGTAAGGCAAGGGCAAGAATATGACAGATTGGCTACAGCATATAGTTGTCAACAGAAATTATTGCAAGCAATGACAATAAAAAATCCAGAACTAAAAGCAATGGCTTTATTGCGGATTGCTTCCGATGCAGAAGATAGCAGAAATCTTTTATTTCAGAGTCAAAATGCTAATCTGACATTTATAAAGAATCAGCCGGAATCATTATGGGGGAAACTCATCTCTGGTGCTGCTCCGGATAAAGTGAATTCGAGAATGAATGAAATTCGAGAAAGCCTATGTGCAGTAAATATGGTTTCGTTAACTGAGGCAATTGCTTATCAGGAAATGGGAGAAACTGAGGCGGCACGGCTAAGCCTTCAGTATTATGCAGGGTATATACAAAAAACCTATCTTGAAACCAAGGGATTGGTAGAACGATTGGATTTAATAGATCCATCACCAGAGAATTATTGGTCGAAGACTCTGCCGGATATTGAAAAGAAAATTCAGGCATTACCGTTTAATGAAGAACACAAACTTTTAGGGGGCGAAGAAGATGGAGAAGAAATGTAAAAATAAGAAATGCCAAAGACCTCTCCCAGAAGGATATAAACATAAATATTGTGAAAATTGCAGAAATGAGCACGTTAAACGAATCAAGGATACAGGTAAAGCGGCATTGGGTGTGGTAGTTTTAGTTGGAGGTACTGCACTCACAATAATAACAAAAGGAAAAAATAAATCCTAATAAAATGTTGTAATAATGAGTGAAGAACAGGTGTGCATCACATTTGTAGAGATTAATCAAATTCATGATTTACAGTAAAGTGGTTCGCCAAATTTTGTGTCCCCGAATTATTATATAGAACTGGTAGTCTAATGACTATATTCAGTTGTTTTTGGAGGAAAATAGATGGAATAGAAAATAAAAGCTTTGAAAGAAAAACTGCAATGCATGACAACGAGAGAATTATTAGGGATGATAGGTGTTCACTTTAGTTCGTTTTCAAACGGAGTTGATGATTTTGCAGAACAGCCAGATATTTTTAATAAGACAAAACTGATTTCACCGCAAAAGCAATATACATACCTTGCAGATTTGCTTATGAGTACCGATGATAAAAGTGAGGGACTATCATAGATGATGTGAGTAAATACGATGATTTGTTAGTATGATGGAGTAGCTAGGATATGATATAGAAGTTACTTATGTGAAGCCAGAATATTAATTTAAGAAAGAGGATTTATATGGAAAGACACGTTGGAACATGGTTTAAAGAGAAAGAACCTGAAAAAAAAGAAGTTGCAGAGTTGCTTATTGATGGCAATAGTATAGAATTTTATAGCCGATTTCATGGTGAAGTATTTCCTACTACATTTATAGGTAGTGACGGTGAGTATGGATATAAAGTATTTGTAAATGGATCTACGAAACCGAGTAGTAATCGCTTGCTCGATTATACATCTTCACATCGAGTTTTTTATGTGTTAATGCAAAATTTTAGTTTTTCAAAGGGTATTGATATATCTGGCATTGTTGAGTTTTCATTTTCGATTCCGGAACTTATCGATTGGATAGGCATAAGCACTGTATTTTATGGAAGTACTGATATGGATAAGATGGCAGCAGGTGAGATGCATTTAGAATCAATTATTATCCATTCTGAGAATCCATATGTAGAATTGTACTTCGAATCTAAAAGCTTTAACAGCAGCATACGGGGTGACGACAGAACAGAAATAATTATTAAAAATGAACCGAGAATTAAAGTACAATATACGCAAGAACAGGATGTTCAACGTGTCATGGATGATATCGAATGCATAATGCAGTTTTTTGGATTACTGATAGGAACGGTAAGTGTTGCACAGGATATTAGACTGACTATTAAAGATCAGGACTTAAAAAGCTGGTTATACTTCAATAGAGATTTTTCTTATAATACAACAATTAGAGATGTACTAAATAGACCAAGAACATATTATTATGTTGTTGCAGAACATTTACAAAGATATTATTCCAACTGGAGAAAGTTTTATTTTGATGATTCATATTCATTGCTGAGAAGGATATTTTTTTCTGTAAACGGAAAGAAGGATATTTTTGCTGAAGATATTTTTGTTGAATATATGAGAATTCTAGATGGATACCATACTCGCATTTCTGGTGATGAAGAGATAAAGGGAAAAATAAAGGCTGCATTAAAAGCGTCAACAAAAGAAATTAAAAAATTAATATTTACTGATGAAGGCAAACCACTATTTGAAGATACAATACAGTCAGTCATTCCTGAATGGAAATATAAGTCTAAACATATGGAAGACATTGCGGGGTGGATTGCAGCAGGATTTCTTGCAAAAACATCATTGTCTCATCGTATGCAAGAACTTGACAATCAATACTTACAGATAATAAGAAAAAATGCTGCCCATATAGAAAAGTTAAGAAGAGATGATTCTATTATAGGAGCAAAGCAAGATGAAGAATTAATACAACTTTATTTTAAGGAATTGGGGGATACTAGAAATTATTATTCCCATTATAAGCTGGATAAAACAGGTGTTTTGGAAAGCGTGCAAATGTCAGATACAATAAATGTGTTAAAAGCAACGATTATATCTATATTCATGAGTCATATGGATATTGAAACGGATTTGATTCGAAAAATACTTGAATTTGATAGTGAACTTCATTTTCAGACCATGTGTTTACGAGTAGATGGAGAACAGCCATTTAAGCATCCAAGTGAATTGATTAAGGCTGAAAAGAATCAAAGTAAAGAAGAAAAATAATCTATCAATAGGGTTAAGAGGAATACTGGCTGTTAGTTGGTAAATAGATAATATATTAATTTTGAGGTGATACGATTTGAGAGATGATTTTAGTCCTAAAACGAAAGAAGAATTAGCAAAAAGGGTGGCATATAGATGTTCGAATCCACAATGTCGTAAACCAACAATTGGTGCAAAGGAAAATGACAATGGAACTGTAAGTATTGGAGAAGCGGCGCATATTTGTGCTGCTGCATCAGGGGGTAAAAGATACGATGTTAATATGTCTACTGATGAAAGAACATCTATAGATAATGGAATATGGCTTTGTCGGAACTGTGCAGCAATGATAGATAGAGATGAAAAATATTACTCTGTTGAGATGTTACATACATGGAAACAACTTGCTGAGATTGAAGCTAATCAGAACATTGCTATAGGAAGAAACTATATAGAACAGATACCTTTATCAAATAATGATAAAATTGTAGTGGAAAAAATTATTCAAACAATTGAAAACTCTAACACATCATACATGCTAAAAGAACACAATTATCAAGATGACTTTCAGAGGAATCTGCTAGAGCCTATTTTCAATTTAAATGACTACTTGAATAAACCAAGTAGTACGATTAGTAATCAAAAACTCAGAAGCACAGTTCAAAAGTTTATTGGGATCTTGAATGAGTTCAGATATTTGATTGTTTTGAAAGGCGGACCATCAAGACATGGAAATGGTTCATATGAAATCGATATGAGGGAAGATCAAAATATAGCAAATAATCTATGTAATGATATTTGGAAAGTCTACGAGAGTATAGTTATGGTATATAGGTCATTCAATTAACACTGTTTAGTCAACGTATATGTTTAAGAGATTGCTATTAATGATAATAAGCATAGATTATATTTTCGACTGATGTTAAGGTGATTGAAAGTGTGGATATATTTCCAATAACCCAAAATAGTAGAAAAAAGCAGGTGGATATGTTCCCTCGAACGACTAAAGGCATTTGAGGTACTTTCTATCCTCTCGTGCCACGTTGAGACCTGCGTAAAGCTATATAAAAGATAAACATATTGGAATACTAGGATTAAAATAATTATAAATATGTTCTCCTACACAGCAAAAAGTATGAATGGTTGAGTAGGGGAACATTATTTTTGACTTTGTTAGAAATAGTAATGATATTAGAAGAGAAAACTTTTAAATGGAGTTGAATTATTTGTATCAGTTAAGATACATTATTAATAAGTGTTAAAATTACAAAAAATATTAATGGATTTTTTGTTATATTTATGGAGGCAATATGGACTTATATAGAATTATAAAGAAGTCAAAGAAAATAGAAGAATTAATTTCGATAGAACAAGATAAAATTATTGAAAAAATTGAACAAAAAGTTAATGAGATTAATAATAAATTATTCAAACATTATTCATATAAAGAAAAAATAAATACAACTAAGGAAAAAATTAAAGAAATATCAATATACATTGATCAAGAGTGTGCGGTAGCTTTATTTATAATGAAATGCAATTCAAAACTTCGTGCTAGTAAGGAGAAGGAGAATTTTGAGTGTTATATAGAACAATCAAGAATTTTTAGTCTAATGTATTCTTGCATATCAGATGCTAAAAATTCAAATATAATATTACAGAGCGATGATGAGAATGTAATCAAATTATATGAATGGTGCGTATATTACTTTTATGTATCGCAAAAATGTAATTTGGAAAAAAATAATTTGAATTATGAAGATGATAAAATTAAAATGTATTTTATTAAAATTAAAGAGGAATCCATGTTTCCTAGTAGTATGTACACTTATAGCTTGACAAATGAGGAACTTTCAAAAAAAGTCAAAGAAGAAAAGAAAGATTTTAATTCGTTAATGAAAAAAGTTAGTAGGATGAATTTATGTGGCATTTCTGATATTAAAGAAACAAAAGCAATATTTGATAGATTTTGTGAATTTGAAAGAGAAGGCTATTATTTTTTTAATTGGGTAAATCTCAAGCATATCGTAAATAGGCAATTGCAAAAATTTATTTTTCAATTTTGTAACATAAACAATCGAGATACATTCTCTATTGATAATGATTTGATATTTGCAATACAATTTGAAAGTTATGGTATAATAGATTTTCAATATATGTACTATGTTTATGATTTTATTGAAAAATCTTTGCTTTGGGGACACTATGAAAAATTATCTAATATTATAATTGAAGAGAAATATAAAAAAACAATTAAAACTATAAATAGAGACTATAATTGGCTTTTGAATTATTATTTGGCTGACCATTTAGAGGCGAATGGATACAGGTTGCCTTATAATGGACAAAAGTATCCAACAATTGGGATAAAAAAGCTTAAAAAAAACAAAGTAACTGGAGATATTGATGTGCTTGTGTACTCGCCGTTCACTAAAAATATTTTGAATATAGAGTATAAAAATTATCAAATGACTGTTCAGAATGAATACTATGCTGAATCAGAACAAAAAAGAGTAATTCAAGATAAGGTGTTTGAAAAAATAAAAAGAAGAGAAGAAGAGTTAAGAAATAATATTATTGATGTATGTGATTTATTAGGTATATCAAGAAATGACGTTGAGGATATTAAATCTATAATAGTAACAACACGATTAAATTTATATTTATATATGGGAATAGGAAAAGAGAATTGTGATTATTATGCTTGGTATGAATTTTATCAATTAGTTATAGAGAAAAAGCTATAAAGGTAGATATTTATAATGACATAAGAAAATGGTTAATATAGTTTAAATCGAGAACTTTTTATTTAAGTTATATTTTCAATAAACAAAGTACTCTCAATCATACACTCCAGTAATTTGCTGAAGTTTTTTTATTTGGCTCTGTTGAAAATTGCAGTGATAGAATATACATGCTATGAGAATATTGGTGGACATCCCTTAAAGTTCGTGCTGAAATAAGGCCTTGTGCCCCTAAAAAATATAGGCGTAGCCTCATATTTCGACTCTATGTATTTAAAAAGAAACATATAATTACTAAGATACTTAGTTGAAACACCTTTATAGGGCCTCATAAAACTTTTCACTTTACTATGAAGGTTATTAATTCTTTGGATATTATATGAACCTACTCTGCGAGAACCCGTAGGGATTGCTATATGTTTTGATTTACTATAGGAAGATAGTGTTTTGTAACTAAACAGTGAATCTGTTACAAGCACACTATCTTTTTTTATTACACTTCCTAGTGCTCTTAAAAGATCACTACTTCCTGGACGTCCCATACAGCTAGGCTCAATTATAATACTTTTTTTACTATCTAAGGCTGTAAGTACGCATACTTGCATCTTAGATATTCCTCTAAATTTAGCTGGAGTTCCTCTCCTGTGAGGTTTTCTTGGCATGATAAAACCATCCCTGCTATGATTACCTTTGAAGGATTCTCTAAAGTAAGTTTCATCAGCTTGAATTTGTCCACATAACTCTTTAGTTTTTAAGTTGTCTCTTAAAGCATCAAGAATCTTATGACGCCAAAGAAACGCTGTCTTTAAACTTATGGGAATGACTTTTATAGTTTCTCTCAAGGAATATCCTTGAAACAATAAATGAACATACTTACTCCAAGTATTAATTTCTTTTCTTGAATAATATATTGGAGTATTTGTAACACTAATAAAAGACTTTAAGCAAATTTTGCATAGGTATCTCTGTGTTGTTTTATTCTTACCATTCTTTACAATACGGCTGCTATCGCAGTAAGGGCAACATAACTCCTTAGCCTTTTTATTTATTAAAACATCATTCATTGTTTTACTTATTTCTAAAATTAGTTTTAATCTTTCATTTTCTTTTAATTCTCTAGCTAACGCTAACACTTCGTGATAATTGGGCGAACTCATTTTCAAACCTCCATAATTAATGTTCATATAAATTCTCTCCAAGATTTATCACTTTAATCAACTACAGAGCCTTTTATTTTAAATTATCATAGAAAATTTTGAGAAGAATTTTAGTAGATATGTAAAGATCTGTTCTGTAAAATCTCCTATTGAATTATATTCTATTAGAGAATAGAATAATGTTATGGAATATTATGTAGAAATTTATGGGGGAATGGATATGGGAAAAAAGGAAGCATTTGCAAGAATTAAAATAAATAAATTGCTTGAAGAAGCAGGTTGGAGATTTTTTGATGATGAAAATGGACAAGCTAATATTAGTTTAGAAACTAACACAAAAATAAAAAAAAACCATATAAATGATCTTGGTGAAAATTTTGAAAAGACAACTAATGGATATGTAGATTTTTTACTTAATGATGATAGGGGATTTCCTATTTGTGTTTTAGAGGCAAAAAAAGAGGATTTACATCCTTTAGTAGGAAAAGAGCAGGCTAGAAGATATGCAAAATCTTTAAATGTAAGATTTATTATTTTATCAAATGGTAATTTACATTATTTTTGGGATTTAGAAAAAGGAAATCCAATTATTATTACAAAATTTCCTACATTAGAATCGTTGGGAACATTTAAATCATATAATCCTAATCCACAAGCGTTGGTTAATGAAGTTATAGAAGATGATTTTATAGCTATAACTGAAATGCCAAATTATATGAAAGAGCCAGATTGGATTGCTGGTGGAGAAACAAGAGATGATTTTAATAAGAAAAATAATTTAAGATTTTTAAGAAGATATCAGATTAGAGCCGTTAATTCAATACAGAAGGCTGTAGAAGATGGAAAAGATAGATTTCTATTTGAAATGGCAACGGGTACTGGTAAGACATTAACTTCAGCCGCAGTTATTAAATTGTTTTTAAAGACTGGAAATGCAAGTAGAGTTTTATTTTTAGTTGATAGAATAGAACTTGAAAATCAAGCTAAGGATGATTTTTATGCTTATTTAAAAAACAATTATAATACAGTAATATATAAAGAAAATAAAGATGACTGGAAAAAGGCAGATATTGTAGTTACAACAATTCAAAGTTTAATGTTTAATAATAAATATAAAAAACTATTTTCACCTACAGATTTTGATTTAATTATATCTGACGAAGCACATCGTTCATTAGGAGGAAATAGCAGGGCTGTTTTTGAATATTTTGTTGGATATAAATTAGGGTTAACAGCAACTCCTAAGGATTATCTGAAAAATATTAAAGATACAAATGATAGAGACCCAAGAGAAATTGAAAGAAGAGAACTTATGGACACGTATACAACCTTTGGGTGCAAGTCAGGAGAACCTACTTTTAGATATAGTTTGATTAATGGAGTAAAAGAGGGATATTTAGTAAACCCTCTAGTTGTAGATGCAAGAACAGAAATAACAACTAAATTATTATCTGATAAAGGTTATTCTGTTATGGAAATAGATGATGAAGGTAATAATGTAGAAAAATTATTTTCTCATAAGGATTTTGAAAAAAAATTCTTTTCAAAAGAAACAAATGCGATATTTTGCAAAACTTTTATGGAAAATGCACTAAGAGACCCTATTAGTGGTGAAATAGGAAAGACAATTATATTTTGTGTAAGTCAAAATCATGCCACAAAAGTAACTCAAATATTAAATGAATTTGCAGATAAAATATTTCCGAATAAATATAATTCTGATTTTGCAGTACAGATAACTTCAGTTATAACAGAGGCACAACAATATACTAAGAATTTTAAAAACAATATACTTTTAGAACATTCAAATTTTCTTGAAGGTTATAAAACAAGTAAGGCAAGAGTATGTGTAACTGTTGGAATGATGACTACAGGTTATGACTGTCAGGACTTAATTAACATATGTCTGTTAAGACCAATATTTTCTCCAAGTGATTTTGTACAAATAAAAGGAAGAGGAACAAGAACGTATACATTTAGTTATAAAGATGTATGTGGAGAAGAGCATAAAAAGAAAAAAGGAAACTTTAAATTATTTGATTTCTTTGGGAATTGTGAGTATTTTGAAGAAAAATTTGATTATGATGAAGTTATTCAGTTACCCAAAGAAAGGTCAGGAAAAACAGCAAGTGAAGGAGAAACAACTACTTATAATAAAGGAGAATTTGAAAACTTCTCTCCAGATCCATTAGTAATGTTACGTGAAACGCAAGTTGGTTTTGATGGAATGAAAATTGATAGAAAGCTTTATGAAAAATTTGAAGATGATATGAAAAATGATGATTTTGTTAAAAAAAATTATGAAGAAAAGAACTATGAAGTCATAGAAGACTACATAAAGAAAGAAATATTTGATAAGCCTAATGAATATATAAATCTTTCCAAATTACAGAAAGCATTAAATTTAGATAGAAGGTTGACTTTAAGAGAAATTATTGCGAAAATATTTGGTGATATAACTGATTTTAAGTCTAAGGATGAACTGCTAGAAGAAGAATTTGAAAAATTTATATCTATTTATAAACCAGAAAATAATATAGTCTCTATGAAGAATCTATTTAAAGCATATGTAACAGATGGAGATATAAGAAATAAAATAGATAAAAAAATGTTTAGAGATTTTGTTGTTAATCCTAAGATTACTCTTGATGAAATTAAAGAATTAAATATTAAAGAAAACGGAAATGATGAGACTTGGATTAAGGTTATACCAAATTATATAAAGGACTATGTTAACATAAATACTTTTTTAACATAGGATAGGAGGCAATTTATGTTAGACAGTACAACAAGAAAAAGAATAGATGATGCGAGAGATATATTGGTAGGAAAACTACCAGATCCTAAATCACAAGTAGAGCAAATAACAGTAGCTTTAATATACAAGTTTATGAATGATATGGATAGAGAGTTTGAAGACTTAGGTGGAGAAGCTGAATTTTTTACAGGTGAATATGAAGTCTATAAATGGTCAAACATAGTAAGTAAAGAAAAGAGTGGATTTGAAAAATTAAATTTATATGCAGAAGCACTTGAAAAGTTAAGCTTAAATAATAATCTTCCAGCATTATTTAGAAATATATTTAAAAACGTATTTCTTCCATATAGAGACCCTGAAACCTTTAATCTTTTTATGAAGGAAATAAATGGATTTAATTATGAACATAGTGAAGATTTAGGTGATGCTTTTGAATATTTATTGTCAATAATGAGTTCTCAAGGAGATGCAGGTCAATTTAGAACTCCAAGGCATATTATAGATTTTATTGTAGATGTAGTACAACCCAAAAAGAATGAAAGTATACTTGACCCTGCATGTGGAACGGCTGGATTTTTAATTTCTGCGTATAAGCATATTATTAAAGAGAATGAAGAAAAGGGGTTAACACCAGATGAGAAGGCAAAACTTACAGAAAATATTGTAGGTTATGATATTTCACCAGATATGGTTAGATTATCACTTGTAAATTTATATTTACATCTTTTTCCTAACCCTAAAATATATGAATATGATACATTAACTAACGATACAAGATGGAACGATACTTTTGATGTAATACTTGCAAATCCACCATTTATGACACCTAAAGGTGGAATAAGACCACATGATAAGTTTTCTATATCAGCCAAGCGTTCAGAGGTACTATTTGTAGATTATATAATGGAACATTTAAATATTACTGGTAGAGCAGGGGTAATAGTTCCTGAAGGAATAGTATTTCAAACCGCTAATGCGTATAAAAATCTTAGAAAAAATTTAGTTGAAAATAATTACCTATGGGCAGTAGTATCACTTCCAGCAGGAGTATTTAATCCATATTCAGGTGTTAAAACTAGCATTCTTCTTATGGATAAAGAAATTGCTAAGAAAACAGATAATATTTTGTTTGTAAAAATAGATAATGATGGATATGACTTAGGAGCACAAAGAAAACAAGTAACAGGTAGTGATATGCCAAAAGTTTTAGATTTTTTGAATGAGTATAAGCAGAATATATATATGGGTGAAACAATTAAATTTAATGAAGAAGATTATGAGTTTGCAGTATTATCCAGTAAATGTGATATAAAGGCACAAGATTATATACTGGTTGGAGAAAGGTATAGGGACAAAGAAGTTTATCTTAATGCAAAGTATCCGATGGTAGAACTACAAGAGGTATGTAAATTTATAAGGGGACCATTTGGAGGTAGCTTGAAAAAGGAAATATTTGTAGAAGAAGGGTATTTGGTTTATGAACAATATCATGCTATAAATGATGATTACTCATTTGGAAGATACTTTATAGATGAAAATAAATTTCAAGAAATGAGACGATTTGAAGTTGAAACTGGAGATATATTGATAAGCTGCTCAGGGACAATGGGAAAGGTATCAATTATTCCTAAAAAACATAAAAAAGGTATTATAAATCAAGCTCTATTAAAGCTAACTCCATCAAATAAGGTGTTGGGAAAGTATGTTAAAATATATTTACAAAGTCCAATAATACAAAATAAATATTTTAGGAATCAAGTTGGAGCGGCAATACAAAATGTAGCCTCAGTGGCTACTCTAAAGAGGATGCTTA
The DNA here is from genome assembly GCF_002419845.1 of Clostridium sp. UBA5712. NCBI lineage: Bacteria > Bacillati > Bacillota > Clostridia > Eubacteriales > Clostridiaceae > Clostridium > Clostridium sp. UBA5712. Next base: position 628,371 of record NZ_DIGW01000011.1, on the reverse strand, counting down.
TTCCACTTCCACCACTTTCAATTCAAGAGCAGATTGTGGAAGAGATAGAACTGAAAGAGAAAAGAATAAGTGAATTAATGAAAGAAATTGAGCAAATAAAAAATGACATTCAAGATAATGTTGCTGAAGTTTTGGGTGAATAACAATGACAAAGAAATGAAATATGATATTAGAGATTGGGATTCACAACATAAGAAGATGAGAAATGGAATCACTTTGTCAGTTTAAGAAATAAAGAAACTTAAAGAAATACTTAATAGCATGGATTTGTAATTATTTTAAAACACTAGGTACAATAGTATCTGGTGTTTTATTTTGCCTAAAAATATTTAGTAAGGTTGTTTTTGGGAGTATAATTGTAAGCGTCAAAAAATAGATGTCTTGTATCTTGATTTCAATGATTATATAATTAACCACAGTAAGGACATTTATATGGACCTACTGTGGTTTTTATACTTAGTTATTTTCAACTTTTTAAATTTTAACATCCTCTGGAAGGTCTGCCGACCAAGGCATAAGCTCATAAAATTGCTCTTTAGACTGCACATCTGATTTTGAGAGCATATCAAATAAATATGTTAGGTATTTTTCAACTATTAGGTTGTTAGCTTTAGCTGTTTCTATTATGCTATAGATCATGGCGCTAGCCTTCGCTCCTTTAGATGATGTAGAAAACAACCAATTTTTTCGGCCTACTACAAAAGGTTTTATAGCTCTCTCCGAGGCATTATTATCTATATCTAGTATCCCGTCTTCTAGAACTGTTTTAATATCTGGCAATAACTTTCTAGCATACTCTAGAGCTTCGCCTAAAGCACTTTTAGGTAGTGCCTCTTTAATTTCTCTGTTTACATATTTTTCGAATTCATCAAGAAGCGGAGCTGTCTTTTCAAGTCTTATTTCATATCTCTTTTCATAAAAGGTTTCATCATCGCCATATTGCTCTTTTATATCTTTTTCTACTTTATAAATTTTCTCACATAAATTAAACCCTATTATTGCTCTTGATTTTTTTAGGGCTTCTTCATCTAAATTTATTATGATTTCATGGAATTTTCTTCTTATGTGTGCTAGGCAGTAGAGTCTTTTAATATTTTCTACACTATTATACCCAGCATAGCCATCAGTCTGGAGATATCCAGAAAACCCACTAAGAAAATCTCTAGGACAAGAACTAGATCTAGTTTTTTGATAGTCATATATTATGATTGGACGAACATTACCTCCAGTTTTATATAACCACATATATTTCTTAGACTTAGATTCCTTGCCATTATCTTCAATAACCTGAAGAGTAGTTTCATCAGCCTGGACATAAGGAGACTTCAATAGCTCTTCTTTCATTATTTCAATTATAGGTGTTACTGCATCGGCTGCGCCTATAACCCAATTGGAAAGAGTCTGCCTTGAAAGATTCGCACCAAGCATTTTGAAATAAGTTTCGAGTCTATATAGGGGCATGGCATGTTGGTACTTCATATTTATAACATGAGCTACTAGCTCATTAGAGGCCATACTCTTATATAAAATACCTTCATAGCCCTTAGTTGTCTCTATACTGGCTTCGCCTGAAGCTGCTTCGCAAGCTTTACAAGCGTAGCTGTAAGTAACATGCTCCTCTATATAAAGTTTAGCTGGAACATATTTTAATACTTCTTTAGTCTTTTTACCAATAACCTCTAGTTCACTATTACATTCACTGCAGATAGCTTATGTTCAATTACTACTCTTTCTAAATTAGCTAAGTTATATTTCTTGCCCGTATTTTTAGATGGCTTTGATCTTTGATAAACTACTTCCTCTATTGTAGGTTCTTCTATTTTAGAGTTACTATTCTTTTCAGCCTCATCAAAAATAGATATTTGGTTAGAATCCACCTGTTCACTAGACTGACCAAATATCTTTCTATTTTTATTTAGAATTTGTCCTTGAAGATAAGCTAATTGATTCTTTAAATCATTTATTTCTTTATCTTTAGATTTTATTTCAGAAGCCTTTTCTTCAAGTTGCTTTTCCATATTTATAATTAATTCTTTTGTAGCTTCATCAAGCTGATTCTCCAAGTTTAAGCTATCCATTTTTTTAACCTCATTAGTTCGATTTATTTATCTACATTATACCACAAAACCCTTGGTTTATAAAGGGTTTGAGGTGTTTTTATATAGATTTTTCACACTAAAAAGAGTTCTTTGCTGTTATAGGTTTAAACTTTGAAGTAGTTCTAATTTCATATCCTTTAAGAAGCCAGTTTAATTCATTTTTATTAATTTTAAGTGCATCTTCTTTTGTCGTAGGCCACTTTAGTCTATTATTTTCTAATCTAAAATAATATAACCAGAAGCCTTCGTCAAAATGAAGTATCTTCAACCTATTCATCTGCCTATTACAAAATACAAATAGTGCTTTTTCAAAAGGATCTAGCTTAAGCTCTGTCTCTACGAGTAGTACTAATCCATCAATACTTTTTCTGAGATCAGTAGTTCCACAGGCTAGATATACTGTGTTAACATTATTTAAATTAAACATGATGACTCTAGTTCCTTAATTATACTTGATAGTAACTTTACATCATGAGATGGAATCAATATTCTAGCTTTTCCTATTTCAATCTTAATCTGAGTATAATCCTTCGGATATTTGTGCGGAGCACTTATGTTATTGTCATCCTTTGTTGTTGAGATAGCATTAAATACTGTTCTTTTAGAACAAAGATCTTTTTCCTTTTTTCTATGATAATACAATTTACGCCTATCAATACTATATTCTTTACAAAAATCTGAGACAGTACCACTGTATGTAGATAGTTTTTCTAGTGCTTCATTCCAGTATGTTGTCTGCTCCTCCGATAATCTTGACATAAATATACCAACCTTTCTTTTTAAATTGATAACTCAATTTTAACAAAGGTTGGTATTCATATACTAGGCGGGAATTCTTTTACGCTTACGATTAGACTAAGCATTATTCCAATAGAAATCAAGGATACGGTATCAATATATTTAACAGTAGATGACACACCCTGGATACTCTAAAGTGCATATATGAAGGCTCTGCTGTTAATCAAAGTGATAAAATTTGGAGAGAATTTATATTTTCATATAATAAATAGTTTCCTATTAAACTAGTTATATATGTTAATAGGAAACTATATAACTATATAACTAGTTAACTAGTTGTTGTGGCATCAAGGGTTTCAGAGATTTTGTTATTTTAAAAGAGGTGAAAGTAACCAATGATATTCTATCACTGTAATTTTTAGCAGAGCCTAAAAATAATACGATCACCACAAGATATAGACACACCCCAAATTAATTATTAACTATAAACTCCACAGCCTTTAAAGTTTTTTCATCTAAATCTTCTGGGTACCAGTGTCCAATTCCTTTATTAATATGGTATTCATGAGCAAGTCCAACTTCCTTAAATAATTTTAAAAGATGCTGAACAACTGGGTCAGTGTCCTGATCCCCTTCAAGAATAACTATTTTTGTTTTTCTTTCTGCTAATTTCTTTGTATCTTCAAGTCCGATGATATCTAAGTAATCACCAGGGCATAATGCAATAACTCCTTTTATTGGAATAGTGTTATGAAAAGCCATATCAATAGAGGTAGTTGAACCACCCGAGAAACCTCCCAATAATACACAAGTTTCATCAATGGAATAGTCTAATAATAATTGTTCATAGCAATCTTTCAGTTCTTTTCTTGATAGAGTGGGATCAGTAAGCCAGCCAAAGCTGTTATGGAAATACATTTGTGATGATTGAGGATATACAACTATGTATCCTTTTTCTAAAAGTGCATCAGGCTTCCAATACCAGCTAGTATTTTTTATGTTGCAATGAAATCCATCACCATGTAGACAAAAGAATAATGGATATTTTTTTGTTGGATCATAAGATTTTGGAAGGTGAACTTCGTATTCTAGTTTAGAATTTTCTTTAGCTTGGTGAAGTAGCTTTGTATTTAAATTATTAAGAGACTCATATTCAGGGTGGTTTCTTAATAAATCAAAGTTTGGCCAGTGTAAGGGAAATGGATAACCTTTTTCAAGTGATTTTTTTATAAGATTAATACAGCTCTCGCTATTATTGGTTTGAGTATATACCCTAGATTCATCGATTATAAGTTCAAATAGATTTTCTTCATATTCATCCTTTGGTAAAAGTTCATTTGCATGAAGGAGTATATTTAAAACTTCATCATACTTTTTTTCAGAGAAGAGTATTGAATAGTATTCTTCAAATTCATAAAAATTTCTATAATTCATAGAGATCTCCTTTAATTAATATTTATTTAAAATATTGCCAATAGGTTAATTATAACAGATAAGGGATTACAGGTATATGGAAAGGTTGGTTATAAGTGTAACATATTCATAAGTTATGCAGTTTATGTAGATAAATAGAGATAACCTTAACATAAAAAAACTAATGTAAGTAGCTTTATCCATGCCTGGATGGTAAAATAATAGAGAACTGAAGATGATTAGGGGGAATTTTTAAGAAATGAAGAAATTTTTGTCAAGCTTAATTGGAATAGTATTTGCTGTTTTAATTTTTGGCATGACCATGATGCCAAAAGATACAAAAAATCAACAAAATATTGCAAGTAATAAAATTGAAGCTAAAGAAGAGAAGAAGATTGAAGATAGTTCAGTGGATGAATCAACTGAAGCAGATAAGGAAACTGCAAGTAATTTAAAGGAAGAATCAAAAAAAGAAACTTCAACTGTTATCACAGAAGATATATTTTCAGGATATAAGCTGATAGTAGTTGATGGTGGAAATCTATCTGGACACAGAGAACCTAATGTTGTAGTTGACATAGGATTTGGAGATAGAGAATATTATGCTTTTACCAATGAATACGGTCAGCTAGTTAAGGTAATAGCAAAGGAGATAATCTTACAAGATGATTCAACAGAGCCTGTTAATTCAAGTGGAAGATATTATCAAGATGAAGCGAAAGTGCCAGGAGTTGAAAGTAGGACCTTGGATGAGGGACATGTTATAGCTGATTCACTTGGTGGAGTTTCTAATGCATACAATATAACTCCTCAGAATAGTATCCTTAATAGGCATGGTGACCAAGCTTATATGGAAAAGGTTATTCGAGATGCTGGAGGTTGTACAGAGTTTGTTGCAATAATAACTTATCCAAATACAACTACACAGATACCAAGTCACTACAGCTACACTTATACAATTAATGGCAATGTAATTAATGATGAATTTGATAATGTGAATCCTGATGAATATAATGCAAGTTTAGAAACAAATACTTCAACTAACAGCTCAAATTCTAGTAATAATACAAATACTACTATCAATAATTCAGGTAGTACAAGCAGTCCAGGGAAAGTATATTGGACACCTAACGGAAATAGCTATCATACTACAAAGAGTTGTTCTACTTTATCTAGAAGTAAAACTATTTTAGAGGGAACAATACAAGAAAGTGGAAAGAATGACCCATGCGATAGATGTCATTAGTTTTATGTTATCAATTTGTATAAGCAGAGTTTAATAATTTGAATAATAACCAAATAACAAACAAACCATAGCTAGTCCGTATGTTCTACGGGTTAGCTATGGTTCTTTTTATGGAAGTAAATCTATTATTTGGTACGATGATGGACATTTTATTCCACCTCAAGAAGCCTATCCCTACATAGACGAACTTTTTGAAATTTATAAATCTATTTTTTAGATGGTGAGTTATATGAGAATTCAACTTGTCAGAAAAACCGACTAGTTTCAACTAATGAGAGGGAATATAATAAGTTTTTAGTCAGTGGGCAACTTCTGTACTTAAGGATTTTTCAATTCATAGTTACGTTATGAATAAGGAAAGGTTAAAGAATGGAACGCTTTTAAATGAAGGCTATTTTGATCATTTGCTTAAAGAAATTAGAGAAATTGGAGCAGGTGAAAGAAAATTAAAACACTTTTTATAGGAGTTAAATATATAAATGTTGAATGCACGAAAAAATTAGCAGATGCTATGAAAGTAAAACTAAATACATATGAAGACTTTAAAGCAGAGTGAGATAAACTTTAGACCAGATATTTTTCTAAAATAAATGCCTCTGGCGTCAGAACAGTGGAGTGTTCTTATAGAAGATTTATCTTTTTTGTGAAGGGTGCAAAAGTGAGCTTGAGCAAATTCTTTCTTCTGTTTGTGGATGCAAGGGTGTTTCACTTAAAACTGTAGTTGGTGCTGTTAAAAATGGTGCTAATACTGTAGAAAAAGTTGGTGAAATTACAGGAACAGGTACGGGATAAGGTTGCGTAAGATGTAAGGTACTTATTGCAAATATAATTGAACTTGGTAGACAAGTTAAATTTAATAATGGGTAGCTAGAAGTTGTTCGTTGATTAGTTAAAGAAAATTGACGAACAATTTTTTTATTAGAATACCTAATTACAATAAATGAATAACCTATTACTAGCCATGTTATTAACCTAGATATACCTAAAAATCTTAGCGATTATTTACATAGAGCTGGAAGAGTAGGAGAAACAGGGGAAGTATTTTCTTTAGTCGATAGTAGAGAAGAAAATACGATAAGATGCATGAAAAGAGTTTTAAAATTAACATTAAAGAAAAACATCTTTATAAAGGAAATATAGAAGAATAATATAACCTTTGTATGAGCCTGTCGCAGACAGCCAAATTAAAAATTAATAATTTAAAACTCCTGTGGGAGTTTTTCTTTATAGGCTATTATATTGACACCAATACTACTGCGTGATACTATATACTAGTAATAAGTAGTACTGAATACTGGTCATACAGAATAGCAAGGAGGAGTTACAGTGGAGAATCTTACAGAAATGCTCAAAGGTGTGCTGGAAGGCTGTGTTCTTGAAATCATCAGACACAAGGAAACCTACGGGTACGAGATCACGCGGCGACTGAACGCCCTCGGTTTTTCGGACATTGTGGATGGGACGGTATATACCATCTTGGTGCGGCTTGAGAAAAACGGATTAGTGGAAATTACGAAAAAGCCATCCGATATGGGGCCGCCGCGAAAGTTTTTCGCACTCAACGACGCGGGGCGCAAGGAACTACAGAAGTTCTGGGAAAAATGGGAGTTTGTATCATTGAAAATTAATGAATTAAAGGAGGGGAAATGATGAATTTTTGGGAGAAAATTACGGGAAGCGATATAACTAAGGAATTGAAAACTTTTGAATTGCGAGCCCAAAAGCTACCGGATGACTATCAAACAGCATGGGAAAAAATTAATGCTAATCTTTGGACACACTCAGATTTCACAGGTCGCAACCTCATGACAATTCTTGACGGTGTGCTTGGCCTGCTCGAAGAAACTGCTGCAGACGGTCAGAGTGTACAAGAGGTTTTGGGTGACGATATCAAAGGCTTCTGTTCAGCGCTGGTCGGCGAAGAAGGGGCAAAGTCTTTTCGTGACAAGTGGCGCAAGCAACTCAACAATAATATCGCTAAAAAATTAGGTAAATAGGAGGATACAATGAGAATACAAGATATCATTGAAGGCAAAAAAGAGTGGCGAGCGCACGTGGCGCGTGTCAAAGTGCTCCCAAAAGATTATCAGATTGTTTATAAAGAGATTCAAAAATATCTCTTTAAGGTTGGTCCTGTTGAACTAACCAACGGTATAGGTTTGCTCTCGGGGATTATCGATCTTTTTGAAGAGGGAGCAGTCTTGGGGAAAGGCGTACTCGAAGTGACGGGTAGTGACATAGCAGCTTTTTGTGACGAGCTAATCAAAGATTCAAAAACTTACGCTGACATCTATCAAGAATCTGTTGATCAAGAAGTTAACAAGGCCATGAAAAAGGTTACGGATAAAACAAAGTAAAAGGGAGATATCTGGATTGAAAACTTCCAATTATTTTGTCCCAGGTGCAGTTACTCACCTATAGGGTTAGATTACACAAAAGGTTATTATGTCAATAACCTTTTGTGTAATTGTATAGATATTATGTTCTCACGCACGTGGAGTGTGTAGTGTTAATGTTAAGAAATTAAAGTGCGAAAAGCTATAAAACACTATGTCCTATAAGATATGAAAAATAAAAGTAAATCTGTTCACCCCCAATATACCCTGGATATACGTTCATGGGAACTATCGGGGGTAAAAGTTTAAGTGAAAAATGGGCTTAGTATTATCTTCAGGTGTTTTGGCTATAATTCTATTTACTTGGTGCAATACCTTTAATTAACAATTCTGTCCATTGGGCCGTATAAGGGAGAATCTTTGGGTAGATGTGAGGACTTGAGATACCTTCAACAAGGGCTTGAAAATAAGTCAAAAGAAATTCATCTGAATATTTCAGATCAACCTTACCTTCTTTACGTCCACGGTGGAATAAATCCAGCATGATACTGTAGCTTTCTTTGACATATTGTTGCATCATCAAGGATAAACCGTCGTCCCCCTTTTTGGTTACAAAATCCATCAAATCCAAATAGAACTGCTTGTTGATTTTTTCTAAATAATTAATTTTGTTCTGACTCATGGCAATGAGTGTTTCTTCGAAAGGATTATTTTCCGCCATAATTTCTCTGGCTGTATTTCCTATCTTATCTAAAAAATGCCTAAAAACCTCGTGGATAAGATTTTCTTTACTACCAAAATACTTAAAAATTGAAGTTTTACCCACATTGGCGTTTTTAGCAATCTCATCCATAGTTAAATTTTCTATGCCGGTGTAGTTGCTCATCAAATCAAGAGTTGCTTCTAAAACTTGATTTTTTTTATGCTGTGTCCTTTTCTCATAACCATTCATTCAATAACCTTCTTTCTATCGAGTATGACTAAACAATATTTAAAAAGCTTATGATTATCGTTTTCTTTTTATATTATATAGTAAAAGTTTTGGATTATCAAATGAATAATAGTCCAAAATGTAGTGGTTTTTATTGACATAGCGGATAAAAAGATCTATAATGGAACTTATAAATGAACTTTAGTTTAAAACATAGTTAAAAAATATAGTATATGGACTTTTATTGACAATATAGTTCATATTATGCTCTGTATTTTGAACTTTGGTTTAAACCGGAAAGCACGTTATAAGACTATTTCAAAATATTCTAAGAAGGAGTTTTATTATGAAAGAAATTGTAAAAGTGCAAGGGTTGCAGAAAAGATTCGGTAAATTTAAAGCATTGCATGATGTGAACTTCACGGTAAATGGAGGGGAAGTTGTAGGGTTTATTGGGCCAAATGGCGCGGGTAAATCAACAACGCTTCGTATTTTACTGGGAATTATAAAACGTGATGCTGGGGATGTGAAAATCTTTGCTAAAGATGTTTGGAAGGATAGCCTTGAGATTCATAAGCGCATTTCATATGTTCCGGGAGATGTGGCTCTTTGGGGCAGCTTAACAGGTGGAGAAATTATTGATTTATTTATAAACCTACATGGCGGTGGGGATAAGAATAAACGTGACTATTTGATTAAGCGTTTTGAATTAGATCCTAAGAAAAAGGCAAAAGGCTATTCAAAAGGGAATCGACAAAAAGTCGGATTGATTGCGGCATTGTCAGTGGACTCCGATTTGTATATTCTTGATGAACCTACTTCTGGTCTTGATCCTTTGATGGAAGCCGTTTTCCAAGAGGAAATTGAAAAAATTAAGCATGCAGGAAAAGCAATTTTACTATCCTCACATATTTTAAGTGAAGTAGAACGTTTAGCAGACAAGGTGGTAATTATACGTCAAGGAAAAGTCGTTGAGACTGGGACATTGGATGAATTGCGTCACTTGACTCGTTCTACGGTTACTTTGATGACGGAAGGGAATGTGGCTGAGATGGCATCAGTTAAAGGTGTTCATGACTTCAAGCAAAAAGGTACCCAAGCTACCTTCTCTGCAGATAATGAATATATCAATGATATTTTGTCAAAAGCATCAAAATTAGGTGTTAAGAAGTTTGAATCTGTGCCACCTACCCTTGAAGACTTATTCATGCGTCATTACGAAGTCTAGAGTCGGAACGGAGGAAATTATTATGAATGAAAAATTTGCGCGTTGGGGTGTATTATTTAAGCTATATCTGAAACATGATTGGAAAAAAATTATTGTCTGGATTTTGGGTCTGGGCTTATTTTCAGGTGGTTTTGTTCAAGCTTTCGAAGAAATCGGTAAGGGGCAAGGTTTGATGGGAATGTATGAAACCCTCAAAAATCCTGCCATGATTTCCATGGTTGGTCCGACACCAGTAAAGTCGGCAGCGGATTATACGTTAGGAGCTATGTATGCCCATGAAATGTTGTTATTCTGTGGTTTGTTTGCGATGATTATGGCTGCTTTACATGTTGTCAGCCATACTCGTAAGGAAGAAGATCATGGGCTTACTGAACTAGTACGCTCCTTCCAGGTAGGTCGTCAAGCCAATTCTTTTGCTGTGATTACCGAAATAGTACTTATCAATGTTTTATTAGCAATTTTTATTAGCGTGGTTATGACTAGCTTTGGTGCAGATACGATTACTGCCAAAGGATCATTCTTGTTTGGTGCATCGATAGGGATGGCTGGTATCATTGGTGGGGTTGTTGCATTAGTTATGGCACAAATTATGCCAATCTCTTCCGGTGCAACCGGTTCGTCTCTTGGAATTCTTGGATTACTCTATATTTTACGTGCTGGTACCGATGTGTCAAATGTTGATCTCTCAATGTTTAATCCTATGGGATGGACTTATCTGACATATCCTTTTACTAAAAACAATTGGGTTCCTCTGATTCTTGCAGTAGTCTTTTGTATCATTGCAGTGATCGTTGCTTTTGTCCTTGAAGGCGGACGTGATATGGGAGCTGGTTACTTACCTGTAAGAGAGGGACGGGAGTCAGCGAAAAAATCATTGCTGTCTGTACCTGGTTTGTACATCAAGATTAACAAAGGTGTAATGATTAGCTGGTTAGTTGCTTTCGTAATCATGGGGGCAGCCTACGGTTCGATTTATGGAGATATGCAAACCTTTCTAAGCAGCAATGAAGTGATGAAGCAAATGTTTACTCTAGCAGATGTTTCGTTAGAAGAATCATTTACTGGGACCATTATGATGGTAATGATTGGATTGGTTTCTGTTTTACCAATAGCCATTGTTAATAAACTTTACTCGGAAGAAGTAAGACTACATTTGAGTCAGCTTTATGCTACAAAAGTGACTCGTGCTCAGCTCTATTGGGTAAGTGTCATTTTGGCAGTGGTTACTGGAGTAGTTGGGATTTTGCTGGCTGCAGGCAGTCTTGGTGGTACAGCAATTTTTACAATGGGAGATGGCTCAACTATGAATTTGCAACAATTTATAATCGCAGGGTATAACTTTCTGCCTTCTGTTTTGTTCTTTATCGGGCTTGCAGCTTTGGTTTTAGGTTGGGTACCAAAACTAGGTAAAGCTATTTATGTGTATCTTGGCTATTCGTTTGCACTAAACTACTTTGGCGGAATATTAAATTTACCGAAATGGTTTTCAAAAACAGCCGTGCAAAGTTGGATTCCACGAATGCCGGTAGATCAGTTTGATGGAGTAATCTTTATTACTATGACTTTGATTAGTATTGCATTGATGATATTAGGGTATATTGGATATCACACACGGGATATGGTTGAAGGAGCTTAACACTTAATGTTGTTCTGAATACTCTCAAAAAAATAAAATGATAATTGCGTAATGGTATCAATCAGTATAACCTCATACCCCCTACACCTTATGGGGTATATCTTTATACAAAATCAATATTAATGCGTATTAGTATCATATTTCTATCAAAACACATGTGGAAACTTATGAAGTAGTTAATCATAAGAAGGCAAATGGATATGTGAAAACATATATTTCAGAAAATAGGCCTCTAGATGAAAGTATTGTAAAAGATATACATGCAATTTTGATAGAGAATACTATTGTTGGAGAAAGAGCAATTAGTTACTTGCATTAAATTAATAAGAGAGTAAGTGTTTAAAAGATGATTTAATGTAAGTTTGGTTGAGTAGACTGAGATAGAAGTTGTAATTGAATAGATATTAAGGTTTGACCGCTAACTGAGTAATTTAATATTCTTAGTTAGCGGTCTTTTTAGCTTTATAAGATCCAGTGGTTTCAACGCTTACTCTATAATGTCTATATAATCATCTATTCTTACAGATAATTCTTTAGGCATTCTTATATAAAAATCAGATGGCAGGTTATTGTCGTTTTGAGTATTTAGTGCATCATAAGGTCTAATTAATGGAGAAGATCTAAGGTTTTCGAAAGAGCCTTGAAGATTTAATATGCCATAGCCCCATTGTGGATTAGGATATATATCACCAGACCTTTTACTAGTACCCCTTGTGAAATAAGAAATAGCTGTAGGGCCATATATGTTAGGGTCATTTCCAAGGATGATTCCCCATTCTAGCAGAAGAAGTGTGGCTCCGCACAGTACAGCACCAGCTACAGAGCCGCCGGAAAGTAAGATAGTTTCATTATTTAGTCCTGTAGTTAAAGCCATAACTCCACCTGTAGTTAAGTTAGGTTTTACTCTATTATCCGCAGTAAAGCCTCGACCTGATTCTGCAGCTATAGTATTATTATTTTGATTATAGAAAGAGGTAGTTATAGATTTTTGGGCATTAGCTGGTGCTTGAAGTGTGATGTATGGGTTAGGATTTATTACTCTAGTAGTTAATTGTATAAGTGGTCTTTGAGGCAACCACAGATTATATACTCCATTAACTATATAATCTCCTTTAAGTCTTAATTGCCAAAGTCCAGCTTTGGCATTTTTAATAGTTATATATATAGATTCATTTCCACTAGCAAATTCAGGGTTAAAAAAAGCGATGTTAATTATACTATTTTCAAGAATTAAATTAACTTGCTCAAACTTACTAGAAACAAGTCCAGATTGTATAGGCTTTGCAATCTCACCACTAGGAGAAATTATTTCAATAGATATTACATCAGGTCTTTGAACCCAGAACATGAGAACTAAATTATTTTCATTAGAACCTACAATAATCTCCAAGTTTTGAATTGTATTACTTTTTAGAAATCTACCATAACCATGTGTTAAGCTAGCTCCTTGATTACCAGTGTTAGTTACGAAGATAAGTCCCTTTCTTGTTGAAAAAAAGTTAATATCTTCTTCTATGGATGTAATACCTTCATGTCCACCCCAATTTGTTCCTGCAGAGATCAGAATACTCATAGGTTTTGTCGAAGGTGATGGATTGTAATTTATTACAAACCTCATTGCAATATAAATATCAATACCTTCAAAAATCGGTGTGCTTCTTCTATCATTGATTCCCGCTAATTTAAGATTACTAGTTTTAAATTCCTTAAGTTTTACAATTAAAAATTCACATTCAGGAGCACTGCCTATAACATTATTTAACCCTCTCGCACCAACTAAACCAGCTACATTTGTACCATGTCCTAACTCATCTCTTGAAGGAACTATATCATAAGGATTCCCACCTTGATTTGATACTTGAATAGCTCTATTAATTTCATTTTGGCTATAAACAGTGCCAAAAAATGCTATAGGGTCATCATTATTATTACTTTCAATAGTTTGATCCCATATACCTATAATTCTTGTAGTTCCATCAGGGTTTTGAAATTGAGGATTTAAATAATCTATACCCGTATCTATAATTGCAGCTACTGTACCTTTCCCTGTAAGATTTAAATAGGTTTCTCCGTGAAATTGGGTTATATTAGCAGCTTCTACTGGTTCTATAGCTGACAAGGTGTAAGGAAAACTAAAATCTATGTTAAGTATATTATTAAATCTATTTATGAAGTCAGTATAATTAGCAGTTCTCACAGAAGCAATGTAGGCACCCTCAGATACTTTAACAGCGCATACGTATTCTAGTTCTTTAACCAGGGTATTAAAGTCTCCTGTATACTTAATGAATAAAGTTACATAATCTTCGCTAATGTAGGCCTCTCTACACAGATTAATTTCTCTGGATGTACTTAGAGTATTCATTTATAAAATTACAACTCCCCCAAATATCTATCTATTCATATTATTCAATGAGACTTAAAGTAGTTACAAATTAAATAAATATAGAGTTAATATAAGATTATTGAATAAAAATTTAACTATAGCAGAAGATAGTAATGCTACACTCATGGGTTATAAAAATATAAGGAAGTAACAAGATATATTTTTATGTAGTATAGACCTTTAAAACTAAATTTTATAAAGAGATATAAGGAGGTATTTTTAAATGACAGATCATACAGGACACGTTAAGGTTGAAAACAAATGGGGGACTCCTATCGCATCAATTTTTTTAAGACATAGGAGAGGTAATGAAGAAAGTAAGGAAGAATCTACTACTTTTATTAACATACCTAATAATGAAAAGACTGAAAATATGGACTTTACATATACAACCGGAGCTGCTTCTCCATTTGATTATTGGTGGATTAAATTTGTTACCTCAGCAGGAGTTACATTTACATGCAAGGATAACTTCTATTGCTCTGTTGATAGTGATGATAATGGTTATGTTACTATAAAATTAAATGGTGATGATGAACAAATGTATGTTAACTTCTCACATTCAAGTGGATGCAAGTGTTCTTTAAAAAAGGAATAAAGGGTGTGGAAACTCAATGAAAATAAATTCAGATATAAAAGAAAAAGAATCTACTTTATCAAGTAATATATCCGCTGTAACAGTAGAGGATGTGGTTAGATGTTGTTTCAGTTCTCCACCTAGCTATGATATTTATAGTGGTGCGCCACACTTTATTTATGTGAACGGAGATTTTAATGATATCACTTTTCATTATAATGCTTATCAAAAAGCTCATAATGATATGTATTCTATAAGTAATTGTTATGATGAGGCTGCTTACCTTCAGTGTAATTTGAAGCAATATGGTTATAACTCAAAATATTGTTTTATGAATCCTTTTGGATATATAAATGAAACAAATTTAAAAGGAAGAGGAATGTGTAATAATCCGTTTTATGGGAGTACTGGTGATGCTAAAATTCTAAATTCTAATGACCCTAGGAGAACATCCTTTGGAAATCATGCTTTTTGCTATATAGAATCAAGCAAAAACATAGGAGATTGCTGTGCTGGTCCACATACTGGAAATGAAGATGCTAATAAATATATTCTAAAGTCAATTGATCAAACAAAAGCACATGGAGATACAAGAAATATAACCTATTATGATGGTGTAAAAAGATTAGGCTACAATACGGGAATAGATGAGATTACTGATTTACAGTTTACTAGAGAGTTTTCAGAAAAAATAGGATATGTTCATAAGGGAAATAATGAAATGTTAGATAAATTTGTTGTTTGTGAATGGCCTAATCCATGTGAGTATCCATACTTAAAGGAACAAAATTGGAAATTGGATTATGAAGACTTGTTACCTGGATTAGATGAGGTAGTTAAGCTATGGAAAATAAGTAATGACAAAGAAAACATAATGGTTAGAGTTTTTGTTTCAAGTAAAGATAATAATATATCTTTAAATAGATTTCTATCATTAGGTTCAGTTACAGAATTATGTGAAAATCCTTTTGAAAAAGGACCAGAATTTTTAGGACAATATTCTGCTATGTTTAAAACTAAATATTACTCTACATATTTATGGGTAGTTAATAATGTTGTATTTGATGTTAGAGCTTATAACTTAACATGGGATGTTGAAGAATTTCTTAAATGGTTAATGTCACTTGCATTAAATAATATAAAGGATAGCATTGATGAATATAGGCCTATTGTGGACACATTAGATATATCAAATATAAGTGAAAAGAATTTTATAGATGACAATCTAAATGACCATATATTGAAATACTTTATTGTAAAAGATAAAACATTGATGATGGCACATAAAGAAGAAAAATCTATAGAAATTGTTGAAGATAAGAACTTAGATAATGAAGTTCTATATATAGCTGTTAATGAAAAAACATTACTAGCTAATGGTAAAAATATTTCTATGAAGATGAATTAATATTTTACTACTTAGTTATTTCAATAGAAATATTGGTTAAATAAGATAATTTAAGTTAAATGCGATAGCTCAATAAAAATGAGTTACCGCATTTTGTTTATATATGGTTTTATGCCTACTTTTAAGTATCCAAGTTTTGAAAAACTTTGCCAGTTTACTTATATAAGCAAGCAGGTTTTCCCATTGTGCAAGTATACTGAGAAAGCTCACTTAAGATAAATTTCTGATTAGCCTAAGGTTTCTTTGTCTCTCTTTAAGGGAGTTATTGTTTTACTTTTCAGCAGCGTCTGCATCAGCTTTAGTTATATGAACTGTATCACGTGGATGCTGAGGTGGAGCATAAATAGAGTACAATTTAATTGGTGTATTACCTGTATTGATTAGATTATGCCATTTACCAGCTGGTATGATGAAGGCAAAATCATCATAGACCTCTTTTTGAAAATCTAAGTTATCTTTTCTGTCGCCCATTTTAACAAGTCCTTCACCTTCTTCAATACGTATGAATTGATCAAGATTAGGGTGAATCTCTAAACCTATTTCTCCTCCAATAGGGATACTCATCAAGGTAAGTTGCAAATGAGTTCCAGTCCATAAAGCAGTACGAAAAGTATCATTTTGCTTAGTAGCCTCATCAATATTTACTACAAAGGGTTCTGGTCCATAATCCTTCAATTCAATAAAACTATTAGTATATTCAGATCTTAAAAAATTAAATCTTGATTCATAATCAATTTCATCAGTATAAGGGATATATTCATTAGGATACATATTTTTATTCCTTTCATAGAACTATAACATTATAGTATTCTCCAAGTTTGGAAAATGTGCTTGATTCACAGGAATACTATGCAACAAGGTCATAGCACTAAAATTAGAAAGTTCATGAATTTCTGATTATGTATATTTTCTATTAGTTGTATTTTTTTTCTTGTCATAATTTACTTCTCATTAATATATCTCTTGTACGAGAATATCGTTACTTTTTCTCTACTACAACTATTTTACTATCTGAGGAGAGTATACTTTGATTAACAAATTTTAAAACTAAATTTGTCATATATGCTTAGTATTTCTTGGATATAAGCATAAACTTTAGGAAATAATAAGGCTACAAAGTATGAATGGTTAAGAAAGGATTGTAGTATGTCTAATAAAATACGTTATTTTATAGTTAGTTATATGAATTATTCATGTTTCTGAAAATATAGAGATATTAAAAAAATTAGAAGATTATTTACGAAAAAATGAGGAGTGGATTAAAAAATATCAATTAAAATTATATGTAAGAGATAGGTGGTTATTATGAATACACAATATGTCCAAGGAGATTGTATATTTACAAGAATTAACAAAACGATAAAACAGTATGAGTATTTAACAGAGGATATAGAGACAGAAGTAATAATAATAGGTGGAGGAGTCACAGGGGCAATTTTAGGATACTATTTTAGTAAAAGTAATATTAATTGTGTTATTTTAGAGAAATCAAGAATAGGTCACGGCAGTACTAGTATAACAACCTCATTACTTGAATATGAGCTTGATAGTAATGCTATGGAGCTAAAGGCATATACGAGTATGGAGAATATAATAAAATCATATAAGTTAGGACTAAAGGCATTGGATGAAATTCAAGAGTTTATAGATAGATATGGTAATAGGTGTGATTATAAAAGAGTAGATAGTTTTTTATATACAGCTAAGAAATTAGAAAAGAAGGAGATGGAAGAAGAGTATTATATTAGAAAAGAGGCTGGATTACCCGTAGAATTTATTGATGAAGATAATAATCCTTTTTTATTTGATGTAAAGGCAGGTGTATTAGGTAAAGGTGGAGGAGCTGTATTTGATCCCTATAAATTTACTCATCATCTAATTGAGGTCAGTTGTAAAGAGGGATTAAGAGCATATGAAAACACAGAGGTTATAGATGCTAAATATAGTAATGATAGTGTTACCGTAGAAACTGTATACGGTTATAAAGTTAAAGGGAAAATTGTTATTATAGCTACAGGGTATAATACAGAACTTTTCACTAAAAGGACATTTGGAACTAAGACTACTACATTTAATATTGCAACTAGGCCAATAGATAACATTGAGGAAATTTATAAAGACATAGTTATTAGAGATAACAGAGTTCCTTATAATTACTTTAGAACAACTAGAGATAACAGGTTAATAATTGGAGGAGAGGATATAAACTTTATACCAGATATATATAATGAAAAGTTATGTAGTAAAAGTTATGAAATATTAGAACAAAGACTAAAAAGCTTATTTCCAAACTTAAATATAGATATAGAATATAAATATTGTGGAGCATTTGCATCTACTCAAGATAATTTGGGTTTTATAGGTGAAGAGCCTACTAATTCTAAATTATGGTATTGTTTGGGTTATGGGGCGAATGGAATATTATTTGCTATGCTAGGTGGAATGATGTTAAGTAAATTATATTCTGGAGAAGTAGATAAAGATCTGAACCTGTTTAAAGTAGATAGATTTGAACATTAAAATTTGTGCAACCCTATTGATGCAGAACTTGTAATAGGCGTTGCACAAACTATTTCTATGAAAGAAAAGAATGTATTATTGCCTGTTTGTATTATTCCAGCTGTTGTAATAAATATGTTGTGAGATATCCTTTGGCGGATAATGTTCATCATCTTCATTGGTTTCACCAATTGGAGTCATTGCAACTACTTTGAATTTTTCAGGAATATCTAAAATCTTACGCACTGCTTCTTCCTCGAAAGAACCTACCCAGCAAGTTCCATAACCTTCATTTGTTGCTGCCAATACCAGATGTTCCATAGCAATACCGCAATCCAACATAAAATATGATTTATTATCAACATCACCACTTTCCGATGGGTCTGCAACTATAACAGCAATGATTGGCGCTTGTTTAAGTGCATTTGATGTTTTGTCAGTTTTGTTTATAATTGTATTGGAGATTTGCTCTCTTAAATTTTGTTCATTGATAAAAATAAATCGATAACAAGTTTTATTTTTCCATGAAGGTGCCATTAAAGCAGCATTGATAATTTTATCTAACTTTTCTGTGGGTATAGGAGTTGACTTGTAGCTCTTATTGCTTGTTCTGTTTTCAATTACTTTATAAAAGTCCATTATTATTCACCTTCCTTATTACAATAATTTTAAATTTACAAAATGATAATCTAAAGCTCGAATTTATGAAAAGAGCCGTCCTTATGTATTTTAGTATGTGTGAATATGTACTTTTTATACTTTAAGTAAAACTATAAATAATAAAAGAACTACAGATAGTATTTAGGTCATTGAAAAAAATGGTATAACTTATGTAGCTAAAATTATAATATGTTGATAAATAATGCTAGGCAGAATTGTCCTTAGCAGTTAGATTAGAAATTTTAGACGCTGATATAAATTTAAGATGGAATTTATCTTAGTACTATTTTAAATCTCACTCGTAAAAATAAACACAAAAAATAAAATATCATATTGACACTACTACTGTGTGATACTACATAGTAGTAGTAAGTAATACAAAATATCAGTAATACTAGATAGTCAAGAGGTGATTTATTTGGAAAATATTACGGGAAACAATATGACTAAAGAAATGAAAATTTTTGAATCGAGAGCTAAAAAGCTACCGGCTAATTATCAAGAGGCATGGGAAAAAATAAGGTTAATCTTTGGCAACACTCGGATTTCACTGGTCGCAACCTAATGCCAATTCTTGACGGTGTGCTTGGCCTGCTCGAAGAAACGGATGTGGACGGTCGGAGTGTAAAAGATGTTCTGGGTGACGACATCAAAGGCAAAAAAGAGTGGCGGGTGCACGTAGCGCGTGTTAAAGCGCTACCGAAAGATTTTCAGATTGTTTATAAAGAGATTCAAAAATATCTTTTTAAGGTTGGACCTGTTGAGTTAACCGACGGGATAGATTTACTCTCCGGGATTATTGATCTTTTTGAAGAGGGTGTGGCCTTTGGGAAAGGCATCATCGAAGTGACGGGCAGTGACGTAGCGGCTTTCTGCGACAATTTAATCAAAGATTCAAAAACCTACGCTGACATCTATAAAGAATCTGTTGACCAAGAAGTTAACAAGGTCATGAAAAAGGTTACGGATAAAACAAAGTAAAAGAGAGATATGGGTTACCCTTGCTTGATGTATAGCGATAATAGTTGTATTTTATATCTTTGCCATGAGAATATATATAAAATTATAATTTAACTTTGTATTAAGTATAGTTCTTACTCATAGGGATAGATTAATCTAAAAGAGTATTATATTAATAACCTTTTGTATAATTGTATAAGAATAATGTGGTAACACATGTTGAAAGTGTTGTTAAGCTGACTATACAAATTACGAATTAAAGTTGTTTTAATATTAATAAAAATATGATTTGCCACCATAAGTTTTGTATGAAATGTATATAGATTATTTTAGATGTAGGGAATTTGATGAGATATTTAAGATTATGACTAAAAATGCAGGTCAGATTCAATACGTAAGTATATTATCTAGCCTGCAAGTGATCATGTAAATTATACACATAAGATATAAAAAGGAAACTTCATGTAATAGATTTAATAGATTAAAGAAATTTATTTAAGTTCTAATTTACATTTAGTTAACAGTCTTGTTTTGGATTATCTACAGTAACGGATGATAGTCTTGCAGCGAAAACGCCAATATTACCTGTAATAGCACCTTCATCACCTTCACCGACTGTAACTATTACAGTATAGGTGCAACATTCATTTAAACATGAATCGCAATCACATAAAAAGAATGTGAACGTCCTAGCAATAAGAGATGGCGTCGCTACTGTAAAAGAAAATGGTCCTCCTATTGGGAGTGGCTGTTGATTATCACAGAATTTAAATAATTGAAATATTAAGGTTCCGGAAAAACCTACTCCAATTAGATTGCTTGTAAATTCAAGTTTTGTACATGGATTACAGAATTTAGAAGTATCTATGGTGAGAGTAGCAACAGTAGCGGTAGTTCCTACTAGTGAGCCAGGTAGTACTACTTGACCAGGTTCGCCGCATTTTAAATCAACTGGACATTGGGAGTCACAGTTACAACTTTGAGTATAATTTAAATCAACTTCTGACATTGGATTCATAGATTATTTCCTCCTAGTATATTGAAAAATATTAATAATACAACTTAGAATTAATGTGAATTTTTTAAGAGTAGGCTGATTTAGTATTTATTAGAAAATTCTTATAATACAGGATATCAAATAAATGAATAATAGTGATTATTTTTTATGAATATTTGCTTTTAGTAAGCGAATTGAGGTAAATATGTTCTTTGAAAATTAAATAGTACAGTCTAAGAGGATTTTTTATGGAGGTATATAAATATGCAAAAGTAGTGAGTATTTTCGAAGGAAAATAATATAACCTGCGGCGCTTGTAAAGATTGTTAGGGGCAAGCTCTTGATACTTGTTACGATTTATTCCAAAATGTAAGCTCTTGTTTTATAGTTAAGTTTCATAATTTATTTTAGTTAATAAGTCTTCATTATAAGATAATATTACTTACTAAATTCATATTTTAAAGATGCAATTTATATTATCTTAAAAATATCACATAGTCAATAGATATTTAGAAGAAATGTGAAATATAACCAATGTTGAAGCTGATAAATTCATGGAGTAGTTCAGCATACTTTTATCATTTGAAATTAAATTACTTAATCTATATAATCGCTCTTATAATGAATCAAGGCAAAATACAGGGGGTATTAAACAATTATGAAAAATGATTTTACAAGAGTATTATTAGAAAATTGTTTAAATATAGAGGATTTAGATATTAATCTTAATAAGCTAAACTTTCAGTTTTTATCAAAGCCTTTATTGATAGGTGGAAAAGCTAAGGAATATTATAAGATAAGAGAATCAGGTAAAGACATTGATTTTGTCATAATACAAGAAGATTATGAATTACTATCATTTAAGTATCCTAATAATGTAAAGGAAATATACGATGACGTTGGAGTTTGTAAATATGAATTTGAAATGTGGAAAAGTATTTTATTGTTTGATTATAAGTTTCTTTCAGAGGACACAATTGAAAAAGATGAATTTTTAATAATATCATTTGAAAAATTAATGGTTTTAAACGTTTTAGGAATGAGACAACCTAAATACTTAAAGGATTTAAAATTAATAAGAGATAGGATGGCTGAAATAAATACTTTATTGCATGACTTCTATTGATAATAAAACTAATTTTATTAGGCCATGATTTCATAATTAACGTACATTGTTATTTGATAGTAAAAAGGCTTACTTTTATTTGTAAGCCTTTTTAAGAAGAATAATATTTTTTACAAACATCCATGCAAGGGATTCAAAAGAATCCGATGGGTAACATATCAAATACCCTGAATGTAATAGGGGCTAGGTAACAGGATAGATGTTTAATATTTTAGTTTTTATCTCTTGCGAACAGGAATCCAAACTTCACTATAAGCATAATCTTTTTTGTCTTTATCCATTTTAGTAAAAGAAAATGTAGGGGCATTAATTACTTCATAATCGGATGATAGAAGCCATTCAGAGTATACTTTTGCCATTGTATTTTGTAGAGTCGATGGAAATGGACCTTCGTTTGGGAAGATTGCCCAAGTATATGCATCTACAGGCACTTTTTCTAATTGATCACTCACTTGATTTGTAGTTGTTAAAACACCTATCAAGTGAGTTAAATCTCCTTCTTCTCTTAAGAAATTAGCGTCAGCCTCATAAGAAGCATTGACTATTTCATAGGGCTCAATGTTTTGAAGAGAATGCATTTCTTTCCTTTGTTCTTCAGTGATGCTTTGTGCAAGCTTCACAATTTCATTATTAACACCTTCAAACTGCATAGGGACTCTTTTGCTTACACCTACTAAATTAAATGCGGGTTTGTCTTCAATTTTAAATTCCATATTAATTCCTCCTTTAACTGTTATAACAAATGAAAGTTTAGGAAAAGTTTTAATGATACCATTTTTAATAACTTCTGAGGGTAAAAAACCACACCATTTTTTAAAGGCTCGAGTAAAACCATCCATTGATTGATAACCGTATTTTAAAGCAACATCAGTAACTTTTTCTCCATGTAATAAATTCATACTAGCTTCAGATAATTTTCGATTTTTAATATATTCACTAAGCGTTATATCTGAAAGATAAAAGAATATTTTCCTAAAATGAAAATCAGAAACACCAGCATAAATAGAAATTATTTCAAGAGATAGGTCATCAGTTAAATGATCTTCAATATAATCAATTACCTTATTTAAATCTTTTAACATTATCTTCTCCCCTTCCATATCTACATAATATCAAAGCTGCTTTTTTCATGCTCGACTTTTTTTACATAAAAAATATCGAATTGGACCTATATCAATAACTAAGACATAAATCATGCACTATCATAAGGGTTGACTTTACTGATAAAGGAATGAATAAATTTTTCTCTGCTATCATTTGTTGAAATTGACTATAAATATATTGATTCCCAAGATCACTGAGAAGTATTATACATTTGTATTAGGTACAGCATATGTATGAATCAAGTAACTTTATATCCAATCAGCCCCTTGTCATCGGCATAAATCATGGCTTACTATTAGTTAAAAACCATTTACCAAATATTACCTTTATATAAAAATTGTATTGACATTGGAAAAATAATGAATTAATATTTTACTATAGCTTAATTTAATATGAAGTCGAAGGGAGTGTTATTATGACAGCAGTATTTGAGGTGGTTTTGAACTAATTAAATATAGAGCAAAAGGTTTTTAAAAATGGATGAAGATGCCATTTATTTGTGTTGCCTTTTGCTAATGTTATGAGTATAACCGTTCGGCCTAAATAATTTTGGTTGTCAACGCGATGCAGGTTATCGTGTTTTTTTATGCCTATATATTTATTATCCCGCAGGAGGTCTATTCTCTTTGCGGGATTTTTGTATCCTTTTTTAGAAGACGGATTAAACTAATTTGTTCTAACCCTTATAATAATGTTTTATATTATGGATTTAAAATAAATGAAGGTTCAATAAAGCCGTGATATTGCAATAATTTACGAATTAGGCTTAGTGATATAAGTTATTGTGATGAAAGGAAGATTTTATGAATTTAGAAAAACTAGGTTGGAATAATTATTTTGAAGAAGAATTTAGAAGGTATTTTAATAAAGGTCTTATTGCTGGAAGAATAGTTTCGCAGCAGAAAAATAACTATTTACTACATTATGAAAAAGGTATAATAGCTGCAAAGCTTGCAGGTAAATTTAGATATAATGTAGCATACAGTAAAGACTTGCCAGCAATTGGGGATTGGGTAGCTGTTCAGTTAATAGAAGGCAGTACCCAAGGAATAATTCAAGGAGTTTTGCCTAGAAAGAATTGTTTTGCAAGAAAACAGCCTATATCTGGTGGAAGAAAGATTAGAAATGGAATAATAGTAGGAGGGCACATTGAGGAGCAGGTTGTAGCTTCAAATATAGATACAGCTTTCATTGTAAGTGGGCTTGATGGAAACTTTAATATCACAAGAATAGAAAGATATATTACATTAGCATATAACAGTGGAGTAAATCCAGTAATCATTCTAAATAAAGCAGATGCATGTAATAAAATTGATGAATATAAAACAAAAGTAAATGATATTGCAATAGGAATACCTATTTACTGCATTAGTGCTATAAGTAATATAGGCATGGAGGTTTTTAAGGAGTACCTATCATATGGTAAAACAGTAGTATTCTTTGGTTCTTCAGGAGTAGGAAAATCAACTATTATTAATTATTTACTTGGAGAAGAAAAACAGAAAACAGGCTTTGTTAGTTCAGCTAATGGAAAAGGTAGACATACAACAACTAGCAAGGAACTATTTTATCATGATTCTGGTGCAATGATAATTGATACTCCAGGGCTTAGAGAGCTTCAGCTTTGGGGTGATCAAAATGGAGTTGAAGAGAGTTTTAAGGATGTAGCTAGGTTATCAGAAAATTGCAAGTTTAAGAATTGCAACCATGATAAAGAGCCAGGCTGTGCAATAAAACAAGCTATAGAAGATGGTATCATAAGTCAAGAAAGATTTGAAAGTTATATGAAGCAGTTAGGTGAGATAAAAAGGTTAAGTAAAGAAAAAAGGCAATATGAAATATTTAAAAGTAGGAAAAGTAAGAGGGGATGTATGTAGTATGGTAGTAGAACTTAATAGAGCTGATTTTAATAAGGTTACAGATTTATTTATAGATTTAGAATATAATTTATCAATTTTCAGTGTTATAAATAAAATCAATCCAGGCAGGATTTTTGTTAACAATATGGACAATCCAACAACAGCATTAATAATAAGTCCCGAGGGTATGTATTTCGCAGGAAATGCAAAAGATGATGACTTTAATTGTGAGTTAAATAATGTATTGAAAGATGATATTTTTAAAAAAGCATTAGAAAAAAGTAAGGTAGATTATATAGTTTTTTATTCTTCAAAGGAATGGAAAAATTCATTTAAAGATATATTTAATTCTCTATATCCAATGGAGGATGATAGAAGATACCTAGAACTAGAAATAGATAAATTTCATAATGTGGAAGTATCGGAAAAGGTAAAAAAAATAGATAGAGAAATGTTGCTAGATAGTAATTTGAAAGAAATTGATGATGTAAGAGAAAGTATAATTGAAAACTGGTCTTCCATTGATAATTTTTTAGAAAAGGGATTTGGGTATGTATATATAATTGATGGTGGTGTTGTAAGCAGATGTATAGCTGACTGTGTAGTTGAAGAGAGATGTGAACTAGGAGTAGAAACAGAAGAGGATTATAGAAAAAAAGGATATTGCACACAAGTGGTTATTGCTGCTTTAAATCATTGTAAAAATAACAATATAAAAAATGTAGGTTGGCACTGTTGGGATAATAATATTCAATCCTATAAATTAGCTGAAAAAGTTGGATTCCAGCAAAAAAAGAATATTAAAGTATATTTTGGGTGGTATGATTTATACGATAATTATTTAATAAATGGTAATTATTATATCAAGAAAAATGTTAATTACAAGCTTTCAGCTGAATTTTATACTAGAGCCTTTGAAAATAACCGTGGGTTTCTATGGCAATTTTATAACGCAGCATGTGCTTACTTTAAAATCAATAAGAGGGAAGAAGCTAAAAGATATTATCAGATTGCCTTGAAAAATGGATGGAAAGGCATTGAGCCATTAAAATCAAGTCCACTATGTGAATATCTCTATGATTTAGAGGATAGCAAAAGGATTGAAGCAGAATTAAAAATGTAGGAGACTATTTTGAGTATTGCATTTGCTCTTTATATGATTTAGAATGGTGTGGAAAATGAAGAAGTTAATTGAGCAATAAAGTTTGTTGCATGTCCCTTCCCTCTGATAGTTTAATGGAGCTTTCTTGAGAATATTAACATGTTTTATAAATATTTAAAGTATAATTTTATTAAAAGGAAATTAAGTGGGGGTATGATTTATGAAATCGCTGATAATATATTGTTCTGATTATAAAAAAAACACTGAAGAAATTGCACGGATATTGGCTGACAAAATCGATTCGGAGTTAATTAATATAAGAGATGTTAGTGATTTAGACATAGAAAGTTATGATCTGATTGGATTTGGTTCTGGGGTATACAGGGAGAGTTTCTCACCAAAGCTTTTTAATTTGGTTGATAAGTTGAATTTAGCAAGTAAAAATATTTTTGTATTTTCAACCAGTGGAGTTGGGATGAAGTTCTATAATAAAAGGTTAATTAAACTTTTAGAGTCAAAAGGAGCGATAAACAAGGGGAGCTTTGCCTGTAAAGGTAGCTTTATAGCAAAGGATTTTACTAACAAAAAGCTTTTTAATATTATGGGCAGATTATCACAAGGGCATCCCAATCAAAGAGATTTTAAAGAAGCAGAAAGATTTATTGTAAGGGTATTGGATTCACTTTAAACTTATGGGTATTAACTCAGGGTGTTAATCTTCTTACCTAAGAACAAAAGAATATTTATATGTATTATAGTTGAGTAAAAGCAGAAGATATTTATTATAGAAGGGAGAAACATCAATGAATATTAATTTTTCAATAGAAGAATCAGTAAAAAAACGATACAGCGTAAGAAATTATAAAGAACAAGAGGTTGAACTAGATAAAAGAAAGGCAATTGAATCCTTTGTTAATTCATTGGATAATCCTTTTGGGAAAAAAGTTAACTTTCATTATCTTGACAATAGGGAAATGAAGGATGAAGATAAGCTTGGAACTTACGGTGTTATTAAGGGGGCAATGCAATATATTGGAACAACTATTAAATTAGAACCAATGGCATTAGAAGCCCTAGGATATGAACTAGAAGCAGTTATTCTTTATTTAGCTCATCTTGAACTTGGGACCTGTTGGTTAGGGGGAACCTTTAATCGTAAAGGATTTGCAAAGGCTATGAATATAGAAGAAGATGAAATATTTCCAATCATAACTCCCTATGGTTATGCTGCTACAAAGAAGCATATGAAAGAAATTGTAATGAGAAAAATGATAAAAGCAGATCAGCGTAAAGAATGGAATCAATTGTTTTATATAAATGATTTTCAGTCAACTCTTACAAAAGAAAAAGCAGGAGATCTAGAGGTACCTTTGGAAATGGTTCGCTTAGGCCCATCAGCATCAAATAAGCAGCCTTGGAGAATTCTAATAAAGGATAATGCATGCCACTTTTATGAGTATAAACAGCCGGGATATAGTGACAGTTTTCCATATGATATTCAAAGGGTGGATATGGGAATTGCTGCAGCTCACTTTGATTTTTCAGTTAAAGAAAAGGGGCTCATAGGTTATTTTGATACAGAATGTGAACCAGAATTAGAATTGCCAGACCATATGGAATATGTGTTTTCTTGGATTAGAGAATAGGATAAGATATTATGTAATTTATTTATGTTTAAACTCCCCTTGGACTACGGTCTGAGGGGAGTTTTTTATAGGGTATACAAAAATGCAAAAGTATTAATTGGTATTTATGGTGTATGTAGTTTTCATACAGTCCTTACTTTCCGAAAACATTATTTATTTTCAAATATATAATCACACTTTTGGCATTGCACCATTATGTGTTCAGAATCTTCTTTGTGATATGCCCCTGACCAGTGACAAATACTTTGAAGTATTGGAACTACTGATTGTCCCTTGTGCGTCAAAGTGTATTCTACTCTGGGAGGAATCTCGTCGTAGGATTGGCGGTGTACAATTTCATCAGCAATCAGCTCTTTCAATGTAGCTGACAGAACAGCATCAGTAATATTCATCATTTCTTTTCTTAAGGAACTATATCGCAAGATTTTCTTTTCAGCTAATACACAGATGATACGTGACTTCCATTTTCCACCGAATATTTCCAGTCCATATTCAAGAGGGCAGCGAATATCTTTTTCTAATTTAGGTTGATACATTTTTTTCACCTCCATTTATAAATTATAATTCTAATACTCTAATGCAACAAGTTGCTATTAAATTTAATAGTAACTCAATAATTTGCTTATATCTTTTGGAGAATGAGTGTGAAGAATATAATAAATCTATGCTTAAGCTATTATCAAATAAAGGAGGAATTTATATGAATGAAAAAGTAATTAAACTATTTAAAGAACAGATGTGGTATCTAGCAACCTATTCAACTGAGCCAAATGCTGTACCTGTAGCATTTAAGAACGTGACAGATGATGGTAAGCTGGTAGTTGGGGATGTATTTTTGGAAACTACATTAAACAACATCAGAGCAAACGGAAAAATTGCGGTTTCAGCCAGTAACACATCCACAATGGAGGGGTATCAGATTAAGGGTACTGCTCAATATATTACTGAGGGACCAATGGTTGACACATTTAAGAACGTAGTTTCTGATATGTTTAAGGGAGAATTTACTGCAAAGGGTGCATTGATTATTACTCCGGAGAAAGTTATTGTCACTACTCCTGGTGCTAACAATAAAAATGAACTCTAATAGCATTTACATTACGGTTAGTTGACTGACACTTTCATAAAGAAAAAATCGTTCTTAGTGCAGAGAAGTTTCTGCACTCTAATATTTTACTTGCGGTGGTTTTGTGATATCAGAGCCGCCGTTTATTTTTATTTTTAAACCAATAAATAATAAAAAGATATATTGTAAATAAAATAATACATATATTAAAAACAACATGATAAATGCAACACTTTTGTTGAAAAAAAGTATTGGACAAAAATTTCATTCTAATTGCAAGGCGAATAAATTAGTATAAAGTTGATAATTGACGAATACTTTTTGTAGACATACTCCTAAAATATAATTAAAATGTAATTAATGGTAAATTATTTATTGAGATATTCATTTGAAAATAAACTAATAGTAAAAAAATTAACAATACAAAACTTAATGATACAAATATATTAATAAAATGTTTCTATAGAATGGGCTAAGGTATCGAGGCTTAATAGGCTGAAAGGAGATATAATGATGTATCAAAAATTCAAGGACAGAAAACCGTTAGAAACAATTGAAACGGCAAGAAGAGCACTATCAAATTGGGGAGTTTTTGTGACTGAAACATGGTTCGATAGTTTTCATGGACTATATTCAGTAGCATTAGTGGTGGATGGAACTGATTTCTATACATGCGGGAAAGGAACAGATAAGATATATGCACTGGCAAGTGCTTATGGTGAGATTATGGAAAGATTGCAAAATCTCGCCTTTTTTAGATTTAAAGGGAGAAGTCTTTTAAAAGATAATTGTAAATATAACGATGATTCTTTTGTTGAGAAACAGAATGATGATGTTATTTATTCTAATTTATCTTATTGGATAAACTGTGTGCAAGGAGAGACTGATGATAAAATACTTGAAAAAATGCAGCAGTTTAGTTATTCATCAGGAGAGTATATTAGATATGAAAGATTTCACAATATTCAAAATGATGAAGTGATAGCCCTACCTATAGATATTGTAGATCTTTATTATGGTACCAACGGAATGGTGGCAGGAAACACTAAGGCGGAGGCTTTTGTCCAAGGAATATCGGAAATTTTAGAAAGGTTTGTAATCAAAGAAATTATAGAAAAACATATTACACCACCTACTATTACTACTGAGGTTAAAAATAACATGCCAGATGTTATTAATTGGATAGATGCAATTGAGGAAACTGGAAATTATAAAGTAGAATTAAAGGATTTCTCTCTGGGGAGAGGGATTCCAGCCATTGGTCTGGTTCTGTACAACTGTAAGGATATTTCTTACTTTGTAAAAGCTGCTGCACATCCATCACTTGAGGTTGCTGTTGAGCGTTGTTTTACAGAATTAATGCAAGGTAAAAAGATTGAAGATTTCGAAGGGATGACACGGGGAAGTGATTTCTTAAAAGAAGGTGGCGATATTGATAATTTTATAGAAATATTTGTAGATAGTTCAGGTCGATATCCGTCAACATTTTTTGTGGGAAATCCATCATATGAGGGAAGTTTTGAGAAGAAATCTTATGTTGATAATCAAGAGATGCTATTTGAATTGATTTCTTTGATTAATGATTTAGGTCATTCTATTTTTGTGAGAGATGTAACAAAGTCTAAGATATTAGCTTATCGTATTTTAGTTCCCGGGATGAGTGAATTATTCAATGTTATGGATCCGGTGGTGATTGAAGATTGCATTGATTATGAAAGGCTTCGAAATATCATACAATTTAAGTTACATGACATATCTACTGATGAAGCTTATTTTGTGATTGAATTTCTAAAGAAAAAAAACTATTCTGAAAATCACACTCTTGACATCTTTATTGATGATATTAAGCTTACTGATGATAATATTTACTCCATTGTTTCCATAAAATTGTTCATGTGTCTTCTTTATATCAAAGTTAATGATCTTGAGAATGCTCTTCTATGGATGAGAAAATATAATGAGACGCTAAATCCTTCTGACCCAAGTAGTAGGTATTACTATTGTTATGAATTATACTTGGCTTTAAAAATTGAACATGATAACAATCAGCACATTAGTCAATTGTTATACTGCTATTTTGATGAAGAAATAGTTGATGAGGTTATGAGTGATGTAGATAATAACCCTTTTGAATATTTCTATCCACTAAATTGTAGTAATGATTGTTTGAACTGTGAATATTCTGCAATGTGTAAATGCAAAAATGAAAAGACTATATATAACTTAATAAGAAAATAATTGTAATAGTAGATTGAATTTAATGTTATTTTTAGTAGTACAAGCTTAAATTTAATCAAAATTAATATAAATATTAGGAGTGTTTAATTGCTTTGATGAAACTGGTATAGTATTCTACTTAAGATTTTAACTTAGGATATATACAAATTAATGATGTATATATATCCTAAAGGGAGAAAACTTACCATTTCAATAGATATAAATGTAGCAATGATGCAAGCTATATAGTATTCATCATGCTATATAAAAAGAAAGGAGGAAACCAAATGAAAATTATCAAAGTTAAGAGTAATGTAGTTAAGAAACCAGTTATCGTACCAAACAACTGTGGCGTGCATAAGAATCAAGCTACAACAATGTAAAGTAATAGTCTTTTATTGATACATTCTCAAACATGAGAGTATCATCGTCAAAGTTTTGATTACTATATTTATTTCCATGATTTTACAATGAGCTATTTATGGTGATAAATTAAAACAATAGTGAAATAAATAGACGATACAGTATGTATGGGTTTCATATAGTGCTTTTTACAAAATTTTATGTTGAGTTACTATATAGAGATTTTGAGCACTTATAAATTAATAGTAATGCAAAAGACACAATGAGTTATACGCTTACTATTTATTTAAATGGAAATCCAATCAAAAAGAAGACTTAGCAACTACTGATTAAGTAGTGACTAGGTCTTCTGATGTTTTGAAATGAATGTATTATTATAGATTTAAATTAATACAATGACAATTGGAGGTGCGAAAATGATATATGAATTTCCAGTAAATACATCAAAATACTATTTTGATGGCAATTCCTTGACATTATATAAAGATTCATTTGAAAATGTTCAGGAAATGCCTAAATTTTACAAAATGGCAGATAGAACATTAGGGAAAGCACTATTTCTAACAACAATAAATTGTAATGGAAACTGTGCTTATTGTTATGAAAAAGGAGATTTTTTTGGAGAGGTAAGTCCTATTATGAGTGAGGAAGCTGCGGATAAAGCAGTTAAATACTTACAAGATAAATATGATAAAATATCTAAGGTTAGCTTTTTTGGTGGAGAACCCATTTTGAATTTTAAGATTATTAAACATATTGTGGAGCAACTTGAAGCTAATTTTATTATTGAAAATTATGATATTGTAACCAATGGTGCATTAATTGATGATGAAATGATTAGTTTTTTTGAAAAATATAAGTTTAATATAACAATAAGTGTTGATGGTCCGAGTTTCATTCATGATACACTTAGAGTAAATTGCCTACATCATAAAATAATTAGTGTTATAAACCGATTAAAAGAAACTGCAATTTCAGATAAGGTTAAACTTAATTGCACATTGACAAAATTTCATCTTGACAATATAAGTAGAGATGAACTTGCTGCGTATTTTGAAAGCTTGGGAGTTGAATACTATATTTCTGAAGTAGCAACTGAAATAGATTGGCTTAAAATAAAAGATAATCAAGATGAAGAAAAAGATATTGAAAAGTATATTGATCAATCATATAGTAAGATTTATAAAAATGCACCAAATAAGAATATTAGTATCTTTGTAAAGGCAATAATTGAGTCGTTATTACATGGTATATGCTTTGATGACTTTTGCTGTGAGTTGAGTAAAGGATTTCTAGAAACCTTTGACACCGATGGGAATCGTCACCCATGTGTAAGTTTAATTAAATATGATATTAATGATCCATTGGTAAGGGAATGCAACAATAAAAACAATAAGGTATGCAATGAATGTTGGGCAAGAAATATATGTAGAGACTGTGTAGCACAGTATATTTCAGGTAAAGCAGAACGCCCATACTTAACAGGAAATTGCTATATGAAAGAACATTATGAGTATTCATTAAGAAAAATTGTAGAAATTCTTGAAGAATCAGAAGAAAGATTTCAACGCATAATTGACAATTATGAGCATTTTGCTTAATTTAGATTTTAATAATGAATTATAGGCTATAGAAATTTATTATAATCGCACATGTGACTATTAAGCACTAAAATATTTTAGGGGGATAATTAGATGTCAAATTTTAACTTGTTCACAAAAAAGACACTCGGGATACTTGATATCATTCGCATTCCTATTCATTACTGTCCCTTTTATTCTATTTCAATTGCAGTTGTTAGTTTTTTCAGTGGTGTAGTTCCAACACTTTCATTGCTAGCTGTTTCATACTTCATCAATTCTTCAATCAGATTTTTTACAGAAGGTTCAGGGGCAGCTCATATAAAGTTATCTGTATTGGCAATCGTTTTATGTTCACTGTATTCGAGTTTGTCTCCTTTATTATTAGAGTATCTTAATACTAAGCTTGAAAATATTTTAAGAGAGAATTTTTTTATTTCTTTAATAGGAAGGGTTGCATCACTTAAATATGAATATTTTGAGGATGACCAGAGTTTAGACTTAATATCTAGGGTTTCTAGACAACCTGAGACTCAATGTGTTAAGTCTTATGGACAGGTTTTGGGAGCATTTAGTCTAATACTTAAGATTCTAGGAATTATGGGTGTGCTTCTATTTAAGGTTGCGTGGGCGGCATTAGCAATTGCATTTATAGCAATACCAACATTCCGTATTGCGATAAGAGGCGGTAAGGAAAATTATGAAGCGAATCGAGAGTCTGAAAAACATATAAGGAAAGCTGGGTACCTATCAGAAATTTTGATAGGAAGAAATGCTGCTAAAGAAAGAACTCTTTTTAACTACTCAAAGAAGATTAATGATTCGTGGCATAAGCAATACGAAGTTGCTAGGAATCTCAAGTTTAAAGCCAGTTTAAAATGGTTAAAGGAGTCTGAAATTGGTGGAATTTTAACTTCCTTACTGATAGCGGTTATTATCTTAATTCTTGTGTTTCCGCTGAAAAGAGGTTTATTGTCTATAGGACTATTTATTTCTATTGTTAATAGTACGATATCGCTAATTCCAGATTTGGCTTGGCAATTGCCGGAGTATACTGAAGCAATAGCTCAATCCAAAGAATACTTAGAAGATTTTACGAGTCTATTGTCATTAAAGTATAAGAATGAGTACTTATGCGTTTCATCAGAGAATAGAGTTTTAGTGAATCGCATAGAATTTAGGAATGTAACATTTCGATATCCAGGAACTAAACGCGATGTTTTAAAGAACCTTAACCTTGTTATTGAAAGCGGAAAGCATTATGCTCTTGTTGGAGCTAATGGTTCAGGAAAGACAACAATCACTAAATTACTAACAGGATTGTATGAGGAATTTGAAGGAGATATTCTTATTAACAATATTTCAATCAAGATGTACAGCCAGGAGGAATTAAAATCCATGTTTGCTGTGGTATATCAAGATTTTGCAAAATACGAGATTTCTTTGAAGGATAATATTACATTAGGAAATGTGAATGGTTATAGCACTCAACGTTTTCAAGAAGCAATTGAAGAAAGTGGATTAATTGAGTTAGTACAAGAACTACCTAGAGGCATTGATAGCTATATTGGAAGAATTATAAAAGATAGTCTTGATTTATCAGGAGGACAGTGGCAACGAATTGCAATGGCAAGAACACTGGTAAGTAATGCATCGTTGAGAATTTTAGATGAACCAACGGCAGCACTAGATCCAGTAAGTGAGAGTCGGCTTTACGAGAACTTTGAAAAAATTAATCATGGGAAGACAACACTTCTCATTAGTCATAGATTAGCTTCAACGAAACTTGCAGACGTTATATATGTGATTGAAGACGGAGCTGTAAGCGAGCATGGTAATTTTAATGAACTAATGACGAAAAATGGTTCTTATGCAGAAATGTTTCGTAGTCAGAGGAGGTGGTATGAGAATGAAAACTAATAAAAAATCTTCCTTCCTTACAATTGTTCAGGCCTTTCGGAAAGTAGTTGGTGCCTGTCCAATGTACTTCCTATTTATTTGCATTATTGACTTGCTATTGGGTTTAACACTTGCCCTTAATACTGTAGCACTTGACCGCTTTTTTAACGTTATTGGTAAATATATTACTGGTGAAGCAATGTTAGCAAGAATAATTGGTTCTTTTATATTACTTCTTCTTTGCATTTTAGCGAACCCAGTATTGAATGGAATAAGTACAGTTTTTGGTTTGGATTATGAGCGTAAAGTTACAGGAAAACTTGAAAAATTGTTTAATCAGAAATGTGCCATGAAGCAAACAGCTTGTTTTGAGGACACTTCTTTTTTAGATGATATCAATAAGGCTCATGAAGGTGTAAAAAATAGTGTATCACTTATAACAGGAATTGTGGATACTACACTTATCTACATACCATACTTTATGATTATAGGTATTTACCTTTATAGGTTAAAACCAAATTTAGTTATAATTATTTTTCTATTTTCTCTCCCTGTTATGCTTTCTCAAATGTTTAAAAGTAGATTATATGCTCGACTTGAAGATAAGGCTGCACCGTTACGTAGAGAGTGCGAGCATTATGAGGAATGCATCATTGGAAAAGAAAAATTGAAAGAAACAAGATTACTAGGAGCATATAATTTCTTTATTAAGAGATATAAGAATAAATTAGAAACACTGAATGACGAAATTATTAATACTCAAGTTAAATCAATAAGAATTGAGCTGTTATTTAAAATTTCGGCATTATTGGGACATATACTTACACTTTTATTGCTTATTAAGTATCTTTTTGACGGTTCTATTTCAGTAGGAAATTTTGGTGCTGTTTTAGCTTCAACTGGAATGATTATGAGTATGCTAGAACAGATGATTTGCTACATAATAGGAAACGCAATGAAACGGATTGGTACTGTTGATAACTATCTTAAATTTATGAATATAAAAGAACAAGAAGAAAAGAAAATCAACTATGAAAAAGCTCCACAAATTGAGCTTAAGGATGTTTCCTTTAGCTATCCAGGAAGTAAGCTAGAGGCTATCTCAAATGTGTCTATTAAATTTGAGAGTGGCGAAATCGTAGCAATTGTAGGAGAAAATGGTGCTGGAAAAAGCACATTAACAAATCTAATTTCAGGAATTTACTTGCCCAATAAAGGTGGCGTATATTTTAATGATCAAGATACAAAATCATTAGACCATAAAAGCTTGATGAAAAATATATCTAGTATATTCCAAAATTTCCAACGATATAAGATGACATTACAGGATAATATTATTATAAGTGATACATCAACCACTGTGATAAATCAATGTGTTGAGAACTCATTAAAAGAAGCTGATTTAAATGTGAATTCCAAAGTATTTCCACAAGGTATGAATACAATGCTTTCACGAGATTTTGATGGGGTGGACCTTTCAGGAGGGTATTGGCAAAGAGTAGCCATCGCAAGAGGTTTTTATAAGCAACATAATATGATTCTTCTTGATGAACCTACTGCTGCCATTGATCCAATAGAAGAATCTAAATTATATATGAAATTTATCGAGTTCTCAAGAGGAAAAACATCTTTCATTGTTACGCACCGACTGGCTCTAACTAAGATGGCAGATAAAATAGTTGTTATGGACAAAGGTAAAGTTGTTCAGATAGGAACTCACAAAGAATTAATTAGTATAAATGGAAAGTATCAAGAATTGTATAATTCCCAAAGTAAGTGGTATGTAGAAAGCTAATCGTAATTAATAGCAATATCACAAGTGTTTTATTGCTTAGATGAAACTGGTATAGAATTCTCCCTTTGATTTTATTTTAGGATATATCCAACAAAGGAGAAAACTTGCCATTTCAATAGATAAAGATGTAACAATAATGTAGGTTATAGGGTATGCAACTTGCTACATCAAAAAGAAAGGAGGGAACAAGATGAAAATCATTAAAGTTAAGAGTAACGTTGTTAAGAAGCCAGTTATAATGCCAAGCTCATGTGGGGTACACAAACAGCAAGTTTCAACAAAGTAAAGTTGTAGCTATGTTAACAAGGAAACACATTTAGAACCTTGAGAAATCAGGGTTCTTTTTAATTGCAAAAAGTTATAAGTTTCCAAAGACATAGTAAGGAAACAATGAAAGTGATATAATAAAGCGAATGAGTATGACTTTTGAAGAAGAATACGTGAAAAAGTATAACAAGAAGAATTAAGATTGAATCTTTAAGAAGATAAATTAGAGGAGGATACATAATGAAAATTTCAAAAGAAGATGCGTTGATGTGGTTTGAGTTTTTTGCCATGCTACCAGAGGATGAGGAGTTTATGACAAAACAACAGGAAATCATATACGCTACCTTTGCACAAATAGAGGAGTCAATTGATCATAGGAATAATATCTTAATGTCAGAAATTAAAGACTTAAAAACTCTTGGGAATAGAACTTATTTCGTGGGAAATGAAAGAAAGTTTGCAATGGGATGCCGTTCTTGTCTTATGGGAACTGGCTTAAGTGCAATTAGAAAAACAAACAAATGTAACATAGAGTGTAAATTCTGCTATAACTATGGAGAATTAGAGGATCAGCCTCCTATAGGTGAAGGTATGTGGGAAATCGGAGGTACAAAGTTTTATGAGAAGGATATAGATTTACTTCTTTCCATCCATAAGAAGCCTACTGGGGTATGCTATGTTTATTTAGAGCCTTTTATGGAAATTGAAAAGTACTATCCTGTTATAAAGAAGTTTAGTGAGGCAGGGGTTCATCAACATTTATATACCAATGGTACTTTAGCTACAGAAGAAACCTTGAAGGCTTTAGCAGAAGCTGGCCTTGATGAGATAAGATTCAACCTAGGGGCAACTAGTTGTGCAGATAAAGTTATAAAAAATATTGGACTTGCTAAAAAATATATTAAAAATGTAGGTATTGAAACTCCAATGACTCCTGAGTTTTTTGAAGGATTTTTTGAGAAAAAAGAAGCAATTTTAGACACAAATCTGGATTTTATAAATTGTGCAGAGCTACATTTAAATGAGAATAACATACACAATTATGAAGGCGAAAACATGTATATTTCCAGACATGGTTATATATCTCCAACTTGGAGCAGAGAATTAACTCTTAAATTCATGAAAATAGCTGAAGAGGAAAACTGGGATTTAGCAGTTCATGATTGCTCAAATCATACAAAATTTGCGAGAAATTTAAACTTGAGTAGCAAAGAAGGTAAGTGGTTCGGAGCTAGTAGCTATGGCTGTGAGTTTTCAAGGATACCATACGAAGTATTTCTACCAATACTGAAGGATGATAACTTCAAATTTTTATGTGAAGAAGAACTGCCTGAGGGCTATAAAGTAGGAGAGCTGTTTTTTTAATTAGATGAATGGAATTTATTAAAATTATATCAATGGTTTCAAGCCCTAGAGTGTATTTATGCACACTCTAGGGCTTTTGTGGGTGGAAATATATTTATAACATTGGTTGATGGTATTCGGTTTTCAATGGTATGTAAAGATTATTATCTTGAGAATCATATTTCAAATATGAAAGCTTTTAGAGAGCAGTATAAAGGTAAATTTATATTAGAAGTAACTATTCTAAAGGGCTATAACGATGATGAAGAATCCATACAGAAACTAAAAAGTGTTATTAAAGAAATATCTCCTAACAAGGTAATTATTGAAAGATTAGAAGATGAAAAATTTAAGAAAAAACTTGGTATACCTGATGAAAGATTTGAGGAAATTTCAAATTCATTACTAAATATTTAGTAATGCTCAGATTTAATATAAATAATAAATATTTTAAGAGAATCCTAAATGTAAAAAGGATTCTCTTAATTTTTAATAAGTATTAAAAATCAGTAAGAATATTATGGATTAAGTTGTGTCATTAATTCTTAAAATATGTACAGTTATAGTAAATAATGGTATTATATTATGAAGAGTTGTACATATAAAGTTACTAATTCATACGAAAAAGGAGTAAATATAATGAGCGATGGATGGAATATAATAAAGAACAATAATGATATTGAGCATTTATTAAATGAATATTGTGGCTTTCATGATTCTTGTATCTGTAAAGTTGACTATATAAGTGGTGCAAGCGTTAATGAAGAAAGAACAATGACAGGTTGTAGTGCTGAAACTTCAAAATTGAAGGTTAATTTTCAAAGCCAAATGGTATTGAAAACTCTTCAGTTACAGTTTATTGGTTTGCGTCGTTTGAATTTAATAGGATATGAAAAAAACTATTTTAGTGATATTACATCATGTTATTTATCTATGCATGAGGGATATATACTTTGGGCTAATAATGATTGGTTTGATCCAGAAGCTCCTTGTGAAAATAAACTTTTAAATGAACCTATGGATACATTTATTGTAGCAGATAAGCTGCAATGGAGATTTATAGATGACAACAAAAAAAGGTTAGAAGAATAGGTAAAAGAAAGAGTATGGGGTGGAAATGTTTTTTCTGATTCGGAATTACAAAACTTAAAGTATCCACCTCTGAAAGATTTTTAGAAAACTTTTTATATAAAAGGAGGAAATGATGTTTTTTAATAATATAGAAACAGAAAGATTAGTTCTTAAAAACATATCCAGTGATGACAGAGATTTCATATTTAGTGAATTTTCAGATGACGTAGTTAATAGGTATCTATTTGATGCAGAGCCATTAACTGATGTTGAAGGTGCAGATGAAATTATTAATTTTTATACACAGCAGGAACCACGATTACAGAATCGTTGGGTTATAATAAGAAAATTAGATGAGATTAAAATGGGTACATGTGGGTTTCATTGTTGGAATCACAGAGAGTATAAAGTGGAAATTGGTTATGATCTTAAAGAAGAATTTTGGGGAAATGGGTATATGCAAGAAGCAATTAAAGAAATTATCGCATTCGCCATAAGAAATATGAATATAAAAGAGATAAGTGCATGCATTTATATTGACAATAAAAGGTCAATTAGTCTTGTTGAAAATCTTGGATTTATTTTATCTGGTTCAACATATGAATTATTTAGAGATAAAAAATATTTGCATAATATATATTCCCTTTATCTAACCAATTTAGCATAATCTATCTACGGCGTAATGGTGTTGGCCAAGCTTTAAAAATTAATCTTCCAGACAAAACATAACAAAAAAAGTCGGGAATAACTGCTTGAAAAGCAATATGATATAAATGTAGACAGGAGTGATGAGTATGGGATGGATTGAATGTATTGGGGAAGCTATTAGTTACATCGAGGAAAATATCACCGAGGAACTTACAATAGAGGAAATTGCAACACAGGCTTTGGTGTCACCTTTTTATTTCCAAAAAGGATTTGCAATGCTTTGTGGTTTTACGGTTGGAGAGTATATTAGACAACGTAGGCTCACTCTTGCCGGCAGTGAGCTTGTTTCTACTGATGAGAAAATTATTGATATTGCAGTGAAATATGGCTATAACTCACCAGATAGTTTCACAAAAGCCTTCACTCGTTTCCATGGTGTCACACCTACTGCAGTTCGAAAAGACGGAGCAATGATTAAATCTTTTGGGACCTTAAAAATCAAATTTTCATTGGAAGGCGGTTATATTATGGATTACAAAATTGTTGAAAAAGATTCATTTACAGTTATGGGAGTATCAAAGGTATTTAAATATGATAGTGCAACTAGAGAAATTCCACAGTTCTGGACAGAGCATTATCAAACAGGAAAGGGTAAAGTTGTGTGCGGAATGTACGGTGTATGCATTGATGAGAGTATGGGTTCAGATGAATTTGAATATTTGATTGCCGATAATTATATTCCATCCACAGTAACTCCAGAGGGTTTTATTACAAAGATTATTCCTAAACACACTTGGGCTATTTTTGCCTGTAAGGGAGCAATGCCAAAATCATTGCAAGATGTAAACCAAAAAATCTTCTCAGAATGGCTACCTAACTGTAAAGATTATGAAATTGCAGCTGGTTATAACATTGAAATGTATACAAATATAGCTGATTATCCAAAGGGTAATCAGGATGAAAATTATTACAGTGAAATTTGGATTCCTGTTAAGAAAAAATAATTAAAAGGTAAAAAGCCAATGCTTAGTGTTATTAAGTATTGGTTTTTTATGTAATTAGCAAATGTTAATGTGATATACT
This sequence comes from Clostridium sp. UBA5712, assembly GCF_002419845.1. Lineage (NCBI taxonomy): Bacteria > Bacillati > Bacillota > Clostridia > Eubacteriales > Clostridiaceae > Clostridium > Clostridium sp. UBA5712. The sequence goes on along the minus strand of NZ_DIGW01000011.1, from coordinate 587,087 downwards.
AAAAGAACACATATAATATAAATATTAAGCATATCTTTAAAGAAATATTTTTTCAAGAATATTGACAAACTTATGGCCAAATTAAAAGATGATATAATATAAAGGAGAAGATAAGAAATGTTTAGTTATAAAATATTAGATAAAACAAGTATTGAAACACTTCATAAAACGTTTTCAGATGCATTTTCTGATTATCAGGTTAAGATGGATTTACCTATCTGGAAGTTTAAGCAAATGCTTCAAAGAAGAGGTTATGTCTCCGAAATGTCCATAGGTGCATTTAAAAGTGAAATGTTAGTAGGATTCGTTTTAAATGGATTTAGAAATTGGAATGGAAAATCAACAGTATATGATCTTGGGACAGGCGTTACAGTTGAATATAGAAGACAAGGTATCACAAGCAATATGCTTTTAAATATCAAAAAAGAGCTTAAAGAAAAGCAAGTAGAGCAATATTTGCTTGAAGTAATTAAATCTAATACATCTGCGGTTGAACTATATAAAAAACAAGGCTTCGAGATTCAAAGAGAGTTCCAATGTTTTCATCTAGATAAAAATAAATATAATCCAATAACAACCTATAAGGTTGAACATGTTGACAAAATTAACTTAAGACAATTAACAGGATTTTGGGATTTTGAGCCATCTTGGCAGAATTCTATTGATTCTATAAGTGCTATACCAGAAGAATTTCAATATTCTATTGTGCGTTTTGATAACAAAATTGTTGGCTATGGCATTATTGATAAGAAAACAGGAGATATTCCACAAATAGCAGTGAATAAGGATTATAGGGGTGAAGGAATTGCAAGAAGTATAATTACAGATATGATAAAAAATACAGATCCACATAAAATTAGCGTTCTTAACGTAGATGATCAATCTGAATCTACTAAAAACTTTTTACTCCAATTAGGGTTTGAATATAGTGTTAGTCAGTATGAAATGCTTTTGAAGATATGATTTTATTGATCTGACATAACATAGGCTGGCTACTCAACTCGGGTAATATATTGTGGTATTATAGCATGCGTATATTGAAAAATAAGTAGGTTATAGAAATATATATTATGGGGATTTTAAGCATGCATACAACTGATGTTATAGGCAATTGAGTAGAGTTGATGACTAATAAGTTTAACATGTACTTTGGTTTATATATGGATGAAAAAGGAGTCATTTAGATATATAGAGCTATAAGAAATAGAGGAGTGAAAAAATATGAAAAGAACAATGCTAAAGAGTTCAGTAATTATGAAATTAAAAGAAAAGATTGAATTAGGAAACACTGAAGCTATACAAGTGTTTTGGAATAACATAGAGAAAGGTAATGCTCCATTAATAGAGAAGATAGATGGTGATTCGGAAAATAGTTTAGTTACTTTTGTTTATAAGGGCAATGGAGATATTGAAAATATAGTTCTTATATTACCAATAGGGAGAGATAACTTAGAGGAAAATAAAATGGAGAGACTTTTAGATACAGATATATGGTATGCAAGCTATGAAATTAATAGCAAATTACGCTTTCAATACTCTTTTTCTGTTAATGATTCTCTTGATGTTAATTGTGAAAAGAGATGGAATAACTTAGAATATGATAAGTTAAATAAAAATATATTAGTTTTTAAAGGTGAAAATGATGATGAAGATGAAGTAGATTCATATGTAGTAATGCCAAATGCAGAGGAAGAATTTTGGGTTAAAGAAAGAAATGATACTCATAAAGGAATCATACATGAACACGAGTTTTATAGTGAAAATATAGAAGGTAGTCGTAGAGTTACTATTTATACACCTTATGGTTATGATGAAGATGATAAACCTTATAAGTTTTTAGTTCTAACTGACGCGGAGGAGTACATTAATATTCTTTCAGCTAGAAATGTAATAGATAATGTAATAGCAGATAAAAAAATTGAACCTATAGTTGCAATATTTATTGGCTCTATAGGAATGAGAGATAAAGAATTAAGTTGTGATGATGCCTTTGGAGATATGATTGTTAAAGAACTACTTCCATGGATTAGAAATAATTATAATATTTCTGGTCAAGCTGATGAAGCTATAATTGGAGGATTAAGTTTAGGTGGATTGACGGCATCATATTTAGGATTAAAACATTCCGAAGTTTTTGGAAATGTACTTTCTCAATCAGGTTCCTATTGGTACAAACCAAAAGATCATGATGGTCATGAACTAGATTGTTGGATAAGTACTAAATTTAAGACAATAGAAAAGTTACCACTTAAGTTTTATTTAAATGTAGGGGTTCTAGAACATAAAGAAGGTATGATTGGTACAAATAATATATTAAAAGATGTTTTAATAGAAAAGGGATATGATGTCTATTTTGAGTACTTCAATAGTGGACATGATTACTTATCATGGGGTGAAACATTGGCTAATGGATTAATTTCATTAATAGGAGAAACTTGCTATTAAATATATGGCTAAATAGTATATTCTGAGTATGATTTCCAAAACTAATATATAATGTTTACAAATATTTTAATTAAGTGTATAATTTTCATATGTAACAGTGTAATTTTGAAAGGTGGAGTGCCATTCGGTCAAATTAGTACTATGTAATCAAAAAGTATAATTTGACACGGAGAAGTAAGATAGAATCATTTATTAAAATAGAGTGGTAAAACTGTTTGATGTGACAGTTTATTTGGTGAACCATTTTATTAGTATATGATTTTATTTTACTCTCTAGGCAATTGAACTATCTTTTTATGATAGAAGTCGTAGAGTAAAATCTACGGCTTTTTATTTTATTTAAATTATACTGTTACATTTATATTTTATATGACAAAATTAGTTTAAGAAGGAGATATAATTATGAAAAGACCATATGTGAACTTAAAAAGTGAAAATAAAATTAATGATTTTATGTTAGAATTACAAAATAGTATAAAAAAGCTTAAATCTTTAGAAGGAGTAATTGGAATAACCTTAAATGGAGGGATGTCTCGAGGTTATGTAGATTATCTATCTGAAATTGACATAGTTATTTATTTAGATAAAGAAAATTATGAACTATGGAATAATGGAAAATCACCTATACCAATTGGGATTACAATGGCTCAAAAATATCTTTACGATATAAAGATATTAAATTTGGAGGAAGAAAAACAGAAATCGTGGGATAGTATTGCTTTATGGGATTTATCTTATGCAAAAATTTTATATGATCCCAATGGAGAAATAAAAAAATTTGTAAGAGATAAACTTATAAATAAACCAGAACCATTACAAGCAGAAGGATTACTTTTTGATTGTTGGTGGTATTTTAGATTAGCAGGTGATATATGGATTCATAGGGGGGATACAGTGCAAGGTCATTATATGATGAATAATGCTGTCACTAAGTTAGTAGAAGCTCTATTTATAGTAAATGGTGAATACATTCCACATGAAAAATGGATTATTAATTTTAGTAGAACTCTTTCTTGGACACCAACACAATGGGAAACAAGAATTCTTAAAGTAATGAGTACAGGAGATTTATCATTAGAAAGTTTAATTAATAGGCAAAGTGTCATTGAAAAGTTATGGGAAGAAATAGATTTATATATTGTTAAAAAAGAGTGTCCACATTTTAAGCTTAGAGTTATGCAAAAAAGCTTTTATGACTTACTTAAACTGCTATTTGAAAATGATTTTGTAACAGTTGAGGAATGGAGTGAAAATGCCAGTTTATCCTTTTTATCAGGAGAACCTTTTTTTAGTTTTGTAACTATTAAAAATGGAAAAATAATTGTTGATAAAGAAAAAGCTTTTTCAATAAAACCCGAGGATTTATATTATTGGCATTATGAAATTTTAGAAAAAGTATTATTAGAAATATAAGGTTTGTTAATAAGTGGTATATTAGTAGAGTGATTAAGAGAAGAAAAATGCTCTTTTTTATTCGCAATGAAGGTCAAGAAATAGAATTCTTTATGATATATACTTTAGATATTGGAGGTGGAAGAATGAGTGAGGCTGAAACTATTATGGCGGTACAACGTATGCAAGAGTACATTGATGTTAATATTTTAAGAAAGATTACGTTAAAAGAACTAGCTGTTGTGGCAGGATATTCACCATGGCATGCTGCAAAACTATTCAAAGAAGTTACTGGTAAGGCACCATTTGACTATATTCGTGCATTAAGGCTTACTAAAGCTGCGTTAATACTACGTGATAGTAATGAAAAGATTATAGATGTAGCGATGGATTTTGTCTTTGACTCACACGAGGGATTTACAAGAGCATTTTCAAAGGAATTTGGGATGCCGCCAAGAAAATATAGTCAATGTACACCACCAATAAAACTATTTATGCCTCAGAAAGTTTTCGATACCTACCGAGCACTTCATAAAGGAGGAAAAAAGATGAGTGATAACAATAATACCAAATCTGTATTTGTACAGGTTATTCAGCGTCCTTCACGAAAAGTTTTGTTAAGGCGAGGAAAAAAAGCAACGGGTTATTTTGAATATTGTGAGGAGGTAGGGTGTGATGTATGGTCAGTACTAACAAGTGTAAAAGAAGCCATATATGAACCAATTGGAATGTGGCTTCCAAAACATCTTATTAAAGAAGGAACATCACAATATGTGCAAGGTGTAGAAGTTCCCATTGACTACACAAATGATATTCCTAGTGGATATGAACTTATAGAATTGCCACCTTGCAAATTAATGATTTTTCAAGGTGAATCCTATAATGATGATTTTATGGATGCAATCTATGAAGTGTGGAATCATATTGAAAAATTTGACCCTACTGTTTACGGATATCAGTGGGCACCAGAAACTGCACCAAGATTTCAGCTTGCACCAATGGGATACAGAGGATATATTGAAGCACGTCCTATTAAATCAATAAATTAAATACTGGATACAAAAACTTTTTTAAAGGCACTAAGATAATAAAATCTTAGTGCTTTCTTTGTATGCATATTTGTTTATGGATATGGAAAAACAATCTACAGACATTCAGAAAATATGTGATGTGATATAATAGAATAAAGTTTAAAAGTTACTATATATGGAATATATAGTATGAGAAATATTATACTGCGAAAAATATTTAGATATTGATCAAAGGAGAATTAAGTATGAAATATAACAAGTATTGGGAATTCGAAGGTGAAATTACAACTCTTTATAACCAGAAAAAATACAGAGAAGCCTTAAATTTATTAGAATATGCATCAGAATATCTTCCTAAACAGGAATTTGATAAGTATTTATTTGAAATAATGATTTTAAAAGCTGAATTTTATTCTCATGAGGAAATGTATGAAGAGTCTATTAATGTGATATCATATCTTCTTAATGAAGGATGGGCATGTGATAAGGAGATTTTTGATGAAGTTCATTTAAAAGCAGATATCAGGTATGTTGATCTTAAGAATAAAAATGATTCATTATTAGCAAAGGCTAGAGAAAAGGCTAGATTTAAATATGCTGTCCATCTACCGATTAATTACATTGAAGGAAAGAGGTATCCATTATTTATTACATTACATGGTGATCCTGGAAACATAGGTGAATTTAGTGAATACTGGAAGCCTGATGAATTTTTAAAGAAAGGTTTTATTGTTGTATATGTTCAATCTTCACAATTATATCGTCATAATGGTTTCAGTTGGACAATGAATCCACTTATTTCAAGAAATGATATCAAAGAATGTTATAATTTAATATTACAAGAATATTCCATTGATGAGGAGTGGGTAATAATTGGAGGATTCTCAGGGGGAGCAATAATAGCCTTAGACATTACATTTGCTAATGTGATTCCTATAAAAGGGTTTATTGCAATAGGTCCAGATTTTACAGAATCATTTACCAAGGTGAATGTTAAGCTTGCAGCTGAAAGAGGGGTTAGGGGCATATTTATGGAAGGAGAAATTATAATGCCATTGGAAGAGCAAGAAGAAATGATTAAAGTATTTGAAGAAGTTGATCTTCCCTATGAATTCTATGTAAATAAAGGTATAGGACATGCTATTCCACAAGATTTATCCGATAAATTAAATAAGGCATTAAGTTTTATATGTAATTGTTAATATTAAGTGTGCTACTTATTGTACTATAATCCTTTTGGTATTAGCACTATATACAAGCAATATTGTTAACCTTATAAAAATTATTTTAACTATACCACTTCTGTAATAAAAAACAATTTAAAAATCTAACTTTCATTAGGATGAAATCATAGTGATAGTAGTGCATAGCTGATAATAAAATATTATAATAAAGTAAAAGATAAATATGACTAGTTCTCTATATAAATATTTACATAGGGAAATAGGTTTATAGAAAACTATTTTTATAGTTAACTAGGGATATATTTAACTATAAAACTATATAACTAGTTAACTAGTTGTTCTGTTCATGCGGGTTTGAGGGCCTTTGTTAATTTTATGGATATAATAAATAGGCAGGGTTATAGTTAAAAATTAAATGGTTATAAAGGTTATGATAGACAAAAGAAAAAATACAAATATTATAGTGTTATGATAAGGGTGATTATGATGGTTTATTTAAGTGTTTTTACATTTCCAAATGATGATATAGAATTTGATTTTTTACTAGAGGAAAAAAGAACGTGCTACGACTCCTTTTATCCATTTAAGATATTATCAAAACATAGTTTTGAAAGAATTGATTTTGAACCAGTTACGATTTTATATGGTGGAAATGGTTCGGGAAAATCAACGGCATTAAATGTGATAGCAGAAAAAACAGGGATCAATCGAGATTCTATCTATAATAAATCTAATTTTTATCCTGACTATGTCAATATGTGTGAGATGCAACTTGAAGATGACATCCCTAAAAATAGCAGAATTATAACAAGTGATGATGTATTTGATTATATGTTGAATATCCGAAACCTTAACGAAGGAATTGATCAAAAACGGGAAAAACTTTTTGAAGAATACTTAGATGCAAAATATTCTCATTTCCAAATGAAGTCTATAGAAGAATATGAGCAACTAAAAAAAGTAAATACTGCTAGGAGTAAAACCCAGTCAAAGTTTGTGAGAAATGAAGTTATGGATAATGTAAGGGAGTATTCAAATGGAGAAAGTGCATTTCGATATTTTATTGAAAAAATTTCAGAAAATGGATTATACATATTGGATGAGCCTGAAAACAGTCTTTCTCCCAAACGTCAGATGGAATTAATGAAATTTATCGAGGACTCTGCACGGTTTTTAGGATGTCAATTTATTATATCAACACATTCACCTTTTCTCCTTGCTATGGGTGGAGCAAAAATATATGATCTTGATGAAAATCCAGTTGATGTGAAAAAGTGGACGGAATTAGAAAATGTGCGTTCATATTACGAATTTTTCAAAAGATATGAAAAGGAGTTTTGACGATGTAGGAGAGTAGATAGATGATTAGTATTCTATAGCCAATTTAATAAAAGGAAGGATTTCATAGTAAAAATCAGGGTGATTACGAAAATTTATGGTAGACAGAAGAAAGAAAAGTTAGTGACGTCTAATAACTAATAGGAATTGCTTTTCAATTCTAGAACAGGATAATAAAAAATATCCCGCAATAAGAAGCGGGATAAATTCTATTAGAAAATCATATTTGGTTTTTATGGCAATTAGACAAAATAAGTTTATCTTTTGCTCTATTTATGATATTTTCCTGTACACTCTACCATATCAAGCTCAATCACAGCTGTACCCTTAATCATTTTATCAGGAAGCTCTTTTCCAGCAAACTGTGGAGTGTACTTTTCAACTAGCTTATTCAACACTTCATGTTTATAATCCAAGTCCTCAAGCAGTGAAGCGTTTCCAACAATTACAACGCTATTGTACTCTGCCTCGGTGTCACAGGCATTCTCGATATTGTCAGTCAAGAGACCAAACAATTCATCAACCTCAAAGCATACTTTGGGGTTTCTATTTATATTATCGATTTTTTGTCCCTTTGGTAGACCATGCATATAAATTTTGTTATTGTAATAAATAAAGTGCATGGCAACCACATATGGATAACCATCCTCATTGATAGTAGCTAATCGTCCGGTATCCGCACGATGAAGGAGCTCATCAATCTGCTCCAACGTTAACTGAAACTTCTTCATTCTATATTGCATAACTTAATTATCCTCCTAATCATGTAAACTTGATTTCTATTCAAGATATATATGTACTTGATATAGAATTAAACATATTATAGCATGGAAGTGAACCTATTAAAAGTTACACTTATATGATATAATATAGGATACACTTTGGTATAAGGATGGTTATAATTATATGATTTATATTCAAGAAAATTCAAATGATCCAATGTATCTTCAAATTTATAATCAGGTCAAAAAAGATATTGAACAAGGAAATATTGCACATGGAGAACGGCTTCCAGGTATTCGTACACTAGCCCAAACATTAGGTATTGCACGAAATACTGTTAGTCAGGCTTACACCCAGCTTGCTGTGGAGGGATATATTCAAGCAAGACATGGGTCAGGTTTTTTTGTTCTGGATACTTCAAGTGAATTTACGGAGAGAAATTATGTGCCGCAGAGTATAAATGCCTTATCTATCAAAAAATCAGAACTGAAGAAACCTGTAATTCTATATGATTTTCAGTACGGTACACTTCCTTATGAGCAATTTCCTTTCAAGTTATGGCGAAAATACACCTCTCAAATTCTCCTATCATCGCAAAAAGAAGTAGTTAATCATTATCCAGATAAGCAGGGTGATCTATTATTAAGAGAAGAAATCGGAAAACACCTGTACAAATCAAGAGGTATGGTTTGTAGTAAGGAACAAATTATCATCGGTTGTGGGCTACAATATTCCTTAAATATTTTGTGCACTCTTCTGCGTAAAGAAAATAACACTATTGCAATGGAGGAACCAGGATATAATGGAGCAAGGGATGTATTTATCAACAACAATTATAATGTACATGCAATCCCAGCTAGTAAAGATGGACTTATCCTTTCATCAATTTGCTGCTCTAACGCATGTGCTGCTTATGTAACACCTTCCCATCAATTTCCTTATGGAACTGTAATGTCAATTGTGCAGCGTAAGGAGCTCCTTAATTGGGCAAATGTTAACAATGCTTACATCATTGAAGATGATTATGACAGCGAACTCAGATATGATGTCAATCCAGTGCCAGCACTACACTCTTTAGATGCCGAAGATCGTACTATTTATATTGGAACTTTTTCAAAGTCTCTTTCCCCTTCTCTGAGGGTGAACTATATGGTGTTGCCAGTACGCCTCCTAAAGAGGTATCATAGTTTATTCTGTTCTCATAGTTCTCCTGTATCATGGTTAACGCAACGTGTTTTAGCTGCATATATGAGAGAGGGAAATTATGAGCGTCATATTCGAAAAATGTGCATTACCTACAAAAGGTGTCATGATATATTTTTACAGGAAGCGACGAAAATGTTTGGAAAAAAAGTAATATTACATGGTCGTGGAGCAGGGGTGCATTTCGTTTTGGAGTTTCCGGGTGGTGAAGAACAAGATTGGCTTATTAAACAGGCAGAAAAAGTCGGAGTCAAAGTATATTCTATGATTCCATTTTGGAATGACAGGAGTGAATATCCCCGAAACATTATATTTGTAGGATACAGCTTACTGAGTGAACAACAGATACGAGAAGGTATCGCATTGCTACACTCTGCATGGTTCAATACATTAACATAATGAAAATTCAATGGTGAAACTTCGGAAGACATGGTAGGTAAATAAATGTATACTAAATATATAATATGGCAAGGATGTTATCCATAAACAAATAGAAAAAGAAATTGAGGATTTTTTTGATAAAAGATGGATAAAAATGCTTTTGATTAATTATATTGACATAATAATAAACCAATGCTATCCTTATAAAGAATTTAAAAATATAATATAGTATCTTATCAAGAGAGGCAGAGGGACTGGCCCTATGAAGCCCGGCAACCAAAGGTAGTTATTTTAAACTTTATGGTGCTAAATCCAGCAGGATTAACCTGGAAGATAAGAATTGGAAGAACATAACTTCTTGCATTATCTTTTAGGTAAGGCAAGAAGTTTTTTATTTTCAGATGCCTAAGATCACTAAGTCTTATACAAAAAAATTAAAACATTAATTAACTAAGGAGGAAAAAATGAAAGATAACTTGAAAAAGGGCAGTGCTATTGCTTTGTTACCATTATTTATTTTTATAGCAGTTTTTATGGGGATATCATTAGTTACAAAGGACTTTTATGCTATGCCTGTAACTGTACCATTTTTATTAGCAGCATTAGTAGCATTATTTATGAATAGAAAAGTATCACTAGATAAAAAGTTAGATGTATTCTGCAAGGGAGCAGGAGAACCAAACATCATTTTAATGTGTCTGATATTTATATTGGCAGGGGCTTTTGCAGAGGTTGCTAAAACTATGGGAGCTGTAGAATCTACTGTTAATTTAGGGCTTACATTTTTACCAAGTAACATATTAGTAGCTGGAGTTTTTATAATTGCATGTTTTATAGCAATATCTATAGGTACATCCATGGGAACAATAGTAGCATTAGTTCCTATAGCTACTGGAATTGCGGCTAAGACAGGTATACCTATAGCTTTAGTGGTTGGAGCTGTTGTTGGTGGAGCAATGTTTGGGGACAACCTTTCTATGATTTCTGATACAACTATAGCAGCCACCAGGACTCAAGGCTGTGAGATGAGAGATAAATTTAGAATGAATTTTACAGTTGTATTGCCAGCAGCAATAATAACAACTTTAATATTCACTTTTATAACATTGGGGCAAGATTCTAAGGTAGTAGGGGATTATTCATATAGTTTAGTTAAAGTTTTACCTTATGTAGGAGTATTACTTGCTGCACTTTTAGGGGTTAATGTGTTATTAGTGCTAGTTGGAGGAATCTTATTTGCAGGAAGCATAGGAATATTTACGGGAGCCTTTGATATAATAGGTCTATTGCAGGCCATAGGCAAAGGAATTGGGGGAATGTCTGAGCTTGTAATAATTTCAATGATAATTGGTGGAATGGTTGAAATTATAAAATTCAATGGAGGGATTGAGTTTATACTAGGATTTATTACAAAAAGAGTTAACAGTAAAATAGGAGCTGAATTTGGAATTGCCACATTAGTAAGTTTAGTTGATATATGTACAGCTAATAACACTATAGCTATAGTTACTGTAGGGCCTATAGCTATAGATATATCCAATCAATATGATATTGAACCTAAAAGAGTAGCGGGTATATTAGATATGTTTTCTTGTGTGTCCCAAGGAATTATTCCTTATGGTGCACAACTTTTATCAGCATCAGCATTAGCTAAATTGTCACCATTTATCATAATGAAATATCTTTATTATCCATATTTAATGGGGATAAGTGCCCTTATAGCAATTGTATTTGTACCTTATTTAAAATTAAAAATCAAAGAGAAGCTATAAGAATATTCACTTGAAATCATATTTTATTATAAATACTTAGCAAAACAGGAACAGTTTTCTTTAAAGGTTGTTGTTATAATAAAATTAACTTATTAGAACGGGGCAGTTAGAGGTGACATTGAATTATAGTAAGGAATCGAAAATATTATTAGTACAAGGTCATTGTATAGTATGTCCCCCAATAAGTATTTACGATAAATCAAGGAAGAAAGGTGATAAATGATGTTAAGTTATTATGGTAGATTATCTTCAGAAGTATATGATATGGATAAGCCTATAGGGCATTCTTTTGGAGATGTAGAATTTTACATGAATAGATTAGAGTCTTGTAAAGGACCTATTCTTGAACCTGCAACAGGAACGGGGCGTATATTAATTCCGCTTTTAGAAAAAGGATTAAATGTGGATGCATTTGATATTTCAAAAGATATGTTAAATATATGTGAGCATAATTGTAAAGAAAGAGGTTTGAATCCTAAACTTTTTGAAGGTAAGATGGAGTCTTTTTCACAAGATACAAAATACGATGCTATTATAGTGCCAACTGGAACCTTCCTTCTACTACATAATAGAGAAGATTCAATAAAAGCATTACAAAACTTTTATAGGCATTTGTCTAATGGTGGTAGATTAATTGTTGATATATTTTTGCAAACAGATATTTCAACAGGTACAGTTTCCACAAAAACTTGGGACTGCTCTAATGGAGATATAATCACATTAGAAAATAAAATTGTAGAGGTTGACTATATAAATCAATATACCATTTCCCATGGGAGATATGAAAAGTGGCGTAAAGGGGTACTTTTACAAACTGAATTGGAGCGGTTCCCATTAAGATGGTATGGTGTAGAAGAGTTCAGACTAATACTTGAAAGTATAGGATTTAAAAATATTGTGATTTCTTCAGACTATAAATTTGGTCAGTATCCATCGAATTCTGAGCAAGTCGTTACCTTTGAAGCTGTTGCTATTAAATAGAAATATATTAATGTTCCCTCAGACTACGGTCTGAGGGATTTTTCCTTTAGGGAGTGATCAAATACGAAAAAGTAATAGCTTTGTGTAGTAGATATAAAAAATTATATTTAAATTTTTGATTAATTATAAATGTTAACGTAGATAAAAAATTACAAATAATATAATATTAATATATAATATTCTCGTATGAAGGTGAAATTTATGAAATGGTTACTAGAAAAATATAATGTGAAAACTATAAAACCATATTTATGGATATTTTCCATAGGAATAAGTAGTATATGCTATTTTTTTATAAATAATTATCAGAATCCCAAATTACATTCCGTATATACAGATATAGATGATTTAATTCCTTTTGTAAGTGTATTCATTCTTCCATATATGATGTATATGCCAAATTTAATAATCTCACTTATAATAATGTGTTATTGTGATGAGGAAAGATATTTCATTTCACTTTTGACTTTAAATATAGTTAATTGTATTTGTCTTATAATTTATCTAAACTTTCAAACCTATGTTCCAAGGCCAATAATAATCCATGATGATTTTCTATGCAATTTTGTAAAGTTTATTTATAGTAGGGACAACCCCTATAATTGTTTTCCTAGTATTCATGTAGCAGCAACTTTTTCAGCTTTAAAGGGAATAAATAAGCTTAAAAATATGCCAACAAAATATAAGATTGGATTTAATATAGTTGGATGGTTAATTATAATCTCAACTCAATTTGTAAAACAACATGTGATTATAGATTTGTTAGCTGGATTAGTTTTAGTGGAGGCTGTTTATAAGATTATAGAATATTTATATTACAATAAACATTACCTAAAGGGATTTATTAAAAATAAAAAGAAAGATGATGAAAAGGGTATGGCACAATAACTATGAAGTTGTGATATTATCCCCTCTCAGGCTTATGTTTGAGAGGGGTCTTTTTATGTGTCATTTTTCTTGTTCTTTTATAAACATATTTTTAATTTTGTGCTGGGTAACTACAACATATCAAAGAAATCCATGTAATTAATTCCCATATTAAAGCTACAAATGAAAATATAATGAAATTTAATGTATAGGTAAATTCAATTGAATGACAACTTTCTATTTGAAATTCAAATTAGACTGCCTTAAGTGTAAAATATATAATTAAAAGTATTGATGTATGGAGGGGAATTATGGGTACTAACATAAATATTGTTTCGGGATTTTTAGGGTGTGGAAAGACAACATTTTTAAATAAAGTAATTCCAAATATGCAAGGAAGTAATGCTTTAATTGAAAATGAATTTGGCAATATTGGTATTGATGGGGATTTAATACAACATAGTCTTCCAATTAAAGAGATTTATTCTGGATGTATTTGTTGTACAGTTAAAGAAAATTTTAATAAAGCCTTAGAGGAATTAGTCTTAGAGTATAAACCAGATAATATATTTATTGAGCCTTCAGGTGTAGGTAGTTTATCAGATATACTAAAGGTTTGTAATAGGGTTTCCTCAAATTCAACCTTAAATATAAAGATTAAGGATGTTATCACCATTGTAGATGTAGATTCCTTCAATGATTACAGTGAGAACTTTGGAAGTTTTTATTTAGATCAAATAGAAAATGCTCAGATGATTTTTTTAAGTCATTTTGAGAATCTAGTGGATAGTGAAGTTGAAGAGATTATTGAGAAAATAAGTTTAATAAATCCCAAGGCTACAATTTTTAAAGAGCCATGGATTTCTTTATCAGGGGAAGAAATTGTTGAAACAATAAACAGTATGGAATCCTATAAAATTGAGTTAAAGGATAGGCCTGCTTTTCTGGCAGCTAATAAGATGTTTGAAACTTTTTCTATAGATAAGCTACGGGCTTTTTCAGACAAAGAAATAGATAAAATATTACTTTCTTTAAATAAAAAGGAGTATGGTTTTATTGTAAGAGCTAAGGGAATTGTTCAGCTTTCTACAAAGAAACTGGTTTACTTTGATTATACTCCACACCATTATCATTGGGAGTATTTAGAATCAGTAAAAACTACAAAGGTAACCATAATTGGCAGTAACTTAGATAAGAAAAAAATAGTAGGGATTTTTTGTTAATAGATTAGGGGGAGTACCATGGGAAAAATAATTGATTATAAATGTACATATGGTAATGAACAGGGAATTAGTAAAGAAATTATTGAAAAAACCAATTTGAAATTTCCTGATGCTTATAAAAATTGGGATAGTATGGTGACACTTGCCAAGGAGCTTAAGGAATACTATAAGGCCAATGTTTGTACACTACCCTTCTGTCATACTGTGGAAGGGGAGGCGCTAGGGGGAAAAGTTAATCTTGGGGATGAGAACATAGGACCAAGAGCCAAAGAATATATTTGTACAACTACAGAAGAACTGCTAGATTTACCTAAAATTGATTTTTCAAAGGGAAGAATTTCCGAAGTTTTAAAAGCCTGTAAGTCTTTGAGAGAACAAGGTGAAAATGTGATTTTAAATGTTTCGGGACCATTTACAATAATGAATGTTTTAATTGAACCAAGGGTTATTTTCAAAACTTTTAGAAAGAATCCAGAGTTAATTAGGGAAGTTTTTAATAAATTTCAACATGAAATAATTGAATTTATAGAAGAAGCACAAAAAGTAGGGGTAAACATTATTAGCTATGCAGACTCTTCTGGGGGAGTTAATATTCTTGGACCTAAGTTTGCAGAACAAGTAGTGGAAATGTTTACTTATCCTTTATTAAAAACAATGGATAAAACCATAAATGAAGAAATGATAATAGTACTTTGTCCGAAAACCACTTTTTCTTTACTAGGAACAGATAAAGCAGTATGGAAAGATGTTTCCTTAGGAGGATCTTCAAACTATGAAGAAGGCTGCATAAAGGCAATTGGACTTGCAAAATTTGTTGGACAAACATGCATGAAAAATAAAGACTTTCAGTTAAAAGATGGGGTTATTAAAACCCTTGAATTACTATAAATAACACCTTAAAAAAAGGAGATGGTTGTATATGCACAAGGATGATAAAATGACCCCAATTGAAAGGTTAAATGCCTTCATGACAGGAAAACCTATGGACAGAATACTTGCGATGCCTGTAGCTTGCTCTATGTCTGGACTAGCATTAGGAATGACCCACAAAGAGAAAAGAAGTAGTGCGTTAAATGAAGCTAAAGCACAGATAGCTTGTTATGAAAGGTTTGGAAACGATTTATTAGTGGTTGAATATGGATTACATGGGGTAGGTATTGCATTAGGTAGTAAGATGAATGATCCAGAGGAATCTGTACCAGCAATTATGAGTTATGTTTTAGAGGATTTAAATGATATAGATAAACTTGATATGTCAAAGTTAGAATTAAAAAATGATAAACTTTTCCAATTACATATTGAGGCTGCAGAAATATTAATTGATAAGCTAGGTAAAGAGGTTCCAACAGGGGTTTTAATATCTGGACCCTTTACTGCAGCAGCAAGTATTTATAAAACAGAAAATTTTTTAAGAGCAACTAGAAAAAATCCAGAAAAAGTACATGAGTTAATTAAGTTTTGCACAGAAGCATTAAATATGATATGTAGAGAATTTATAAAACGAGGTGTTCTTATATTGCTATGTGACCCAATTGCATCAGGAACAATTCTTAATAGAAAACAATATTTAGAATTTGTATTACCTTACACTATAGATTTAATGCAGGATATTCATGAGGCAAAAGGCTTAGTTTGTTACCATATTTGTGGAGACACAACATCAATAGTAGGGGATATGGTAAAGTCCGGTTGCGATATGTTAAGTATAGATAATAGAGTTGATTTAGCTTACACAAAACAAGTAGCAGGGGATAAAGTTCCAATTCTAGGTAATGTAGACCCAGTAGAAGTTCTAATTTTAGGAAGTACACAGGAGGTAGATTCTGCAGTAAAAACTTGCATGCAAAAGGCTTATGATAGTCCTTGTGGCTATATTTTAGCATCAGGTTGTGACCTTTCAGGAAATGTTCCTTTAGAGAATATTGATCAATTTATGGCCTCTGCAAGAAAATATGGAAAGTGGCCAATAGATCCGAAAAATTTTATGTAAAAATATATGTTTGAAAAATTTTGTAATTAAAATGGAGGAATAATAATGACAGCATCTAAAGAACAGTTATTAAAAAGATTATCTGATGGCGTATTAGAAATGGAAGAAGAAGAGGTAATAGAAGCCTGTGAGGAATATGTAGAGGCAAAGTATAAAGCCTTTGATGGTATTATGGAAGGACTTGTAGATGGTATGAACCGTGCAAGTCAATTATATGAAGAGGAAGAATATTTCGTAACAGATGTATTACTATGCTCAGATGCAATGTATGAAGGGCTATCAATATTAAGACCTCATCTTCCTATAGAAGAAGAAGGAAATAGCAAGCCAAAGGGAGTTATTGGAGTTGTAGAAGGAGATACCCATGACATAGGAAAGAATCTAGTAAAAATTATGATGGAAACTGCTGGTTTTGAAATGATTGATTTAGGAAGGGATGTTTCGCTTAAAAGTTTTGTAGACAAAGCTAAAGAAGTTAACGCTTCTTTTGTATGCATGTCAACCTTAATGACAACAACTATGTCAGGAATGGGAAAAGTTATTGAATTGTTAAAGGAAGCAGGAATTAGAGATGAAGTTAAAGTCCTTATAGGTGGAGGACCGATTTCTCAAAAATTTGCAGATACCATTGGTGCAGATGGGTACAGTTCCAATGCTGTGGAGGCAGTAAAATTAGCAAAAAAAATGCTTAATATAGCTTAGAAAGAAGGATGTAATATGATATCTCCAAGAGAACGATTAAATATGGTTTTCAACAGAGAACAGGTTGATAGAGTTCCATGTATTTGTCCTGGTGGCATGATGAACATGGTTACAACAGAAGTAATTGAAGACCTTGGAATAGATTTTTCAAAGGCTCATAGTAATGCGCAAACTATGGCTGATTTAGCTACTGCAGTATATGAAAAGGACTGTTTTGAAAATTATGGAGTTCCTTTTTGTATGACCATTGAGTCTGAAGAGTTTGGAGCAACGGTGAATATGGGGTCAAACATATATGAACCTCATGTTGTGGAGTATGCGATAGATTCAGTAAAGGAATGGACGAAACTCCACGAGATTAATTTTCAGGAGGGAAGAGCTAAAGTAGTTATTGATGCAATTAAATTATTAAAAGCAAAGGGGACCAATGTTCCTATAATAGGGAATTTAACAGGGCCAATAAGCACTGCTAGTTCTGTTATGGAACCTGTAGTATTTTATAAAGAGCTGAGAAAAAACAATGAAGAAGCTCACAAATATGTTGATTATGTTACCGATCAATTAATTTTATTTGCAAAGAAGCAAATAGAAGCAGGGGCAGATATAATTGCTATTTCTGACCCTAGTGGAACTGGTGAAATCTTAGGACCTAAGCTATTTGAAGAATTTGCTGTGAAATATATTAATAAGCTAGTGGATGCTATTCAAGAAGTACAGGGAAAAACTATCGTGCACATATGTGGCCAAATGAAAAATGTGTATAAAGAGGTAAAAAAAATAAAAAGTGATGTTCTAAGCTTTGACTCCATTGTTAGTATGAGTGAGGCACGAAAGAATTTAGGAGATAGATTACTTATGGGTAATGTGAGTACCTATACAATTGAATTTGGAGAGCCTAAGAAGGTTTCTGATTTGACTAAAAAATGTGTTAAAGATGGAGTGAACATAATTTCACCTGCCTGTGGACTTGGAATGAAATCTCCTCTTACAAATGTCAAAGCAATCCTTGAGACTTTAAAAAAGGAGATGCTATAGAAATGCCTAAGATTTTTATTAAACAGTTAGGTAAGGACTTTGAGTATGTTCCAAAGAAAAACTTACTACAGCTATTATTAGAAAATGATATTTTTGTAGATAATCCTTGTAATGGAAATGGTTCTTGTGGGAAATGTAAGGTCAGGGTGTTGGAAGGAAATCTTCCGCCACTTTCACCAACGGAAAGAAAGCTATTGAAAGAAGATGAAATAAACGCAGACATAAGACTTTCCTGCTTGGTAGTACCAAAAGAAGATATTACAATTAAAATTCTGCAAAAGGAAAGAAAGCATAAAATACTTACTACTGGGTATGTACCTGAATTTGAGTTTAATCCTACAATTTCTAAAAAAATCTTTGAAATAAAAATGCCTACTTTAGAAAAACAAAGTCCTTTTGAAGATTCTTTATGTGAGGCCCTTGGGTCTAAAAAGGTCAACTGGAAGTTGCTAAGGGACTATGAAAGCAGCTATGGAACTGTAACTGGAGTATTTAATGACAGCGAGTTAATTGCCCTTGAGGCAGGTGATACTACTGAGTTTCTTTATGGTGTTGCCATTGATATCGGAACTACAACGGTGGTTGCAGCATTAATTGATATGAACAATGGTGAGGAATTAGCTACAGCTTCAAGAATTAATCCCCAAAAGAAGTTTGGGCTAGATGTTTTAACTAGAATAACCTATGAATTAGAACATCCAGAGGGTTCAAAAGAAGAGTTACAGAAAACTATTGTAGAGGCTATTAATGAAATGGTTGAAGAGTTATGTAGTGAGGGAAAAGTAAAGAAAGAAAATATTTATGAAATTTCTATTGCTGCAAACTGTACTATGATGCATTTTCTTTTAGGTGTTGATGCAACATCAATTGGAAAATCTCCCTACGCTCCTATATTTACAAAGGCAAAAAACATATCAGCAAGTGACCTTGGGATAAAGGCTGCTAAGTGTGCAAGAGTATATTGCCTTCCTTCTGTATCCTCTTACATTGGAGCTGATATAGTGGCAGGTGCCTATGTTTGTGAATTACATAAAGCTGAGGAAAATATACTATTTATAGATATTGGAACTAATGGAGAGATAGTTTTATCTAAGGGTGGAAGATTACTTTCCTGTTCCTGTGCAGCAGGACCAGCATTAGAAGGAATGAATATAAGTTCAGGGATGAGAGCAGCAGAGGGCGCTGTTGAAGATATGGAAATCACTGAAAATGGAATAGACCTTAAGGTTATAGGAGAGGAAGACCCTATAGGGATATGTGGAAGTGGGATACTAGCAGCAGTGAAAGAGCTTCTTAGAACAGGAATTGTAAAAAACAATGGAGCATTTATAAAAAAAGAACAACTAGAGGAATCTGATTATCGATATAAGATGATACAATTAAATGGGAATAAAAGAGAATTTATTTTAAAAGGTACTCCAGAACAGCTACTAATAACTCAAGGGGATGTTCGTCAGGTACAATTAGCAAAAGGAGCTCTGCTTTCAGGATTTTATGCCTTGTTAAAACAGGCTAAGATTGATATGGGCGAATTAGATAAGGTGATGATAGCTGGACAATTTGGCGCTCACCTACCAGCAGATAGCCTTGTAGGTACAGGGATTTTGCCAAAAGAGGTAAAGGATAAACTAGTATATGTAGGGAATTCTTCTAAAACTGGAGCATATATGGCACTTATGTCTGTTAGAGTTAAGAAAGAAATTGAAGATTTAGCAGGTGAAATGGAGTACATGGAACTTGGAGCCTCAGAGGGATATGAAAAATTATTTTCACAGTGTCTTATATTTGGAGATAAATAAGAAGTCCCATAAAACAGATAAATAAAAGGCATATGCCATAAAATAAAAATATATGAATTACCGTTGAAAAAGCATAGGTAATTCATATATTTTTTTATTCTCATTTAAGTAGAGAACCCAAATCTATGATTTGGTGTGAATCACTTACTCAGCGAACGCAGTGAGTCGAGTTTCAATTATTAAGTTGTTAGCTCTCTATTTGCTGTGAAATAAATTGCTTAATTTTAGATAAGCCTCTATGCTTAAATTTTAAGGTATAGTAATCCTTTGAAATATTAATAAGTTCAATATCAATTATATCTAAATTTAACAATGCTTCCTCTATTTTTTCTAAAGTTCCATCTTGGGAATTTTCAATAACTGCTTGCTTTGTTTTTAATCTTATCCATTCCATAAGCAGAGTATTATAGTTGTTTTTTATAAAATCCATATCCAAGCCTCCTTAAAGTAAAATTATAAAATATAAGAATGATCTATATTACTCCTTATATTTTATAAAACTGTGTTTTATACCTTTGGGAATAAATTTAATTGTATTTGGGTATAAATATAATTAAATATAATCATTTATATTTTAACATAATAATATGAAATATAATATAACTAATTAAAGTATAGTTTAATCTAACTTGATTAATTATAACTATATATATATAATGATATATAAGTGATAATAATTGAATAAGTCAAGGGTAAGTAGAAAGCTTAACTTGTGAATTAACATATTTAGATTTTAAATTAAAAGCAAATAGAAAGATCCTAAACATAAATGGGGGTAAATTTTAATGAATGATAATATGAGTGATAATGAGATTATGACTGTTAGTGAGGTGGCAGAATATTTCAAAATAAGTGAAGTTACTACATATAAACTAGTACAAGAAGGGAAAATTCCAGCCTTTAAAATTGGTAGGCATTGGAGAGTAAAAAGAAGTGATTTAACTGAGTTTATTGAAAAGTTAAAACGAGGAGAAAGAATATAAACTTAGTTTATAATAGGAGGATATGTTTTGAAAAGTAAGATTAAAAATAAAATTAGGGTTATATCTCTAGGGGGACTAGGGGAAATTGGTAAAAATATAACAGCTATAGAATATAAGGATGAAATTATTGTAATAGATTGTGGAATTTCATTTCCAGAGCCAGATATGTATGGGGTTGATCTAGTTATTCCAGATATAACTTATTTGCTAGAAAATAAGGATAAAGTAAAAGGCTTTTTCTTGACTCATGGACATGAGGATCATATAGGTGCATTACCTTATGTGTTAAAACAACTTAATGTTCCAGTGTATGGGACCCGTCTAACTTTAGGATTGGTGGAAAGTAAATTAGAAGAGCATAATATACTAAAAGATTGTGACCTTAATGTTGTAAAAGCTGGAAATACTATTAAATTAGAAAATATAAGTGTAGAATTTATAAGAAATAGTCATAGCATTGCAGATTCCTGTGCTATTGCAGTGCATACACCTATTGGTAGAGTTATTCACACTGGAGACTTTAAAGTAGATTATACTCCAATTGATGGAGAGGTTATGGATTTACAAAGACTTTCAACTTTGGGCAAGCAAGGGGTATTATTGCTACTTGCTGATAGTACTAATGTGGAACGTCAAGGGTATACCATATCAGAAAAGGTAATTGGAGAATCCCTTAATAGGATTTTTGGTAAAGCAACAGGAAGAGTAATAGTGGCAACCTTCGCATCAAATATTCATAGGCTACAACAGATTGTAAATGCATCTATTTTCTATGAAAGGAAAATAGCCTTTAGTGGAAGAAGTATGGAAAAAATATCTCAAGTAGCAATGAATCTTGGGTATTTAAACATTCCTGAAGAGAGTATTGTTGGTATAAATGACATTGGTAAGTACGATAGTGAAAACATTACAATAATCACAACTGGTAGCCAAGGTGAGCCGATGTCAGCGCTTACAAGAATTGCTGCAGGAATACACCGAAGTGTACAAGTAGAAAAAGGTGATTTGGTTATTATATCTGCATCTCCAATACCAGGAAATGAAAAGTGTATATCCAATGTAATAAATGATTTATTTAAAAGGGGTGCTGAAGTTATATATAATTCCTTAGAAGAAATCCATGTTTCAGGGCATGCTTGTCAAGAGGAATTAAAGCTAATACACTCTTTAGTTAAACCAAAATACTTTATGCCGGTTCATGGAGAGTATCGTCATTTAATGCAGCATGGATTACTTGCTGAGAAGCTAGGTATGGATAAGTGTAATATATTTGTATCCCAAGTTGGTGATGTATTGGAAGTGCACAGCAAAGCTGCTACCATATCAGGTAAAGTAAAAACAGGAGCAATAATGGTAGATGGACTAGGTGTAGGAGACGTTGGAAGTAGTGTATTACATGATAGAAAATTATTAGCACAAGATGGAATTCTAACTGTAGTAATTACAATTAAAAAAGATTCTTATACTATAGTAGCAGGACCAGACATAATAACTAGAGGTTTTGTTTATGTTAGGGAATCAGAAAACATCATTAATGATGCAAGGGGCATTGTATTAAAAGAAGTTGAAAAGAAATTAGCAGCTAAAGATATGAGTAGAAGAAATATAAAATTTGCAGTTAAAAATTCTCTATCACAATTCATATATATGAAGATTAAAAGACGACCAATAATTATGCCAATAATTATGGAAGTTTAAGATTTAAAACAATAATAAATAGAATTTTTTATTAAAAAACTTTAAGAAGATAACATAATAGAAATTAAATAAGCTTTGAATCTAGTGAATAAGATTCAAAGCTTATTTTAGTTTTGTATATTAAGTGATTTATTTTCACTAATTGTAAGTTGTCTTATTTAATTTAACTTCAAAAATAATAATTGCAAACATATTGACAGTTATCTATGTGTAGTCATATAATGGATATAGACGATTATCTATATAGCTTTTAAAATGAGTTAAGTAAAAAATTCACTTTGTAATATTGGAATTAATTAAAGTTAAAAAATATAATTTAAGGAGATGGGAATGTGTTTGTATTTGAATGGTTAAATAATCAACTATTGAAAATGGAATGGCTTAGTAATTTAGTTACACTTATAGTAAAAAATTTATTTGGCCTAGATGTTAGTAGCAGAATTGGAGGAAGTATTCACTTCTTTATATATGATGTTATGAAGATATTCATACTACTTTCAGTATTAATATTCTTAATTTCATATATACAAAGTTTCTTTCCTCCAGAGAGAACTAAGAAAATTTTAGGAAGATTTAATGGTATTTGGGCCAATATATTGGGTGCCTTACTTGGAACTGTTACACCCTTTTGTTCCTGCTCATCCATTCCTTTGTTTATAGGATTTACTAGTGCGGGTCTACCAATTGGGGTTACATTTTCATTCTTAATATCTTCACCTCTTGTAGATTTAGCTTCTGTTATTTTGCTTGCAAGCATATTTAACTGGAAGATTGCAATTGCTTATGTTGTTGTAGGTCTTATTCTTGCAGTTATTGGAGGCTCAATTATTAGCAAGTTGAAACTTGAAAAATATGTAGAATCCTTCGTTTTTAACAATAAGATGATTGAAGTAGAGCAAGAAGATTTGACTAAAAAAGATAGGATGATTTTTGCTAAAAATCAGGTTTTGGACATTATAAAAAAAGTATGGCTATATATTTTAATCGGTGTAGGAATAGGAGCTGCAATTCATAACTGGATTCCAGAGAATGTAATTACTGCTGTTCTTGGTCAGGATAAATGGTATTCTGTTCTGATAGCAACTTTTGTAGGAGTTCCTATGTATGCTGATATTTTTGGAACTCTACCAATTGCAGAAGCATTGGTACTTAAAGGAGTAGGAATTGGTACAGCCTTATCATTTATGATGGGTGTAACTGCACTTTCCCTTCCATCTATGATTATGCTAAAGAAAGTAGTGAAACCAAAACTATTAGGTATATTCGTAGGAATTGTTACTATAGGAATCATTATCATAGGTTATGTCTTTAATGCCTTTGGGTATCTTCTACTATAAGAATATATATTTATATATTTAATTTTAATAGAATTTGTTTTATTTAGATTTTTTAAAATAATATTTAAGGAGTGATATGTATGATAATTAAGATTCTAGGATCAGGATGCAAAAAATGCATTACATTAAAAGAAAATACTGAAATAGCATTAAAAGAAACAGGGAAGGAAGCTGAGATAATTAAAGTTATGGATTTTAAGGATATTATGGCTTATGGAGTAATGACAACTCCAGCACTAGTTATTAATGAAAAAGTTGTTTCCTTTGGAAAGGTATTAAAACCAAAAGAAATTATAAAGATTCTTGAAAGTTCTAAATAAAAATTCCTTATGTCTTCATTGGAAAAAATTTGTAGTTTATCTTAGGGAATAGTCTTTAAATAATAAATTAATATATTGGAGTATATATAATACTAATAAAAGCTTCTCAGCAAGTTTTTAGGGACCTATGGGTTGTCTTCCTATTACCATTCTTCGTAATACGTGTGATATGGTAGTTAGATAACCTATAGGTCTTAGTTTGTTTGTTTATATTGGTTCATTTCTAATATAAATAAAGTTCTAAAAAACTTAATTGTAAAAAAGAATTGTTAATTCAAGAAAATTGTAAGAAGCATAAGATAAGACAATATATTTGAGTATAGCAGAGTATTTTATTATATTAATGATTTTATAATTAATGGATATTATGGCATAATGTACATCAGAGTAATAATGGAATAAATTGAAAAATATATGGATAATTCTCTTTAGCTTTTAAATTTTTTTAATATTAGTGTAAGATAATCAAATCAAAAGCGTCTTATAAGTGAGGAGGTGATAGAGTGACGGAGTTTGAGGATATATATAATAATTATTTTAAAGATATTTTTTTGTATATATATAGTTTATCTGGAGATAGGCATATAGCAGAGGATATCACAGCTGAAACATTTATGAAGGCAATAAAATCTATTGAAAAATTTAAGGGTAACTGTGATATACGAGTGTGGTTATGTCAAATTGCAAAAAATTGCTACTTTTCTTTTCTGCGCAAGAAGAAAAAAACTATACATTTAGATGAACTTTCTGAACAAAAAGATAATTTTAATTTTGAACAAATAATATCTTCAACAGAAGAATCTATGGAAATTCACGAAATTCTTCATAATCTTGACGAACCATATAAAGAAGTATTTTCACTGCGAGTTTTTGGAGAATTGAGCTTCAAACAGATTGCTTGTTTGTTTGGAAAAAGTGATAATTGGGCTTGCGTTACGTATCACCGGGCTAGAAATAAGATCAAAGAGCGAATGGAGGATTATAAATGAAAGTACCTTGTAATGTGATTAGAGATCTTTTGCCTTTATATCTAGAAAATATTGCCAGTAATGATACTTGCATTATTGTGGAACAGCATATTAGTTTTTGTGAGGATTGTAGAAAGCAACTTGATGAGATGAAATTATATAATAATCCACCTATAGATACAGATGTAGCCCCACTGAGAAATCTAAAGGCTACTTTGCATAAGAAAAAACTCCAAACAATTATTTTTTCTGTTATGTTGACCATAGTTATTGCTTCAATTACAATTGCTTTTTTTACTGCGCCAAAGTATATTCCTTATAGTGAAGGCACAGTATCCTTAATAGAAAAGGATAATGGGTCGGTACTTGCTTTATTCAGTGATAAAGTATCAGGATATGATATAAGTAGTTATCCTAATGATGACAACACAGGTTATGTTTACAATATAACTGCATGGGATAGTATTTGGAACAGAAGTATTGCTAAAAATCCTGCAAATAATACTGTTTTGAATCCAAATGGTGAAGTGGTAGATTCCGTCTACTATTATATGACTAATGGAAGTGAAGATAGATTAATATATGGTAATGACCAAAATCCTGGTGGAGGTGTTTTCACATTGCCAAGACTTGTTTTGGCATATTATTTAGTTATTGACTTAGCATTGGTAATGCTTTGTGGAATAATTATGTTTGTATTCCGAGGATATGAAAAAGTAAAAAATGTGACAATAAAAATTCTATTTTTGCCTATATCATATTTTTTAGGTCATCTTTGTATTAAAGGATTTACAACGTCATCATATTCTGCAGCAAGGGATTTTTTTGCAATCTTGCTAGTGATGATTCCACTGTACATTGGATTCCTATCTGCTATCAGTTTAATGAGAGAATATAGAAATGGTAAAAGGGACTAATATTTAAGTAGGTTTTTAAAAATTTAATTTACTGGTAACAGAAACGCACGATATACCCTCTATTATAAAATTTCGAGAACCTAATTAGTATTGGGAAATTAAATATTATGTGGTATAATAAGAAATAGTAGGAATGAATTGTGAAAAAATAAATAATTAAAATTTCAAATAAAGAATTTTAAATTAGGGGGAATAAAAAAATGGTAAGATATCGTTGTTCAGTATGTGGCTATATTCATGAAGGGGAGTTGCCAGAAGGTTTTAGATGTCCTAAATGTAAACAACCAGCCTCAGTATTTGTTAAAATTGAAGAAGAAAAAGAGATTAAAAATATTTACGCAGGAACAAAGACAGAAAAGAATTTGATGGAAGCTTTCTCAGGTGAAAGCCAGGCGAGAAACAAATATACATACTTCGCCAATATTGCACAAAGAGAAGGATACGATCAGTTAGCTGAAATTTTTCTAATGACAGCTAGAAATGAACAAGAGCATGCTCGTATATGGTATGAAGAGTTGGGTAATTTAGGAAACACTGCTGAAAATCTTTTACATGCAGCTGAAGGTGAAAACTATGAGTGGACAGACATGTATGATGGTTTTGCAAAGGATGCAGAAGCGGAAGGATTTAAGGAGTTAGCTGAAAGATTCCGTAGAGTGGCTGCTATTGAAAAATCTCATGAAGAGCGTTATCGTAAATTACTAAAAAATATTGAAATGCAACAGGTATTTGAAAAAGGTGAAGAAACTATGTGGGAATGTCGTGTTTGTGGACATCTTATAATGGGAAAAAAGGCTCCTGAAGTTTGTCCTGTATGTAAATATTCTCAAAGTTATTTCGAAGTTAGAAAAGAAAATTATTAATTTTAAGCCGTCACTTATTGTGGCGGTTTTTTTATTTTGCATATTAATATTGATGGATAGTTCTCTATATAATTCAAAGTAATAGTTTATAAATATGTAAACATTATAATTTTTATTGACAATGGATAATATTTTTGTTATTGTTTAAAAGTATGAAATTTGTGTGAACTTATATTAGGAGGATATTATGCAAGAAACAAAGGTTAAAGTAGTAGTAGCTGATCCGTCGGCAATAGGTTTATTTGGACTAGCAATGGTAACATTAGTAGCATCATCTCAAAAGTTAGGATTAACAGAGGGAGTATCTTTAGTATTACCATGGGCAATATTTTTAGGAGCAACAGCACAATTGTTGGCTTGTTTAAATGATTTTAAGCATAACAACACTTTTGGAGCAACTGCTTTTGGTGCTTATGCATTCTTTTGGTATGGTGTTGGTTTTACTTGGTTAATTCAAAATGGAGTATTTGGACCAGCCCTAGCAGCTAAAGCTGACATAAATCAATTAGGAGTTGCTTATTTAGGGTATTTAATTTTTACAATATTTATGACTATAGGTGCAATGGAAACTCATAAGGTGTTATTTACAATATTCCTATTGATAGATTTCCTATTCTTAGGATTAACGCTAACAACTTTTGGAATAATGGAGCATGGAACACATATGCTAGCTGCTTATTCTGAGTTAGCAATAGCTTTAGTATCTTTCTATGGTTCAGCAGCAGCAGTATTAAATACTCACTTTGGAAGAGTATTTTTACCTGTTGGAAAACCTTTTGGAATATTTAAGAAGTAATATTTAGGTGATGAATTTTTTCATCACCTTTTGTATATCCATGATACACAAAAGGTGATTCTAATTTTTATAGTGGTTATAAAGGTTTAAAGCCTCCAAGAATAGTTTATAAGCTATCCTTGGAGGCTTTTATATTTATATAAGAATTACACTAGTATTTAATTTCTATTTAGAAATATTTATTTTTTTACCTTCTTTACGCCACTTACTAAATTCAGCTGTTGCTGTGAAAAGTGCATCTGTGGATGAGTTAAGTGCAGTTTCAGCAGAATCTTGAATAACACCTACGATAAAACCTACACCAACTACCTGCATAGCAATGTCACTTGGGACTCCAAATAAGCTACATGCTAGAGGAACAAGTAATAGTGAACCTCCGGCTACTCCAGAAGCTCCACAAGCACTTACCGCAGAAAGTACACTAAGAATTATTGCTGTACCAATATCTACTTGGATACCAAGAGTATGAACAGCTGCAAGAGTTAAAACAGAAATAGTAATAGCTGCACCAGCCATGTTAATTGTGGCACCTAAAGGAATTGATACTGAATAAGTATCTTTATCTAAACCAAGTTCTTCACATAAACTCATATTTACAGGAATATTAGCAGCAGAACTACGTGTAAAGAATGCTGTGATTCCACTTTCTTTTAAGCATTTAAATACAAGGGGGTATGGATTTTGACGAATAGCTACGTACACCATTATTGGATTTACAACAAGAGCTACAAAAATCATACTTCCAAGTAGAAGTAAAAGTAATTTTCCATAGCTAAGAAGTGAAGCTATTCCACTTGTAACGATAGTATCAACTACAAGTCCCATGATTCCTAAGGGTGCAAAATTTATTACCCATACAACCATTTGAGATAATGCATCAGAAACATTGGAAATTATTAATTTTGTAGAACTTGCAGCATTTTTTAAGGCAAAACCAAGAATTACTGCCCAAGCTAATATACCAATGTAGTTAGCATTGAAAAGAGCCTTTACTGGATTATCAACTAGGTTTAATAGTAATGCTTTAAGAACTTCTACTACACCGCCAGGAGGAGTAATATTTTCTACCCCAGCTACAAGGGTTAGACTTACCGGGAACATAAAGCTTGCAATAACAGCTACAAGTCCGGCTAAGAATGTTCCTAAAAGATAAAGAATAATAACGGTTTTCATATTGGTTTCATGACCACTTTTGTGTTGGGAAATAGCACTGGTTACCAAAAATAAGACTAGGATAGGTGCAATGGCTTTTAAAGCACCTACAAATAAAGATCCAAAAATTGATAATGGTTTTGCTACATTAGGAATGGTTACGGCTAATATAATACCTATGATTAAACCTATGATTATACGTTTTACTAAACTTAATCCATTCCATTTCTTCATTAGATTCTTCATAATATTTTCCTCCTATAACGTTAAATAAAAAAAATAAGTTTCTGTGGCTTTAAATTTGTTACTAGGAAATTCTTTGGTAAAAATAAGTTTATCATGAATCTTCACTAATGTGAAGTGGAAAAGCATAATGAATTTTCAATTAATTAATGGTCACCTTTACATAAATAACCTATATAATAAACAATTAGAAAATAAAATCAGTTTTTAAATTATCTATTAAGGCTTATATTAACTAGGTTTATAAGTCATATAAATTAAATTTAAAATATTAATAAAATCAATTCAATTGCAAGAAAAAAATTTTTTCAAGCATTATGGAAAGATGCCACTATATATCTCTATACTATTTTGGGATAACAGTTCTAAAATTATTCATTGAAAATAAAAATTTAATTGAGAATACAGATTTTACTGATGTTAGAGTTATTGGATTTTTACTAGAATATGTGTATTATTTAAATAGTAAATATAAAAGTGAAGTTATTGTAAAAAATTAGTGGTAAGAGAAAATTTCTAGGGTGTTCAAAGTGTTATAGAATAGGATTATTTTGCATGAGTATTTGGAGGTGGAAGTATGGGAGATGTTATATATAGAAAATTAGAATTAGAGGAATGTGAGTATATAAACAAAATGAATCCATCTCAATATATAGGAAAAGCATGGAGAGATGTGGGTGGCAAACGTAAATTAGTAGAAATAAATTACCAAGATTGTGATTGGCCAAACGGCTATGAATATCATCTAAGAAATTTGAAGAAAACCATTTTAAGTAGGGGAAGTGCCATTGCTGCTTTTGATGATAATAATAAATTACTGGGGTTTTCAACAGTTAATCGTGAATTTTTTGGTGAAAAATTTAATTATGTTTTATTAGATCAGCTTTTCATAACCTTAGAGTGTAGAAATAAAGGAATAGGTAAAAATTTATTCGTACTTTCTGCCAATGTTGCAAGAGAGTGGAAAGCAGATAAAATTTATATTTGTGCAGGTTCTGCTGAAGAAACAATTGCATTTTATTTTTCAATAGGCTGTAAAGAAGCAGAGGAAATAAATAAAGAACTATATGAAAATGACCCAAGGGATTACCAATTAGAGTTTTCATTATAAAAATCACACATATATTATTTATTTTAGCAATATAAAAATAAGGATGCTATGTAAAAATTATAAGCATCCTTGTTTTATGTAACTTAGTTTAGGATTTATTTTTTTGCATAAATATAGGAATACTTTCTGCGAAAAATCTCATAAAAGTGTCTTTAAATTCTTGATCTTCCTGTTTTAAAACCCCTAGAGAATATTGCATTGCAACACCATCTAGAGCTGCTATTAAAATAGCAGCAAGACTTTTCTTACAGTTTTTATTTTCAATACCAAATGCGTAGAAGTACATATCTGCTACCTTGTTTATTATTTCATTATAATCTTGTTTAAGGCTTTCACTAAGAGAGCCACCCTTGGATAATACGTAGCCTATTAATAAAACCAAAAGGCGTTGCTCATTAACCTTAGACATACGTTCTCTAACTTTATTACTAATTTCATTTAACATATTTTCAGTGCTTTTAAGATTACTACTTTCATCTTTTTCAGAAAGTTTTTGAGCAAAGTACATAGCTTCCTTTACTGCGTGGTAGAATAGCTCGTCCTTATTCTTAAAATGATGATATATTGCACCAGTAGTAAGCCCAGCAGCTGAGGCTATTTGACGCATACTTGTTTCTTCAAAGCCGTTTTCTATAAATACACTAATTGCAGCATCTAAAATATGTTGCTTTTTTTCATTAGGTTCATTAGCGTTCATTTTATTCACCCCATTTAAAAATAGTATATCATATTTTTACAACATCATGGTTCACATATCATAGGACTATTATATCAAGGACATAATAGTCTGTATTTTCATAACATATTTATTATTTCGAATGTTAATTCATTGACAAAGGTAGGTGTGTATTATATTATAAACATAACAACTGTTATGTTATATTGTGGAACGGTTGGTAATAATATATTGTAACCTACTTCAATAAAGTAACCTAAATTAAATATGAAATGGGGGAGAGTTTACATGGAGGCATTTAAAGTTTTAGAAATTAAGCAAAGTGTTTTTGACAACAATGATCGTCAGGCTGAGCTACTTAGAGAAGAATTGAAAAAAGATGGGGTCTTTTTATTAAATCTTATGTCATCACCTGGTTCAGGGAAAACAACAACTGTTTTAAGAACAATTGAAGCTCTTCAAAATGAAATGAACATTGGTATTTTAGAAGCTGATATTGATTCAGACGTGGATGCACACAAGGTTTCAAAGACTGGAGTTAAAGTAATTCAACTGCATACAGGAGGAATGTGTCATCTTGATGCTGATATGACTAGACAAGGTTTAAAAGGTCTTGGAACAGATAACATTGATTTTGCAATATTGGAGAATGTTGGAAACTTAGTGTGTCCTGCGGAATTTGACACTGGTGCATCAAAAAATGCTATGATTCTAAGCATACCAGAAGGAGATGACAAGCCTTTAAAATATCCTTTAATGTTTTCAATAGTTGATGTTTTATTAGTCAACAAAATAGATGCATCGGACTATTTTGAATTTGATATGGAGGCAGTAAAAGAGAGGGTAAAAAAACTGAATCCTAATATTAAAGTTATTCCAATTTCAGCTAAAACTGGAGAAGGAATTGGAGAATGGGCTGACTGGATACGTGGACAAATAGATAATTGGAAAAATAAATAACTTTAAATAATTCATAACATTAAAAATATTATAAACTTACTTTAAAATATTTTGACTATATATAATAATCAGCTTCTTTCGGTTACTTTTGTTTTAATAACTTAATAAAACCTAAAAGTGCTGATTATTTTAATATAGTTAATAATAATAATAATGAGTCTTGCCATCTTTGCAATTCATTGTAAACGCTGGTGTTTATAGTTTTGTTTATGATGACATATAATTATTTTGGGGAGGGATAATATATGGTCAAGGAAAAGGTACTTGATCTTGCAAATCACATCAGTAATAAGAAACGTGGCTCGAAAAATGAAATCAAAGCTACAGATCCAGAGTATATGATTCTTGAACCTGTTGTTTCAGAAGAAATGGCTGAGGTGGTACTTTGTATGGAAATACGTAAAAAGGTTACTGCTAAAGATGTTGCTCCTTTATGTGGCAAATCTGTAGAGAGAACAACAGAACTTTTGTTAGAATTAGCGGATGCAGGGGTTTGTTTTGTAAATGAAATTGATGAAGTAGATACATTTTGGTATGAGACCTGGGTTCCAGGCATCATGGAAATGATGGTTAACAATAAGGAGAATGTTAAAAAGTATCCTCAGATTCCTAGGGCTTTTGAAGCTTATGGAAGAGTAAGAGGACCTAAGACAGCAGGAAGTTTTCCTGTAGGAGTAGGTCTTATGCGTGTTATACCTATAGAACATGCCATTGAAGGTGAAACTAGAAGAGCATCCTATGAGGAAGTTTCTAAGTATCTTAATGATAATGATATTTTCTCAGTTGCTGATTGTTCATGCCGTACAGCAAGAGAAGCTATGGGAGAAGGCTGCGGTCATCTTAAGGAAGACATGTGCATTCAGATGGGTCACGCAGCAGAATACTATATACGTACGAAGAGGGGCAAACAGATTACTCGTGAAGAAGCCTTTGAAATTATTAAGAGAGCAGAAGAAAACGGCTTAATGCATCAAATACCTAACTTAGATGGTTCTGGTAAAACTCATGCTATTTGTAATTGCTGTGGATGTTCTTGTCTTGCTTTAAGAACTGCTAGTATGTTTATTAACGCTGACATGGTACGTTCAAACTATGTTTCTAAAGTGTACAAAGAGAAATGTGTTGCTTGTGGAGAGTGCGTTCAAAATTGTCCTGTTAATGCACTACAATTGGGGCAAAAGTTATGTTCAAAAACACCAGTAACTACTGAGATAAAGAGAATTGATACTCCACGAGATACTGAGTGGGGTCCAGATAAATGGAATCCTGATTATAGAACCAATAGAAAAGATGTAGTTGATACAGGTACAAGTCCTTGTAAAACCAATTGTCCAGCTCATATTGCAGTTCAAGGTTATGTTAAACTTGCATCTCAAGGAAGATATAGGGAAGCTCTTGAACTTATCAAACAAGAAAATCCGTTTCCTGCAGTATGTGGACGTATTTGCCCAAGAAAGTGTGAAACAGATTGTACTAGGGGAGATATTGACGATCCAGTTGCTATTGATGAAATCAAAAAATTTATTGCTGAACAAGATTTAAATACTGATCATAGATATGTGCCTAAACGTAAGCACGAGTACGGTAAAAAAATTGCTGTTGTGGGAGCAGGGCCTTCAGGTCTTAGCTGTGCATACTACTTAGCCATTGATGGGTATAAAGTAACTGTGTTTGAAAAAGAAAATGTTCTTGGTGGAATGTTAACTTTAGGAATACCTTCATTCAGGCTTGAAAAGAATGTAATAAATGCTGAAATTGACATACTGAAAGAATTAGGCGTTGAATTCAAGCCAGGGGTTGAGGTTGGAAGAGATATAAGTCTTAATGAATTAAGGGATCAAGGTTTTAAAGCCTTCTATATTGCAATCGGTGCATGTATGGGAAGGAAACTTGGTATTGAAGGTGAAAATGTAGAAAATGTTATAACCGGTATAGATTTTATGAGAGATGTTAACTTAGGTAAGGAGTTAAAACTTGAAGGCAATGTAATCGTAATCGGTGGTGGTAACGTTGCCATAGATGTTGCGAGAACAGCTACTAGAATTGGGAATACACAAATTAAAATGTACTGTTTGGAAAGTCGTGAACAAATGCCTGCACTTCCAGAGGAAATTGAGGAAGCATTATCAGAGAATATTGAAATTAATAATTCTTGGGGACCAAAGAGAGTAATTGTTGAAAATGGTCGTGCTACAGGAGTAGAATTCAAGAAATGTATTTCTGTATTTGATAAGAGTGGAAGATTTAATCCATCTTATGATGAAAATAACACTATCATAGTTAAGGCTGATACTGTACTGCTTTCAATAGGTCAAGGAATGAATTGGGGAGAACTTTTATCAGGTAGTAAAATTGAACTAAATAGAAATAATACTATTAAAGCAGATCCATTTACATTACAGACAGGTGAGCCTGATGTTTTTGCTGGTGGTGATGCATTAACAGGACCTAAGTTTGCAATAGATGCAATTGCTTTAGGTAAAGAAGGTGCAATTTCAATTCATCGTTATGTTCAGCCAGGACAAAGTTTGATTATTGGTCGAGATAGAAAAGAATATCATGCATTAGATAAGGAAAATATAGAACTTCAAGGATATGATAGTACTCCTAGACAGAGTGTAGGTCATGTAGATGGAAGCAAGTCAAGGAAAACCTTTAAAGATTTGCGTGAAACATTTACTGAAGACCAGATAAAAAGGGAAACAGAACGTTGTCTTAGCTGTGGTGCAACGGTTGTAGATGAATTCCTGTGTGTAGGATGTGGACAATGTACCACTAAATGTAAGTTTGATGCTATTTCCCTTGTAAGAAAATATGATGGTGAGGGTGTAGCCTATGAGGATTTAAAACCTGTAGTTATAAAGCAAATTCTTAAACGTAAAGTGAAAATTACAACTAAAAAAGTAAAGAAACTTTTTAAATAACTTAGTTAACTATAAAAGATTTTATAAAGTAATTTTAAATTTAGATAGGGGTAGAGGGTGAATAAAATGTTTGAATTTAATTATGTTGAAGGAGCAATAATGTTTTCTGCATGGGGAATGTGGTTTGTAGTTTTTGCAGGTTTGTTTTTATTCAATGAATTTTCTAGAAGACAGAAGTGGGCAGGATTTTTTAGTTTTGTTATTTTGCCAATTATTTTAACAGTTGTTTGGATGACTGTTTTAAAGGATGTTACCTATACTGACTGGTTCCATCTAGCTAAAGTTTATTCTGCAACAGCAGGATGTATTGGATTTTGGTGTATTCGTCATATCGAGAAAAAGGATAAAATTACTGGTGAGGTTGTTTGGAGACTAGCTGATAATAAAATTGCACTATGCTTTCCACCGTTGATTCTAGCTATTAACATTATAGAAGCAGTGGCAAGAGATATTGAGGTTGGATCCACTTATTGGATGATGAATTCAGGAGCTATTGAAGGAGAAGTAGTAGGTGTAATGGGTGGTCCATGGAATTATATGAATGCAGCGGCTGGTATACTAAATATCATTGCTATAACTGGTTGGTTTGGAATAGTAATTAGAAAACAAACTAAAAAGGACAAAAGTAAGGATATGCTATGGCCTGATATGCTTTGGTTCTGGATTATTGCATATGATTTATGGAATTTTGTATATACTTATAATTGCATACCTACTCATTCTTGGTATGCAGGCTTAGCATTACTCATTGCACCAACTCTATGTGCATTTACTGTTGGAAAAGGTGCTTGGCTACAGCATAGAGCTCAGACCTTAGCTATATGGTGCATGTTTGCTCAAACTTTTCCAAATTTCCAGGATACAGGAATGTTTGTAGTTAAATCAACTTACAATACTACTATTTATACAATTTTAGGAGCTATAGCTCTTGCAAGTAATATAGCTGTATTTCTTTATATGATATATAAAATAAAGAAAACTAAGAGAAATCCATACAAGGGAGAACTTTATACTGACCTTGATGAGTTTAAAGAAATTAAAATGATGATGTAAAGCGATATATTATGATTATAGAAGGCAAAAAATAGGCCTATAGGCCTATTTTTGCTATCTAGAACTATTAAGATAACACAATATACAATAATTAAGTTCTAATACGTATCTATTAATTGAAAATAATAGATTATACACTTATTGGTTATTGTTGTTTACAAATTTAGATACTATAAAAATTATTATTGCTGATATAATAGCTATGCCAGCAAATAAAAATCCTATTGGTATAAGAAAGAATGGTTCAGATAGAGTTCCATCTGGCAAGACTTCGGAACCTACTACATTAAATATCGTAAAACACGCTATACTAGCTACTACTAAAAGAATACTAAATAAATATTTTTTCATTTTTAATTTTCCTCCTATAAATTTTTGTACTTCAGATTAATTTTTGTTTGCAATTAAGTACTTTATAAATTCTGTACCTTTTAATATCATTTTATACTTGGAAAATAGAATTGTCAATAAATATTTATTGATTTACAATAAATATTTATTATTAATACAACCTAATTGGTGTCGAAAGGGTTGCGTTTCGATTTACAACTGAGGTTCCGATTTACAACTGCGGAGATAAAATAGATGGTTTTAAATGCTTGACTTTGGGGAGCATTTTGTTTTGTAAAGGAGTGAATATTATGCACATGGCTGATGCTTTGATTTCACCAGTGGTGGGAGGAACTATGTTGGCTGCTACTACTGGAATTACAGCTTATTCAATTAAAAAAATACAGAATGATATGGATGAAAAGAAAATTCCCTTAATGGGGGTAATGGGAGCCTTTGTTTTTGCTGCACAAATGATTAATTTTTCAATCCCTGGTACTGGTTCTAGTGGACACATTGGAGGAGGAATACTACTTGCAATATTATTAGGGCCCTATGCGGGATTCTTAACTATGGCTTCTGTTTTGTTAATTCAAGCACTGTTCTTTGGAGATGGTGGGTTACTTGCCTATGGTTGTAATGTATTTAACCTTGGATTTTATACTTGTTTTATAGCATACCCTTTAATTTATAAATGGTTTACACGTAAAGGGATTACTACTAAGAAGATCTTTGGTGCCTCAATGGCATCTACTATAATTGGTCTTCAAATAGGAGCTTTTAGCGTTGTACTTCAGACTCTTATGTCTAGAAAGACTGAATTGCCTTTTGGAACTTTTTTATTGTTAATGCAACCAATACATCTAGCAATCGGAGTAGCTGAAGGGTTTGTTACATCAGCAATTGTTACTTTTGTATGGAAGGCTAGACCAGAAATTCTAGAAAAGGCAGCTAGAGGAGAAGCTCTTGGTAATATATCTATGAAAAAGATACTTACTAGCCTGGTAATTGGAGTAGTTTTAGTTGGCGGAACGCTTTCTTGGTTTGCCTCTTCAAATCCTGATGGATTGGAATGGGCTATGGAAAAAACTTCAGGAACAGCAGAATTTGAAACACCAGATGGAATTCATAATACATTATCAGAAATACAAAGTAAGATAGCGTTTTTACCTGATTACAGTTTTAAGGCAAAGGAAGACGAAAGTGAAAAAGAAGCAGCTGTAGAAGTTGAAGATCAATGGCCTACAGTTAGTGCTGGAACAAGTGTTTCAGGTATCGTTGGTGGAATATTGACACTTGCACTGGCAGCATTCACAGGATTTGTTATCAGCTTAGTTAAAAAAAGAAAAGAAAAGTTTAATAATAAAAATAAGCTAGGTGGTAATGAAACCACCAGTAAAATTCTACAATAAGGATTTGATTTTACATGGCAAAAGTAATAAATTCTCTTTATAATATGAGACTTCTAGGTGATTTAGCAGGGAAAGAAACCACAATACATGGGCTTCATCCCATTACAAAGTTATTAACTACAATTGTTTACCTAACTGTAGTTGTATCATTTGGAAGATATGAAATTAGTAGTCTTTTGTCTTTTATTTTCTATCCTGTGGTTATTTTTGTGTTAGCAGAGCTGCCAGTTGTTCCAATCCTTAAAAGACTATTACTTGTAGAGCCTTTTATTATTGGAATTGGCATATTAAACCCCTTATTTAATCATCATACAATGGCTCTAGGAGGTATTGTTATTTCAAGAGGATGGGTAATATTTTTATCTATTTTTATAAAATGTGGTTTAACGGTAACTGTTAGTATTTTATTAATTGCAACTACAGGAATGGATAAATTGGCTGTAGCATTGCGTATGCTGAAAGTTCCTAAAATCTTTGTATTACAGTTATTATTAACATATAGATATATATCTGTGCTGATAGAAGAGGTTTCTAGAATGATGAGAGCATATTTACTTAGGGCGCCTGGACAAAAGGGCATACATAGAAATGTTTGGGGTTCTTTTGCAGGACAGTTGATACTTAGGACATTTGATAGGGCACAACGGGTGTATCAATCTATGAATATGAGAGGATTTACAGGTGAGTATAATACAGGAAATATTGAAAAATTAAGCTTTAGTGATTTTGCATATTTAGCAGGTTGGAGTATATTTTTCATTTTAGCAAGAATTTATAATATACCTATGCTTATAGGTTCATTAATTACGGGGGTGATTAAATAGATGAGTTGTCATAAACTTGAGGTAAGGAACTTATATTTTTCCTATCCTGATGGACATGTAGCAGTAAAAGATATATCATTCACAATCCATCACGGTGAATCTGTGGGAATTATTGGTGCCAATGGTGCAGGAAAGTCCACACTATTAATGCTTTTGATGGGAGTTCTATTTCCAAGTAACGGAGAGGTGGTCATAGGAGATGTGTATGTATCAAAAAAAACATTACCCTTGATTCGTCAGAGGTTAGGAATGGTTTTTCAAGATCCTGATGATCAGTTGTTTATGACAACTGTATATGATGATGTGGCTTTTGGACCACGAAATTATAATTTTGATGAAAAAGAAGTTGAAATCAAAGTTACAAAGGCTTTAGAGTTAGTAGGAATATCTCACTTGAAAGATAGAGCACCCTTTAAATTATCAGGTGGAGAAAAGCGAGCTGCTGCAATTGCATCGGTTCTATCAATGGAACCAGATGTATTAGTTATGGATGAGCCAAC
The DNA here is from genome assembly GCF_002419845.1 of Clostridium sp. UBA5712. NCBI lineage: Bacteria > Bacillati > Bacillota > Clostridia > Eubacteriales > Clostridiaceae > Clostridium > Clostridium sp. UBA5712. The sequence goes on along the minus strand of NZ_DIGW01000011.1, from coordinate 547,954 downwards.
AGCAGCTTTAGATCCTAAATCAAGACGAAGATTAATCAATTTATTAAAAGGCTTTCAGCACACAAAAATAATAACTAGTCATGATTTAGATATGGTATTTGATACTTGTAAAAGAATTATTGTGATAAAAGAGGGTGAAATTGCTGCAGACGGAAACACAGTGGATATTTTAAGTAACGCGGATTTACTAAATGATTGTGGATTAGAAATACCTCTTTCACTTCAAAATTGTCCAATCTGTGGAGCTTCAAAAAATGATTTCTATAACATATAAACCACCCAATAATTATGGCTTTTGATTTGGTATAATATAGGGGGATAAAATGCGAATTGTAGTTATAGATGGACAAGGTGTGGAATATGGAAGGAAAAGAGTAATTATTTTCACATTTATAGATACCTAGCATAATATATTATTGAATTATTATTTCTGGAGGAAATTTTAGTGTATATTAAGCCTAGAGTAGAGAATCAAATGATGTATAATACTCAGTTACAAGAGGCTCTTGAGAGAGTGAAAGAGGCAGTTCAAGGTGAAAGAGAAGATGAACTTTTTTATGATTTTCTCATAAGTATGGCACCTACTGTGGAAGAAAAAGACATTATAACGTCTATACGAGATGATGAACGTAGACATAATAGAGAGTTTAGAAAAATTTATAAGGACTTTACCGGTATGGAGATTCCAACGGTAGAAGACGAGTCTTTTGAAAGACCAGAGTCATATATAGATGGTATTAAAAAAGCTTTATTCGGAGAGCTAAGAGCGGTAGAAAGATATAGAGATATTAGAAAAGCTTTAGGTATGGGCCCACAAAGAGATGTTTTATTTGATATAATTACAGATGAATTGAAACACTCTTCAAAATATAATTATCTTTTTACTTTGAACAGAAGTATGGAAAGTCCATCTATGAATAGACGTTCAATGCAGGATACTTCTAAATTTACGCCAGATGACTGGGTAAGGTATATAACTCCATTAGTAACTCGTGCTTTAGCAGAAGCGAGAGAAGGGATTAATCCTGAACATTTATATCAAGAATTTATCCTATCAGGTGTCCTTGTCGGTTTGGGAAAAACTCCTCAGGAAGCTATTGAACAGGTGGAAGAGTGGGAAAGGACAGGTGCATCTAAACTGCTTGCAGAGAGTAAAATGGCAAGGGGTTACTATTATTACTAGAGTATGAAACTAAAAAGTAAAATGCGATATCTTAGTATTTAAGTTATCGCATTTTTGTTTTTAATTGAAAAGAATATCGATTAAATATTAGTATCATAAGTTATAGAGGTTATTATAGCTATGTATATTAATATCATCAATAAATGAAGTGGATCTAATACTTTTACAAAAGCTTGAAAAAAATCATTTATTGAGGAAGGTTTTTCTACATAGATGCAGAATAGTAAATAGAGACAAAGATTTACTATAGGAGGTAAATAAAATGGCAGAAACACAAGGTATATTAACATGGACACTAGTATCTGAATGCCCAATTCCAAATGATGTTAATGATTTATTGGTTGAAGGAGAAGTAGCAATTGCTGCTTATAAAACATTCCGAGATAGTGCAATTTTTACTAATAAAAGATTAATTGTAAGAGATGCACAAGGGCTTACTGGCAAGAAAGTAGAGGTGTATTCTTTACCATATTCTTCTATTAACATGTGGTCTACTGAAAATGCAGGGAAGCTTTTTGATCTTAGTGCAGAAGTTGAATTATGGACTAGAGCAGGTCAAATCAAAGTAAATCTACAAAAGGGAGTAGATATCCGTAAATTGGATAAATTAATAGCTAATGCACTTTTAAAATGATAATCATAGACATATGTAAAGTGAATAAGTTTTAAATTTTATTTAGTGATTTATTCCACATCATAGGTTGCAGTAATATAATTCTGATATTTAATAAACAGCCGTTATTTAAGTTTTTAAGTAGCGGCTTTAACTTTTATAAACATTACCTTGAAATTTATTATCTACAAACTGGCTTATTATCCTTTGTTGCATTTCGATGGTATTTAATGTAAAATATTATTAGGGGGTGATTAAGATGGAAGAAGACATGAAGTTGAAATCAACACCAATACAAAGGAATGAATATGATGTTGCCATTGAATTGACTAATTTATATTTTTCATATCGAACAGATTCACCAGAAGTTGAAGAAATTCAACAGGTATATGCTAGATTTTATGCTGTAGTTTGTGGAATGGATGTTAAATTCAGAAATGGTATACCAGTAAACAAGATTGAAGAATTATTACCAGAAGCATTAAAAGAAAAATAAGTTCATTGGAGAACTCTCATTATGAGGGTTCTTTTTTTCTATTTTTTAATAGAGTAGCATTTTAATGAAAAAATAGTGATTTAATCATTTAAATATGTAGAATTATTATGTATAATGTAGCTAAATGGAATAGTATTTTATATAAAAACAAAGGAGGAAGGTGATTATTATTAGAAATAAAAGAATTTATATTTTCATTGTAATTATGGCTGTAATGATGCTTTGTTTAACTACTTATAGCGAAAATATAATAATGGCTAAGTCTAAAGATGATGAATTAATTAGTAATAAAATTAAAGCGCCTTTTTATCCATGGGATAATGAATTACCCAATATAGAAACACCAGAGGGATTTCAATGGAGGGAATTTCAAGGTACTACCCTTAATTTTGTAGTAGAAAATAATATAAATGCTAATATTCTTTCTAGGGAGTGTAGAAATTTTACTGAAAAAACTGGTATTAGAGTAAACATTAGACCAATGGACTATAGTACAATGATAAATAAGATAAATAATGATTTTATATCTGAAAGAGCAAAGTTTCAACTTGTTTATGTAGATCCATATCAAACTCTTAACAGGTTTCATAACAATCTAGAGGATTTAAATTTATATAATAATGATCCTAAAATGCCTCATATACCAGGTGGTATGGAGGATTTCTTTGATGATCAGGTAAATATTTTATCCTACTTTGGAGATAAAACTAAGTTATGTGCTATACCTTTTGATACTACAACTATGATTTTATTCTATAGAAAGGATATTTTCGAAAAGTATAGAGAACAGTTTATGGCTGAAAATGGATTTGATTGGACTCCAGGACAGAAAGATTTTACTTGGGAAAGGTATTGTATTGTTTCAAAATGGATTGATGAAAATGTTCCAGATGAGGAAGTTAAATATGGAAGTGCACAAATGGCTCAATTACATAATTCAGTATATTGCGATTTTTCTAATGTCCTTGAATCCTATGGAGGGGATTATTTTGATGATCCCTATGTTAATACATTAGGAGTAGAAAAACCCAAAATGGTTTCAGTTAAAAATCATAACCTTGAAGATGGATTAAGTATGTACAAGCAGATGGTAGAAGTGGGTGAACCAGATAGTATTAATTGGAATTGGACTGATACTGCGGAAGCTTTTAAGAATGGTGAAATTGCAATGATGGCAAACTGGGATGAAAATGGAGCTGTAGTAGAAAATCCTAATTTATCTAAAGTGGCAGGTAAGGTTGGTTATAGCATCTTGCCCTATGGAAATGTGAGAAGTGCCAATATATATGGAGGAGCAGGAATAGGAATTAATAGTAATGCTTCAGAAATTGAAAAGAAAGCTGCCTGGTTATTTATAGTTTGGGCTACTGCACCTCAGACTCAAAGTATGGTTTTATGGGAACCAGAAGGTGGAAGCATGCCACCAAGAAAATCTGTATATAATAGCAAGGATGTACAAGACATTATAGAAAATGTAAAAAGTAATACAAATGAAATAAGTAATTTAAACCACTTACCTGCACTACTAGAGGTCTGGAAAGAGGATAATGTATATTTTAGATCTAAGATTAGTAATTTCTATTTTGTAGAGCAAATTATTATTAATAATGTAAGAGATATGGTTAAGAATGATTTAGATCCTAAGGTAGTAGCAGATAAAATTTTAAAAGAGTTGAGTTTACTACAATGAAGAGCGGGGATAAAATGAGAACTTCATGGATTAGAAAGAGCTTTAGAAATAAATTGCTAGTTATTTTTATTCTATTAATATTTATACCTATTGGATTTATATATATTATTTATAACAATGTAATGAAATCAATTATTACTACAAAGTATAGTGAATCTGCAAAACAATCTGTATATGAGGCAGGAAGCAATATTGATTTTATAATTGATAGCATTGCTGACCTGTCAGACATGGTTGTTACCAATAGAGATTTTATTGAAAGCTTGAAAGGCTCATCAACTAAAAGTCATGAGGAATTAAATAATATACTGAGAAATTTTTGTACTACAAATGAAGAGGTGGAAAGTATATACCTTACAACTAAACATAATATTTATAATGTAGGGGCTAGCAAAACCTATGTTAAACAGGGAATTGATATTAATAATATCAATATGACTCATGGTGAGTTAGTTTGGTTTGATACAATTCCTGTTAGAGTTAAGATATTGTCGGGAGAAATTCCTAAGAACTATTTTTCTTTAGGAAGAAAGATAATAGACTTAAATAGCTTAAAGGATATGGGAACAATATTTATTGATGTAGATGAAACCATATTAGAGGATTCTTATAAAAGTCTAATTACAGAGGAGAATAGTGAATTATTTATTTGTAATGAAAAGGGTCAAATAATTAGTCATCCTAATAAAGAAATTATAGGAAAGAATATAGAAGAAAAAAATTATGCAAAAGAAGTTCTATCATCTAAAATAGATATGGGTTCAATAGAGTTTACTGATGATAATGTTGAAAAGGTATGTATATACTCTAATATTACATCAACAGATTGGAAGATTGTAAAAATAGTAACTAAAGATTATCTATACAAAGAAATTACAAATATGCAACGATATATGTTAATAGGTGTAATAATTTATGTAGTTATAACTATAATAATTTGTTTATTCTTTTCGTCTCAAATTTCAAAACCCATGGTGAGTATGAGAAATATGATGAAGAAGGCTGAAGATGGAGATTTACATGTGCGCATAAATATAGATAGAATTGACGAGTTAGGGGAACTTGGAAACAGCTTTAATAATATGATAGGGAAGATGAATGAAGTTGTTGATAAGCTAGTAGAAGAAGAAAGAATAAAAAAAGAGTTAGAACTTGAGACATTGCATGCTCAGATTAATCCACACTTCCTGTATAATACACTAAATACTATAAAGTGGATGGCAAAGATACAAGGAGATAAATCTGTAAGTAATGCAGTAACTTCACTGATAAAACTTCTAAGGGTAAGTATAAACTTAGGAAAGGAAATGATTACTCTAGAAGATGAGGTAGATTACGTTAAGAATTATATTAAAATACAAAATCTAAGATTCAATGAAAAAGTTAACATTATTTATAATATTCATGAAGACTGCCTTAATTGCTCAATACCGAAATTAATTTTACAGCCTATTGTAGAGAATTCTTTGATATATGGAATTAGGGAAGATGAAGAAGAGGAACCATTGGAAATATCTATAGAAGCATGTATAGAAGGTGAAAACTTAATTATTCTTGTAGAAGATAATGGACTTGGCATCAGTGAAGAGGATTTAGAAAAAATCTTTACTAAAGAAAAGGATGTAAATAAATTTAGTAAAGTTGGATTAAACAATGTTAATGAAAGAATAAAGCTTTATTGTGGTGAAGAATATGGGATTAAGATAGGAAATAGAAGTGAAATAGGTACATATGTTAAGGTGACGATTCCTAGGAGTATAATGAGGAAACCTACTGGTGACTTTTTAGTAGATAAAGAGGGTGATGAAAGTTTATAAGGTTTTAATTGTAGATGATGAGGTTCTTGTAAGAGTAGGATTAAAATCCACAATAGATTGGAATAGCATAGGCTTTACAGTTATAGGTGAGGCTCCAAATGGTGAAAAGGCCTATGAGATGTATAAGCTATATAACCCAGATGTAATTATAACAGATATAAAAATGCCTAAGAAGGATGGTTTATGGTTAACTGAAGAAGTAAGAAAAAAAGATAGCTTAACTCAAATACTGGTATTAACTTGCTATGATGATTTTACAAATGTAAGACAAGCTCTAAAATGTGGAGCTAATAATTATATTCTTAAATCAGAGGTAGAGGATGAGGAACTTATAAGTACCATGCTAGAGGTAAAAAGAAATTTAGATAATATGGATAAGGATGCACTAGGTAAGGATAAGGCTAGTGAAACCTTAATGAAGGGTAAAAGTCAGCTTATAGAATATCTTATAGATGGTTCAAGTTCCTTTGATGAAGTAGATTTTGAGGGGTTTAAACATATAGACTTTAATATTTATGGAGGAAAATATTCTATTTTAGGTTTCTTCCCTGAAACTAATCATATTATTACATCCATTAAAGAAAGAGAAAATGAAAATGTGAAAAATGCTATGATAGAGCTTATAACGTGGATATTTTCTAAAGAAAAAATACAATGTGTTCTGAAGGAACAGGAGGATGGACTTATATATTTTATATCCAAGGAAGATATTAAATATGGTGAAGTACAAGAGGTAATTAAATATATAAAGACCACTGTAATGCAATATTTTAATATTAAGCTAGATGTAATATATACACCTATGTTTAGTGAGCTTAGAGAATTTCCAAATTGTTTTAAGGAATATATAGAAAGAACAAAAGATATATTCTATTTGCCTTTGGGTTCTGTAGTAGAAACTAGAGAAAATAAAGAATTGAAGGATATAAATATGCTGAAGTTCGAAAAACAATCTAAGAGTATTCTTATAAACTTTATAGAAGAAGGAAATCTAGAGGGTGGAAAAAGTCATATAGAGAGTATAGAGAAGAAAATAAATGGTTGTAAAATATCAGAGTTAACATGTAAGCTTATGTATTGTAATATTATTGTTAGTATATTAGAAAAGTATGAAGAATATTTTCAATGTAATGATTATGATACCTTATATCAGGGGTATTACAATAAAATTATGGATTCTACAAGAATTATGTTTATATCAAAACTAATGTGTAAATTTTTAGAGGAGATATGTCAGTTAGTTCTAAGAATAAGGGATGATCAGAATTCTAAATATATTATAAATAAAGTTGTGGAGTACATTGAAAAAAATTATTCAAGTAAAGTTACCCTAGAAGATATCGCTACTCATATTAATCTATCTAAACAATACCTATCATTTTTATTTAAAAAAGAGACAGGAATAAATATTTCTTCGTATATTATTAATCTGCGTATAGAAAAAGCGAAGGAAATGATTAATAAAGGTGAAGATAGCATGAAAGTTATCTATCAAAGGGTCGGATTTACAGATCAACAGTATTTTTATAAGACTTTTAAAAAAGTAACAGGATTAACTGTAGGTCAATATAAAGATACCATATAAAAATAGATAAAGTGTAGCACATTAATACTATTTAACTATGTTAAGTAGTATTTTTTTTATATAAAATTAAGATTAATGAAAAAAATGTAGAAATATATATAATTATGTTGCACAAATATATTAATATATTACACAAAAATATTAATATATTACACAAAGAACTTTGTGAAAAATTAGGCGAGAATAATTTGCACAAAACTAAGGTTATTTTCCATTATAGGTTAATTATTTTTTTATTATAATTATGCCATAGAATGAAATTAAAAGTTTACAAGGGGGGATAAAGGTGGAGAGCAATATACCAAAGCTGGAATTAAAAGGTATACAGAAATTTTTCCCAGGAGTAACTGCCTTAGCAAATGTAAGTTTTTCTGTTAAAAAGGGAACGGTTCATGTGCTTTGTGGAGAAAATGGAGCTGGTAAGTCTACACTTATGAAGATAATAAATGGTATATATCAGCCTGATGGTGGAAGTATTCATATAGATGGAAAAGAAGTTAAGATACAGAATCCTATTGAAGCTCGTAAGCATGGTATATCTATGATATTTCAAGAGCTAAATTATATACCTGAGATTACTATTGAAGAAAGTATATTTTTAGGAAGAGAGCCTGTAAATAAATTAGGAAAAATTAATTGGAAGAAGATTAGAAAAGATACAGAAGAACTTTTAAAACAAGAAAATTTACCCTATTCGCCAACAACACAATTTAAAGATCTTACAGTATCAGATATACAAATGCTAGAGATACTAAAGGCTATGTCTTATAATTCACAGGTTATTATCATGGATGAACCTACATCTGCAATTACTAGAAAAGAGGTAGGAATTCTCTTTGATAAGATTGCTGAATTAAAAAGTAAGGGCGTAAGTATAATATACATATCTCATAAGATGGAAGAAATCTTTAAAATAGCTGATGAGATAACAGTTATAAGAGATGGTGTTGTTATTGATACTAAGCCAGCTAGTGAGTTAGATATAGACAAGGTTATTTCTCTTATGGTAGGCCGTAAAATTACCAATGCATATCCTAAGGAAGATATTAAAATCGGAGAAACCATGTTAGAGGTTAAAGAACTAACTGATGGAAAGCACTTTGAGGATATTAATTTCCATGTGAAAAGAGGAGAAATTGTAGGTTTTGCAGGTCTTATGGGAGCAGGTAGAAGTGAAGTGGCTAGAACAATATTTGGACTAGACCCATACCTATCAGGTGAGATTAAAGTTAAGGGTAAGGAAGTAAAAATAAAAAATGTAAAAGATAGTATTAACAATGGAATAGTTATGCTATCAGAAGATCGTAAGAGATATGGAATAGTAGGAATTAGAAGTATAACTGAAAATGTATCCATATCTAATTTAGAGAAATTCTTTTATAAGGGTCATCTACATAGTAAAAAAGAGATTAGTAGTGTATCAAATATATGTGAAAGAATGAAGGTAAAATGTCCTAACTTAGAAACCTCTATTGATTCTCTAAGCGGAGGAAATCAACAGAAGGTAATATTTGCAAAGTGGATGCTTAGAAATCCAGATGTTCTTATACTTGATGAGCCAACAAGGGGAATCGATGTAGGAGCAAAGTACGAAATATATAAACTTATTACAGAACTTGCAAAAGAAAATAGAGCAGTAATAATAATAAGTTCTGAATTACCAGAGCTCATAGGTATGTGCGATAGAATCTATGTTATGGCATCTGGAAAAATTACTGGAGAAATAGATAGAGAAAAGGCTACACAAGAAGCTATTATGAAGTTAGCTACAAGGGGGGAATAGAAGGATGAAGATGATAGATATTAGACATAAATGGTCAAAAACCTCAAGTAAATATAGTATTTACATTGTATTACTTGCTATGTTTATAGCATGTTCTTTAATCAGTCCTGTATTTTTATCAGGAGAAAACTTAACCAATATATCAAGACAAATATCAATAACCACTATTATTGCTTTTGGTGAAACAATTTTAATTATATGTGGACTTATAGATTTATCAGCAGGTTCAGTTCTGGCTTTATCAGGTCTGCTTTCTGTTGCAGCCTTTAAGGCAACAGGTTCTTTGGAAATAGCAGTGCTAGTTGGAGTGCTTGTAGGTGTTATTTGTAACTTTATCAATGGGATAATGGTAACTAGGTTTAAAGCACCTCCATTTATTGCCACATTAGCTATGCAAACTGTAGCAAGAGGAGCAGCCTTATTATTTACAAATGGTCAAAATATTTATCAAATAGGAGACTTTATTGTACTAGGACAAAATTCTATAGGATTTATTCCTATTCCCGTAATATTCATGACTGGAATTACTCTTTTAACTTGGTACATCCTAAAACATACAAAGCTAGGTAGATGCGTTTATGCTGTAGGTGGTAGTGAAGAGGCTTCAAGAGCTTCAGGAATAGATGTAAATAAAACTAAGATGAAGGCTTATCTTATAAATGGTATATTTGTTGGAATCGCAGGTGTGTTATTTATGTCTCGTGTTAATGCTGGGCTTCCTAATGCTGGTATAGGAGCAGAATTTGAAGGAATGACTGCTGCAATAATTGGTGGAACAAGCTTTACTGGGGGAATAGGAACTGCAGGTGGAACCCTTGCAGGAGCATTCATTATGGGATTCTTAAACAATATAATGAACCTAGTAGGAATACAATCTTATATGCAACAAGTAGTAAAGGGAGTAATTATTGCATTTGCAGTAATTTACGATATAAAATCTAAGAACAAAAGAGAAAGTAAAAAACTGGGTAGTATTACTGATAAAATAAAAGACAAAACCCTAGTGAAAACCAAAGGAAGTTCTGTTTAAACTAAATCAAGTTAAGTAAAAATCAAAATATAATAAAAATAATATTATTAGGGGGAGAAAATGATATGAAAACAAAGAAAATATTAGCTTTAGCTATGTCATCTTTACTAGCATTATCACTTACTGTGGGATGTACTAATACTTCAAAGGAGGAGCCAGCTGCAGAAGGTGAAAAGACTTATAAAGTTGCATATATTGCAAGAGCACAAGGAGATTCTTTTGCTGCTTGGCTTGCAAATGCAGTAAAGGATGAAGTAGCTGCAAACTATAAGGATGTACAGGTAGATATATTTGATGGAGATAGCAAGAATGAAGTTATAGCATCTCATATTGAGAATGCGGTTACAAAAAAATATGATGCAATTCTTCTTCAACCATTTGATTCTGAAGCACAAGTAGCACCAGCTATGGCAGCTATGGATAAAGGAGTTAAGGTTATTACGGTAAACAATCGTATTAATGATAATGATAGAGCAGCGGCAGTAGATGCAGACCCAGTTGACCAAGCTGCTAAAAATGCAAAACTTGCTTTAGAGCAAGTTCCTCAAAATGGAAAAGTTGTAGTTCTTATGGGACCAGCAGGTAATATGCACTCTGATAAGAGACGTGAAGGATGGGAAAAAGAATTTTTTGCAAAGAGACCAGACGTTAAAATCTTAGATGAGCAAATTGCAAATTGGAATAAAGATGAAGCGATGAGATTAATGGAAGACTGGATTCAAACTCATGGAGAAATTGATGCAATAATATCTATGAATGATAACATGTGTGTAGGAGCTCTTGAAGCAGCTAAAGCAGCAGGAAAGACAAATATATTATCATATGGTGTTGATGGAACAGCAGAAGCTTGTTTAGCTATAAAAAATGGTGAAATGACATCAACTACTCTTCAAAGTGCTTACGAGCTTGCAGAAAAAGCTGTTAAGTTAACATATGATGTTATGACTGGTAAAGTAGAGCGTGATACTATAATGGTAGATTGTCCATTAATAACAAAGGATAATGCTGATGAGTTTATAGAAATTCATAAAAAAGCAGGCAATATAGACTAATAAAAAAAGTAGACCTTGTACAGTTTTGTGCAAGGTCTATAATTGAACTTAATTTAGGAGGAATAAAGATGATAAACAAGGCAGTATATATGTGTGGAACTCATAATATGGAAACAAGAGATATTGAGGTTTCAGTTCCAAAGGATAAAGAAGTACTTATAAAATTAGAATATGTAGGAATATGTGGTTCAGATGTACATTATTATGAGCATGGTAGAATAGGAGACTTCATAGTAGATGGAGATTTTATTTTAGGTCACGAATGTGCTGGAGAAATAGTTCAAGTAGGCCCTGGAGTTAAGAATTTAAAAGTTGGAGATAGAGTTGCATTAGAGCCAGGTCAAACTTGTGGTCAATGTGAATTTTGTAAAAGTGGTAAATATAATCTATGCCCAGAGGTTGAGTTCTTAGCAACACCGCCATATCATGGTTCTTTAATGAATTATATAACATATCCAGAAAATATGTGTTTTAAACTACCAGACAATGTATCAACTAAGGAGGGTGCTTTAGTCGAACCTTTAGCAGTAGGATTACATGCCGTATCACAAGGAAATGTAAAATTAGGGGATACGGTTGTAGTTTTAGGTGCAGGATGTATAGGTCTAGTAACTTTATTAGCTTGTAAGGCATATGGTGCTACAAATGTTATTGTTGTAGATGTTATAGATAAGAGATTAGATTATGCCCTAAAATTAGGTGCAACTAAAGTTATAAATGCAAAAAATCAAGATGTACTAGCTGTAATAAATGAGATTACAAACAATGCTGGTGCTAATGTGGTTATTGAAACAGCAGGATCTGAGCATACAATAAAGCAGACACCTTATTTAGCAAAAAGAGGTGGAGCTATTGTATTAGTAGGACTTGCGCCAAAGGATATAATTGAGTTCGATTTCATGCAAATAATGACTAAAGAGGTTGAAATAAAAAGTGTATTTAGATATAGAAACATATATCCAGCAGCTATAGGAGCAATTTCTGATGGGAAAATTGATGTTAATGGAATAGTTACTCATGAATTTGATTTTAGTGAGACAAAGGAAGCCTTTGACTATGTTATAGAAAATAAGAATGATGTAGTAAAGGCAGTTATTAAGCTATAATAGTTTTGATTGGAGTGGCTAGAATATGAAGTACTTAATAGGCATAGATATTGGAACCTCGGGTACTAAAACAGTGCTATTTGATAGGGGCGGAAATCCTATTTCCTCTTCTACAGCAGAATATCCCTTATATCAGCCAGAGATTGGTTGGGCAGAACAAGATCCCTTAGATTGGTGGAATGCAGTATGTATAACAATTAATCAGGTTATAAAAGATAGTAATATAAATCCGGAATCCATCAGTGGTATTGGCTTATCTGGACAAATGCACGGTTTAGTTATGTTAGATGGAGATGGAAATGTATTAAAAAAATCTATTATTTGGTGTGATCAACGTACAGCTAAGGAATGTGTTGAGATTACAGAAAAAGTTGGAGAAAAAAGATTAATAGATATTACAGCAAATCCTGCTCTAACAGGATTTACAGCATCTAAAATACTTTGGGTTAGAAATAATGAGCCTGAAATATATGAAAAATGTAGGAAAATATTATTGCCTAAGGACTATATAAGATATATGCTTACAGGTGAATTTGCTACGGAGGTATCTGATGCTTCAGGAATGCAGCTTTTAGATATTAAAAATAGGTGCTGGTCTAAGGAAGTCCTTAATGCTTTAGATATTCCTATAGAGTATTTAGGAGATGTACATGAATCAATTGTAGTCAGTGGAAAAGTTCATAAAAAAGCAGCGGAGGTTACTGGTCTTAAAGAGAATACACCAGTAGTTGGGGGAGCAGGAGATCAGGCAGCTGGTGCAATAGGAAATGGTATTATAAAAAGTGGACAAATATCTTCGACTATAGGTACTTCAGGAGTAGTATTTGCTCATTTAGATGAACCTATAATTGATGAGAAAGGAAGAGTACACACCTTTTGTCATGCAGTGCCAGGTGCATGGCATATGATGGGAGTAACCCAAGGTGCAGGACTTTCTTTAAAATGGTTTAGGGATAATTTTTGTACTAATGAAATTGAAGTAGCAAAAGGTATGGGAATTAATCCATATGTACTTATGACTAAAGAAGCAGAAAAAGTGCCTGCAGGTTCAAGGGGAGTAATATATCTTCCATATCTCATGGGAGAGCGCACACCACATTTAAATCCTAAGGCAAAGGGTGTATTCTTTGGACTTTCAGCTGCTCATACAAAAAATGAAATGCTAAGAGCTGTAATTGAAGGAGTATCCTATTCACTTTTAGATTGCATGGAAATCATTAAAGACACAGGAATGAATCCTACTAATGTGATGGTGTCAGGTGGAGGCGGAAAAAGTGAACTATGGCGTCAAATATTAGCAGATATGTTTAACTGCAAAGTATCTACAAATAAGTCTTCAGAAGGGCCAGCCTTAGGGGTAGCATTACTAGCAGGAGTTGGAACTGGCGTATATAAGGATATAGATGAAGCTTGTAGCATAGCAATTTCTGAAAATAGTGTACAATTTCCAAAAGAAGAAAATTCCCTAGTATATAAAAGATATTATGAGATTTATAAGAAGATATATGATGATTTAAAAGGAACTTTTGAATTATTATAATAGATTAATTATATTATAATTTATTAAGTTAAGAATGAGCACTCTTAGGGGTGCTCATTCTTATTTGACACCACAAGTATTAATAACTTTGTTTATATATTTTAGAATTTTATATATAATATTTATAGAAACTTATTTAGATATAAAAACAACTGGTAAAATATTCGATATATGTTTTTAAAATATGCATTTAGTGAAATGGAGTTAATTTTAATGGTAGAATTACTAAGAAATCTTACGAATAATTTAGGGTATGTAATCCTTATTGCTTTCTTTGTTTCAAGACTAGGGAGCTTTAAGAAAATAGTACAAAAGGATAAATTTAAAAAGAAAGATCTAATTGTGCTTTCAATAATTTTTGGAGCCTTTGGAATTTTGGGAACCTACACAGGAACAGAGGTTAATGGAGCCATTGCTAATACAAGAATTATTGGTGTAATGACTGGGGGAATACTATGCGGACCTTTTGTAGGGACAATGGCAGGTATTATAGCTGGAGTTCATAGATTGCTTGTAGATATTGGAGGAATTACATCAATACCTTGTACAATAACTACTATAATTTCGGGAATAGTTGCAGGTTTAATATATAGTAAATCAAATGAAAATAACAAGTGGTTTTACGGGTTATTTGGAGGACTTTTAATTGAAATTTTAGAAATGATTTTAATACTTACAATTGCACATCCCTTTAGCAATGCATTAACCATTGTAAAGAGCATATATTTTCCTATGAGTTTTGCTAATGCTATTGGAATTGCAATTCTAATATTGATAATTCAAAAAATACTTAAAGAAAAGGAAGAAATTGCAGCAAAACAAGCACAAATCGCTTTAGAGATTGCAAATAAAACTTTACCTTATTTTAGAGAAATGAATGAAAATTCCTTAGAACAGATATGCGGAATAATAAGGGAATCAATTAATGCAGATGCAGTATCTATAACAAATAAAGAAAATATATTAGCTCACGTAGGAGTAGGAGCTGACCACCATATAAAGGGCCAGAAAATTATAACAGAGGCTACAAAAAAGGTTATTAGAGGAGGGAATTTGCTTTCTCTAACAAATGCAAATCAGATTGAGTGTCCTAATTTAAATTGTAGTTTAAAATCTGCAATTATTGCTCCTTTAAAAGAAGGGGATGAAGTAATAGGTACATTAAAAATATATTATTGCACTGATAATGCTATTTCCTTTAGAAATATAAATTTAGCTGTAGGCTTATCCCAAATTATTTCTACCCAGCTAGAAATAAGTAAGCTTGGAGAACTGAAAAATATGGCAAATAAGGCTGAAATAAAGGCGTTGCAATCCCAAATAAATCCTCATTTTCTATTTAATGCACTAAATACAATAATTTCCTTTATTAGATTTAATCCTAATAAAGCAAGAGAGCTAATTATTAATTTATCTACCTACTTAAGGTATAATTTAGATATAGGGGAAAACCATGTAGATATTTATAAGGAACTAGAGCAGGTTAAAGCATATGTAGAAATAGAAAAAGCAAGATTTGGGGAGAAACTTCATGTAGTTTATAATATTGAAGATGATTTAGATGTTAAAATCCCAAGCCTTATCATTCAGCCAATAGTTGAAAATTCCATAAAACATGGTATTTTAAAAGGTAAAGGTGAAGGGACAGTGACAATTGAAGTTCAAAAAGTTTCCAAGGACAACATTATGATAATTATTGAAGATGATGGAATTGGAATTTCAAAAGATATTATAGAAAAAGTCTATGAAGATAAAATGGAAGAAAATAAAATAGGCATATCAAATGTTCATAATAGATTAAAATATATTTATGGTGAAGGATTAAAGATAGAAACATTGAAAAGCGGTACTAGAATCAGTTTCAATGTAAGTAAAATAAGGGAGTAATGGTATGAATTGTATTATTGTTGATGATGAATCTCCTTCAAGAGAAGAGCTAAAATATTTTATAAACAATTTCAGTAATATAAAAATAGTGAATGAATTTGATGATTCTATTAAGGCTTTAGAATATATTGAAGAAAATAAACCAGATATTATTTTCCTAGATATTAATATGCCAAAATTAGATGGCATTGCATTATGTAAAATTATTAATCATTTTCCAAAGCAATCCCTTGTAATTTTTATTACTGCCCATAAAGATTATGCTGTAGATGCCTTTGAAATTCAAGCTTATGACTACATATTAAAGCCTTATTCAGAAGAACGAATAGTTAGTACATTAAAGAAAATTGATAAACTTTCAGATAAAAAGAGTATAAATAATAAAATAACCCTTTGGAAAGATAATAAGATGATTGTAAAAAATATAGTAGATATTTCCTATTGTGAAGCAAAGGAACGAGAAACTTTAATTTATATTAATGGAGTACAATATAATGTAAACTGTAGTATTTCAGAATTTTATAAAAAACTTCCCAAAGAACTCTTTTATAGAAGTCATAGATCATATATTATTAATACTGATAAAATTACAGAGATAGTTCCGTGGTTTAACAACACCTTTATGTTAAAATTACAAGGTGAGAAAGTTGATATACCCGTAAGTAGAAATAATATAGGTGAGTTTAAGCATATAATGGGCATATAAAAGCACTTGATGTGCTTTTTTTGTTTTTTCATGTATGAAACCGTATAAACTCCTAAAAAACATATTATAATTTTGTTAACAAATAATTAATTAGGAGGGGTCCAAATGGTATCATTTATTTTAGCGATTATTGCTCTTATTATAGGTTATTTTATTTATGGTGCAATTGTGGAAAAGGCTTTTGGAGCAGATGAAAAAATTCAAACTCCTGCTGTAAGGCTAGAGGATGGTGTAGACTTTGTTAAAATGCCTGCATACAAAATTTTCTTAATTCAATTTCTTAACATAGCAGGTTTAGGACCTATTTTTGGTGCAATTGCAGGTGCAATGTGGGGTCCATCAGCATTTTTGTGGATTGTCTTTGGATGTATATTTGCAGGTGGAGTTCACGATTATTTTTCTGGTATGCTTTCAGTAAGGCATGATGGGACAAGTATTCCTGAAGTTGTAGGTCAATACCTTGGAAAAGGCTTCAAAAACTTTATGAGAGTATTCTCAGTAATACTTTTAGTTCTTGTAGGAGTTGTATTTGTAACTGGACCAGCAAGTATATTAAAAGGATTAACAGGATTAAACATTACATTATTAATATATATTATATTTGCATATTATATAATTGCAACAATGGTTCCTATAGACAAGCTTATTGGAAAGATATACCCTATTTTTGGAATTTGTTTATTAGTTATGGCAATTGGTGTTGGTGGTGCATTAATTTTTGGTGGATTTGATATACCAGAAATAATACCGGCTAATTTGATTAATATGCATTCAAACCCAGATAAAAATCCAATATTCCCAATGTTATTTATAACTATTGCTTGTGGAGCTATTTCAGGGTTCCATGCAACACAATCACCTTTAATGGCAAGATGTATAACTAGTGAAAAGCAAGGTAGAAAAATATTCTATGGTTCAATGATAGCAGAAGGTGTAGTTGCTTTAATTTGGGCTGCAGCAGCAATGAGCTTCTTTGGTGGAGTAGCAGAGTTAAATGCTACTATGGCAATAGAAGGTCATACAGCAGCTTGGGTAGTAAACGAAATTTGCGGAAGCTTACTTGGAAGAGTAGGTGGATTACTAGCTATACTTGGAGTTGTAGCATGTCCTATAACTTCTGGGGATACAGCATTTAGAAGTGCAAGATTAACTATAGCTGATTCATTTAAACTTGATCAAGGACCTATTAAAAATAGATTTATAATTAGTATTCCTTTATTTGTAGTAGGCTTTATATTAACTAAGATGGATTTTGGAATAGTATGGAGATAT
This sequence comes from Clostridium sp. UBA5712, assembly GCF_002419845.1. Taxonomy (NCBI): domain Bacteria; kingdom Bacillati; phylum Bacillota; class Clostridia; order Eubacteriales; family Clostridiaceae; genus Clostridium; species Clostridium sp. UBA5712. The sequence goes on along the minus strand of NZ_DIGW01000011.1, from coordinate 530,194 downwards.
TTTGGATGGTCTAACCAAACTTTAGCTACAATAGTATTATGGACATCAGGCATGTACTTAGTTACTAAAGGTAAAAAACACTGGATTGCTACTATACCAGCAACATTTATGACAGCAGTATGTACATCTTACATTTTAATTGCACCAGAAGGCTTTAAGCTTTCTCAAAGTATTTCATATCCAATAGGAATTGTAAGTGCAATTGTAGCAATGGTAATTTTCTTAATAGCAGCAAAAAAAGTAGAAACAAAAGCAAAAGGTAAAATTTAAAATTCTATAAAGTTCATTATAAAAATACTAATGGAATAAAAGTACTTATAGGCTAGATACACAAAAGTGTTTAGCTTATAGGTACTTTTTTATATATTTTTATACGGTTGATATCATCTCTAATACTTCCATCTAATTTAAAGAGGGAGTGAAGAGTTATTACATACCTGGATAAGGATTATATTATAATAAATAAAATAGTTTACAAATTGTAACTATAAATTTATTATAAAAGTATGTAATTGTAATAATAGGCTCTATATTCGATTAAAGTAATAGTATTTTAGGGTAAATGGTAGTTATAGTTTATTCGGTTACTAGGAAGGAGTGAGTGGTAAATTGGCTATATACATAGTTAGACATGGTATGGACAATGAAAATTATAGAGGTGGATGGAGTGATTTGGGTTTAATAGAGGAGGGCATGGAACAAGCCCAATTATTAGCAAATTATTTAAGTGATAATAAAGAAAAGTACAGCATTAATAAAATTATAAGCAGTGATTTAAGACGAGCTGTTGAAACAGCTAAGGAGATTGAAAGTAAATTAAATATACCAGTGAAGTATTGTAGTGATTGGAGAGAAATAAATAATGGAGTTCTGGCAGGAATGGATAACAAGGATGCATTAATAAAATATCCTGGACTCTTTTTTAATACACTAGACATGAGTGAGAGATATCCAAATGGGGAAAGCCCTAGTGAGTTTTACAAGAGAATACAAAGTACTTTTCTAGAACTTTGCAACAATATTTCAACAGGAATGGAAGAAGATGATGTAATGATTCTTACTCATGGTGGAGTAATAAATGTTTTATACTATATATTAAATAATATAAAGTGGACAAATAAGTCACCTAAACTATCTAAAACATCTACTACTGGAATGCACAAAATTGAGCATATAGAAGGAAAATGGGAAATAGTTATGAGCAATAGTGTTGAGCATTTATATTATCATAGGGAAATATAAACCTAGATTTATAGAGAAATAGGAGTATATAAAACTATATGTCTATATAAATATTTAAACAGGAAAATAGTTATATAGGAAACTATATAAATATAAAACTATATAAATAGTTGTGCTGTTCATGGGGGTTTTGGGGCGTTTTAAATATTTGACCAAAGAGTCAATATGTAATATAATTACTAAGATAACAGATAAATATATTTAAACTTTAAATATTTACATATCTTTGCTTGTTATGAAGAGACATAATAGAATTATGTCAAATATTATTTTTAGGGGGGGAATATTATGGGTTTTTTTTATGAGTCAACCAATTTTACAGGTTGGGCTATTTGGCTTTTTATTCTTTTCGCCTTAATGGCTTTTAATGAGCTTGGTCGTTCAACAAAATGGGGCGGAATTATACTTTTTTTAATTGTTCCTATAGGTTTAACTATTTTTGTTTGGCCAACAACTGCAGCTCCAGGAAATGAATATGGAACAGGTACTTGGTTTAACTGGGTAAAAACTTACTCAGCACTGGCAGGGTGCCTTGGATTTATGGCTATTCGCTATATTCCATCACTTGCTAAAAAGAAGTGGGTATTATGCTTTCCACCACTTATTTTGGCAATTAATATTCTCGAAGCAGCTATTCGTGATTTTCAATGCTTTACATATGGTGCATGGAACGGAGCATATGTAGACAATCTTTGGGTAATGTCAGGATCATGGAATATCATGAATGGTATAGCTGGATTACTAAACATTATTGCCATTTGCGGATGGGTTGGTATTTTTATTTCTAAAGATAAAACGAAGGATATGATATGGCCTGATATGATATGGCCTTGGATTATAGCATATGATTTGTGGAATTTTGCCTATACATATAATTGTATAGCAGATCATTCATTTTATTGTGGTTTGGCACTGTTACTTTCTTGCACCATACCTGCTTTCTTTATCAAAAAAGGAGCATGGCTACAGCATCGTGCACAGACACTTGCCCTATGGATTATGTTTGTTATGACAGTACCTTCCTTTGCAGATCGTATAGCACCTGTAGCTACTACACATAATCCAAAAGCATTTTTTATTTTAAGTTTATTATCTTTAATAGCAAATGTAGCATTAGTAATTTATCAGTTTAATAAGATTCATAAAAATAAACTTAATCCACTAAAAGATGAAATTTTTGTAGAAACAAAAGCCTATAAGAAGGTAGTTGAAGAAAATAGATAATATAAAAAGTATAATAATTTAATATGTATATAGGAGATTATATTTTTGGAATTTATGGGCATAATACCTTTAAGAAATTAAAATTTCTATTAAAGGAGGAATTCTTATGCCAGATAATAATGAGGTAAGAAAAGAAGGTTCTAGTGGAAATAGTATTTTAAGATGGGCAGGAAGATTGATATTAGTTGCAATTATTTTAGGTATAACATCATTTTTAACTCCAGGATTTAGTATTTATGGATTATGGTCATATCTAATTGCAGCAGTTGTAATAACTGTATTAGACTATTTCGTAGAAGCATTCATGGGAGTTGATGCATCACCTTTTGGAAAAGGAATAAAAGGTTTTATTATTGCAGCTGTAATAATATATGTAGCACAATTTTTAGTGCCAAATATGAGGGTATCTCTTCTAGGCGCAATATTAGCAGCTTTAGTAATTGGTGTAATAGATGCTGTATTTCCATCAAGAGCAATGTAATTTTTAAATACATCATATTGAAATGATTAAAGGAAGAACTCTAGAAATAGGGTTCTTTTTATTTATGTAAAAATGGAACATTAACATGAATACTTAATAATATAAATAAAGTGTGCATTGATATATGATTTATTTAAGTTTGGAGGATAGTAGCATGAAAAGAAAGATTTACAATGTTTTATCTAATATGATATTACGTGGAGATAACGCCTCTAGAGGGAAAGCAAAGAGCGGTATTTCAAGAGAACTTCCCTATGAAGTTGAAGTTATTGCTGAAAATTTATATGTACCTTGGGCCATAGATATAAGCAATGAAGGTAAATTATATTTTACAGAGCGGTCTGGAGCAGTTAGAATTATTGAAGATGGCAAACTTCTTCCGCAGCCACTGATCAGATTTAGTGCACCCTTTGTAAGCCAAGGGGAAGGTGGATTGATGGGAATTGCATTAGATCCAAATTATTCTCAAAACCATTATATATATGTTATGCATTCATATGCAGAAGGTAATCAAGTTAACAATCGTGTTGTGAGATTGATTGAAAATAATAACAAGGCATCTATTGACAGAGTACTTATTGATAAAATCCCTGGTGGGCGGATTCATAATGGTGGTAGGATAAAGATAGGGCCAGATGGAAAATTATATATTACGACGGGGGATGCAGGTAATTCTGCATTGGCACAAAATGTCACAAGCACAGCAGGGAAAATACTGCGAATAAAATTAGATGGTAGTATTCCTGAAGATAATCCAAATGTAAATTCACCTGTTTATAGCTTTGGTCATAGAAATCCTCAGGGTTTAGCCTGGAATTCAAGAAATATATTGTATGCATCTGAGCATGGGCAGACCGCTCATGATGAAATAAATATTATACAGCCAGGAGCTAATTATGGATGACCTCTGGTTCAAGGAAATGAAGACTCTAAGGAAGTTATAGTGCAAAAGCCATTAATACACAGTGAAGAAGAGACGTGGGCACCTTCTGGTATAGCCTTTGTAGAACAAGGACCGTGGCAAGGGAAATTACTAGTTGCTACTTTGCGTGGAGAACAACTACTTACTATTTCATTGAATGGAAAAGGAACGAAAGTAAATAGCGTAGATTCATGGTTGAAGAATAGATATGGGCGCTTACGTGAGATTATTCAGGGGAAAGATGGATCAATTTACCTAACAACAAGTAATAGAGATGGAAGAGGTAATCCTAATATAGGTGATGATAAAATTATTCGGATTATTCCAATTAGGAGTAGCCAGCAAAAATGAACATAAGATTTACAATAATTATAACTCTTACTTTCATAATATGATATATATTTTTACCTATTGCTGTACAGTGTGTTTTCCTTTATATAAGAAATTTTTGCTAAAGTCTATTGACACGAATTAGAGGTGAGAATATAATATTTACATGAACATATGAATAAGTATTCATATAAATAATATTAGTAAAAAGTAATTTTAAAGGTGGGAATAATTATGGGGTTAATAGAGATAGTTTCATTTGCATTACTATGTATATTTGGTATTTCATATATAGGTAAACTAATAATATTATCAAAGAAAAACAACATTAAAGCTAATGTTTTTGGTAAAGGTACTAAAAGTAAAGAAAGTCTTATTATTGAAAGGTTTCTAAAAGCAATGACTTTTGCAGGGATAGGGATTTGGACTATTAGTGCTTTATTCCCATCATTTACAGAAAAGTGGTTTGTTGGACTTGGCAAAGGCTTTACAGTAAGCATTATTGGAGTAGTCATTACATTAATAGGAGTTTCACTCTTTATATTGGCTATGGTTTTCATGAAAACTTCTTGGAGAGCAGGTATAGATAAATCAACAAAAACATCACTTATAACTTCAGGACTTTATAGATTCAGTAGGAATCCAGCCTTTGTTGGAATGGACTTGATGTTTATTGGAGCTGCAATTACCTATGCAAATCTTATTATCGTAATTGTAGGTTTATTAGTTGTAGTTGGTATACATCTACAAATACTTCAAGAAGAAAATCATATGGAAGAAGTATTTAAAAAGGAATATAGTGAGTATGTAAATAAGACACCAAGATATCTGTTATTTTGAGAAGTATAATGATGTTTTATAACAGAAATAAGGTCAATATTATCAGTTAGCTATATGGAGATTAGAGAAATCTAGTCTCTTTTTTTCATTTATATAAGTTTTACTCATTATATGTAAGTGATTGTAAGAAGACCTATATTATTATACAATTATAAAGGACTTAACTAATAAGGGGGAGAAATGATGAGAAAAATACTATCAATGATTACTGGTGGATTATTAATTTTAGGATTAGTAGGATGTAGCTCTAAAACTGTAGAGACACAAAATGATACAGCAATTAATTCGCCAGCAGTTACAGAGGAAAAGAAAACAGACACAAAAGTTACCTATGAGAATTTTTTGAAAATAAATATGGGTGCTAAATATGATGAGGTCAAAAATATACTTGGAGATGGAAAAGAAGAAAGTTCATCTGAGGTAGCTGGGATTAAAACCAATCTATATTCTTGGAATGGTTCTGGTATAAGTAATTTGACCATTACCATGCAAAATGATGAAGTTACGGCAAAGGCTCAAGCTGGATTAGAAAGTATGGATGCAAAAATAACATTAGACAAGTATAATCAGGTTAAAGAAGGAATGACATATGATGAAGTTAAAGGTATATTAGGTGAGGGACAAATACTTTCTCAAACAAAAATTATGGATATGGAAGCTATAATCTATGCATGGATAAATAAAGATGGCTCAAACGCTAACTTTACTTTTTCAGATGGAAAACTAGAAATGAAAGCTCAATTTAACTTAAAATAGTATTTAATTTATGATATAAATCTAAAGGTATATGAATTGAAACAAATATAAATAAAAGACTAGGGAAACCTAGTTTTTTATTTATTTTAAGGGTTGAGTTTATGCAAATAAATTTTTAAAGAGGATATTGTTTATTTATTTTAGATACTCTAAAGTTTCTTCAACAGGCTTATGATTGCATTTACTAAATAAAAGAAACTTTTTTATTTATATATGAACAAAAAGTAGAAATTCATATATTATATAGTATAAGGTCTCACTAACTATAGTTTAATTAGATAAAAATGGGGGAAATGTTATTATGAATGACAATAAAATAAATGCAAATAACAATAGATGTGTAGGAAACTCTTGTGCAACAGATTCTTGTGCAACTGTTACTACCCAAGTACAATCACTAACTGAACAACTTCCTGTAACTCCGATTGTTATTGCACCTGGACCTGCATTTGTTAAGATTCCAGTTGTGTTAGCAGAAGTAAATATAACCATTCCGGTTGAAGCTACTATCACACTAGACCAACCAGCTATAGAAATTAAACGAATTAGAAAGAATGTATATTTAACTCAATCCCGTATTATTCCATTTTCTCAAGATGATCAATTTAATACTGGAATACTATTTATAGCAGGTTTTATAAGAAAGAATATTGAGTATGCAACTAAAACTTGTAGGACAGCTGGAACTCCAAATGTTTGTGGAGATATAAGACATTGTACAGTTGAAGTACCTTTTAATTTCACAACAAGAATTGCTTTCCTTAGACCACCAATTTTTATTGAAAATAGCATTCCGAGTGAATTAGAATTTTTTACAGATAAACTTCAAGGTTGCGATGCTTGTTCAGATAGAGTAATTGGACGTAATCCTTGCGATCAGAGCTCCTTCTTTACAGAGTTCTTTAACGAAAAACCTTTTACTGAATTAGTAAGAGCGGATATTGCTGAAGTTGATATTCACACAAATCCAACTATAAATTGCGCAGTTCCTACAGAGCAAGTATTTACTCAACTTACAGAAAAAGTAGTAGTAAATTTAACACTAAAAGTATTACAAGAACAACAGGTAGAAATTACAGCAACAGAAGCAACACAAGCAACATGCAGGAATTAAATTGAAAAATTAATCTTATTTAAATGATATATTGCAGACCTAAAGCTTACTAAGAGAGGTTTTGGGTCTGTTTTTAAGAGAAATATTATCTTTATCAAGCATGACAATACTTAATATAAGCTTCATCGGAAGCATGAGATATCTTTATATCATGAATCCATAGCAATGTTTTTCCTTTGGATGTTTTGATTGGCTTTGCGATTCAATTATAACATAAAAAAAGGGGGCATTGATATATATATAATTTTAAAAAAGAATTAGTGTAAAAAACTTTACACTAACAATTAGATAGATAAGGAGGAAATCTTATAATGAATGATAGCCCAAAAAATACAAGTGATTATGAATGTGTAGCAGATCCTTGTGCAACTATTACTTCTAAAGTACAATCATTAACTAAACAAATTCCTGTAACACCTGTTGTTATTAAATCTGGACCTGTATTTGTTAAGATTCCAGTTGTATTAGCAGAGATAAACATAACAATTCCTGTTGAAGCTACTATCACATTAGACCAACCAGCTATGGAAATTAAACGAATTAAAAAAAATGTATTTTTAACTCAATCTCGTATTATTCCATTTTTTCAAGAGTGTGCACCTGATACTGGAATACTATTTATAGAGGGGTTTATAAGAAAAAATATTGAGTATGCAACCAAAACTTGTAGTATAATTGAAAGTCCAAATGTTTGTGGAGATATAAGATGTTGCACAGTTGAAGTTCCTTTCAATTTTACAACAAGAATTAATTTTATTAGAGAACCGATTTTTATTGAAAATGAAATTCAGAGTGAATTAGAATTTTTTACAGATAAACTTCAAGGTTGCAATGCTTGTTCAGATCCCGTAATTGGACATAATCCTTGTGGTCAGAGTTTTTTCTCTACAGAATTCTTTAATGAAAAACCTTTTACTGAATTAGTAAGAGCAGATATTGCTGAGGTTGATATTCATATAAATCCAACTATAAGTTGCATAGTTCCTGCAGAACAAATATTTACTGAATTCACAGAAAAAATAGTAGTGAATTTAACACTAAAAGTCCTACAAGAACAACAGGTAAAAATTGCAGCACTATAATTATTAAATAGTATAAATATAAAAGTGTAACATTGCTAAATGAATATAAGTGTAAAAGCTTTTTATTACTCGATAATATTAAACAGGCCTAAAATCTACTAAGAGAGGTTTTGGGCCTGTTTTTAAGAATAGATAAATATTCATTAGTTTATATTGTAATTGAATACCACAATTTAATTTCTATTAAATGAAAGAAAATTGTTTTGATAAGGCATGTTTATTTAAAAATAGTGGATTAAGACATGATTTATTATTACCTTAGTCATTTTTATCCGATGACTACCCGCTCTAATACTCCCATCTTCTTCAAAGTGGGAGTAAAGAGCGGCTACGACCCTGGATAACGATTTCTTTGCTTCAGAGGGAGTAAAAAACTCCCTCTGAAGCAAAGAAATCTGTTTATGTTTAGATTATATGTATCGGAATACTATCTTATTAAGAAACTGACAGCTTTACTCATAGACTAAACTGTTATATATTAAAAGAGTTACTAATTACTTATGAAAAGAGAATTAAAATTATTTTACATATGAAAAGAAGAGGATAAACATGAGATTAGATAAATTTTTAGCAGGGTCATTCGTTGAGACACGTAAAAAGAGTAGGGATTATATTAAAGAAGGTAAGGTTAAAGTAAATAGGGAAGTGATAACAGAGCCTGTAATGGAAATTAAGGAGAGTACCGATATCATTGAGTATCTTGATAAAGTAGTTGATTATAGAGAAAAGGTGTATTATATGTTTCATAAACCTGCAGGATGTATTACTGCAAGAAAGGATGCTGATAATAAAACAGTCTTTGATTTTTTTCATGAGGATAATATAAATGGGATATTTCATGTTGGAAGATTAGATAAAGATACAGAAGGATTATTGCTTTTTACCAATGATGGTGATTTTGATCATCAATTAATGTGTCCAGAAAGGCATGTCGAAAAGAAATATTTCTTTTGGGCATTGGGTTCATTAGATGATGAAGATAGGGATAGATTAGAGAATGGAATTTCCATTGGAGAAGGTGAAGCATTAACAAAGCCTGCTAAAATTGAAGTGGTGAAATGTGGGAACTATGAAGAGTTAGAACAGGAAACTGATATTGGAAAGTTTTATAATATAGAATCAAAACATTATAATCAGCCTATTATCTGTGGATATCTTACAATTTCTGAGGGACGTAAACATCAAGTTAAGCGTATGTTAAAGGCAGTTGGTTGTTATGTGGTATATTTAAAGAGGATTTCTATTGGGGAGTTAACCTTAGATGAAACCCTTGAAAAAGGCCAGTATCGAATGCTAACAGAAGAGGAAGTTCACAAGTTAGTGTAAAAATTATAATTTTTGGAGATAGATATAAAAAAATAACTATAAGGCAATTGTTAACTCATGTATCAGGTATGCCAGATGAAGAGGATTATGAATGGAATAAGCCTCAATATAATGAAGATGCTTTAGAGAGGTACGTTAGAAGCATTAGTGGAAGAGAACTTATGTGGAAGCCAGGAGAAAAATTTGCCTATAGTAATATTGCTTATGAGATTTTGGGAAATGTTATTGAAAAAGTTTCAGGTATGTCTTTTGAGAAATATATGAAAGAAAATATTCTCAATGTTGTACAAATGAAAGAAAGCAATTTTTTTAAACATTTAGTTTCAAAGGAGCTACTTACAAGTCCTCATGTCTTAGATATCAAGAATGGCTATGGTGCCACGGTTAGTGAAGTTTTTCCTTATAATCGTGCACATGGTCCAAGCTCTACGTTGTATTCTAATGTAGTTGAAATGTGCAACTACGCTATTGCTAATATGAAGGTCGGAAAATTTAAAGGAAATAAAATATTAGAAGCCCATAGTTATTTAGAACTTTGGAGAAAATATGCCTTAACAGGTTGGGGTGGTTATACTTCGGAAATTGGATTGGCATGGTTTTTAGGAGAATATAAAGAAAATAAAGTGAGATCTCACAGTGGTATGGATACAGGATTTAGAAGCAATTTAATAATATTACCAGAGAGAGGTATTGCAGTTGTTGTTATGATTAATTCAGATTATATTGGAACTAAAGTTTTATGCGAGAGTATTTTAGATATACTTTTAGGAGAAGAAGTTGAATATATAAAAAGATCACTTGCTAGTCATATAGTAAGAACAATGTTTAATAATAATTCTGAAATTGCATTACAGGAGTATTATACAATAAAGGAAAATTCCATTGAAAAATATCTTGTGTATGAGGATGAATTTAACGCTATTGCTTATAACTTGTTGGAGAGAAAAAGAATTAAAGAGGCAATAGATGTGCTCAATTTATCAATAAAAATATTTCCAGGATCAGCTAACCTTTAGGATAGTTTAGTAGAAATGTACTTATGTCAAGGTAATAAGAAGCAAGCTTTAGCGAGTTATAAGAAATCTTTTGAGTTGAATCCTAACAATAAAGAAGCTAAGAAAATAATAGATGAATTAAGTTAAATAGATAAAAAGGGAGAGTAGATAAGTTTGTGTAAACACAAATTTATCTACTCTCATTTTGATTGATGAGAGGGTACGTATGTCCAAAAATTTAGTGTATATTCTCTGATTTTGTAAATCTTATTTAGAAGTTTTGATTATTAACTTCTTTTATATATTCTTTTTACAGTATTTAAACCTTCTAATATTTCTATTTTTGAGAAATTACAACTGATGAGTTTATCTTCAGTCCATTTACTTATTTCTTCATAAAAGAATAATGCTAGTTCTAAGTTTCTAGGGGATTTATGAGAATTGATAGCTTCAAACAGCATATTTTCAGCTTTATTGATTTCACCTTCAATTATATATTTTCTAATCATTATTTCCAGTAGCTGGTCTTCTGCAATAGTAATATCATCACTGTTTTCATCAATACTACTTTCTATAGCACTTTTCCCTTTAAATATAGAAGCTACTGCTTGTAAGGCTGTTTTTATCATTTTCATTATATAGTCATTTTCATACATTTATAAAGTCACTCCTTATTTTAAATTAGTATGGTTAAAGGAATTATATTCTTAAATTTTATACAGTCACTCTAATAATTTATATTAACAGATGTTACTTTATTTTTGTATATATTTATTATATCACAAGAAAAATGTAAGTATTTATATTTGATTGGATCTTTAGTTGTTATTTCAATGTTTAGACGTATTCATAAAAAGTATAATTAGAAGGGGCGTGTTTTGGTATATCTGTAGACAGCAGCTCAATATAAAGGACTACTTGTCTACATAAGTAAAGAAATATTCAAGGGACATTCTGGAGACCGGCTCCATAATTGCTTGTATATATTTGGAACATTGATATGCTTATATTAAGACTATTGAAAGGAAGCGATAAATATGAATGAAATTTTTGATATTTCTTATGATGAGGTTGAAGTTATCAAGAACTTATGGGAAAAAAACAGACAGTATCATGAAAATACTTCAGAATACTTTAAGGAATCCTATAGGTTTATTAGCTTTGAGGAGAGAATCAAAGATTTTGAGAGCCAGACAATAAAAATTACTGTTGCCAAAAGTGATGATGGATATATTGGGTATTGTATATCAACGATAATTGATGGAAAAGGAGAAATTGATTCACTTCACGTTGATGCGCATAATAGAGGAAGTGGCATTGGTAAGAAACTTGTAATTAAGCATATGGAGTGGTTGAAAGAAAATAATTGCAAAGTAATTGGGGTAACGGTATCACAAGAGAATGAAACTACCATAGGGTTTTATAAGAAACTTGGATTCTATTCCAATACCTTATATATGCAACAACGTTAATATAGAATAAGGGTGTTACTTTGATTACATCTTTAGTTGTTATTTTGCAATTGACAAAATATTCATAAAAAAGTATAATTATCAAGGTAAACAGTTATTTACTAATAATATTTTATGAAAGGAGATGTTTTTAATGAATACAAGTAAAAGGGTGATTTTAGTATAAAACTTAAAATGGGCTTAAATGTAACTTTAGACATAGTCTATTATTTGTGTTGCATTTTTGCGGGAGTAGTTAACCTTTCATAATACTGCCTATAAAGGATAAGTAACGCGACAGGAAGGTCGTGTTTTTTGTAGCCGTAGATAGAGTAGCCAAGTACAAAGGGTTGATTGTCTACGGTATCTTTATGTCCATTTTTAAGGAAAAAAATAATGTGGAGGCTATATATGAATAGAAAATATACAGATGCGGAACTTAAAAGAGCACTAGACATGGTAGAAGAGGGGTACTCTTTCTCAGAGGCCGCAATGGCAAATAATCTTAATAAAAGTATTGTAGCAAGAGAGATGAGAAAGAGAAAAAATGAAAAAGCTGGACAGCATATAGATGATTATAGAAGGAAGTTTCAAAATGATATAAACAATACCAAAATAGAAAAGGAGATAAAAAAATGATTAGAGAGATAGAAGTAACCAATATGGAAGACTCAGATATAAATAAGGCGAAGAAGATATGGGTTAGACAATTTGAACTATATTGTGATAATAGTGAATTCCCATTACATTGGAAACAAGATACAGAATTATTAGAAAAGTTTCTTGTTGAAAGAATTAAAAATCAAAGTGCAGTTGTAGCAAAGTTAGACAACAGGGTAGTTGGATTCTTTGCATATGATGAATTTCCTTTCAATGGAGAGAATACAGTGTTTTGTCCAGCAATAGGACATTCTGCTATTGAAGAATACAAAGAAAGTGTATATTTAAAATTATATAAAAGTATATCACAGGAATGGATTAATAAAAATATTTTTAATCATATGTGGACAATATTTTTTAATGATATAAATTTAAAAAACATATTGTTTGATTTAGGATATGGGTCATATTTGATAGATGCATTTAATGATTGTAATATTCAGTCTGGTGAAAAATCTATGTGTGATATTAGAAAAGCTACCATGGAAAATGCTAATGTTTTATATGAGCTTGTAGAAGAATCCAATGAATATTATGCGTCTGCACCATTATTTCTTAAGAGAGACAGGGTTACTAAAGAAGAGATTGAAGAAATAATATTAAAAAGAAATGTGTTTATTGCATGGCACGAAGATATTCCGGTGGGATTTATTAATTTAAGTATTGCTGATAACAATAACTTTATAGATATGTCTATAAAAAAATGTGGTTTAATCGACGAAATTGGTGCTTATATAAAATTAGAATATAGAAATAAAAAAATAGGTATTGAGCTATTGAAAATCGTCAATGATTATTGCAAGGATTTTAATGTACCATATATTCATGTTGATTTTGAAACAGCAAATCTATATGGTAATAAGTTTTGGAAAAAGTATTTTACACCAATGTTATTATCTATGAGAAGACCAATTAATAAAGATATAAATGATAGATAAATTTTAAATGTGCACAATCAGAGGAACGCATCATATAAACCTTTAACATGAAGAAGTTGTTTAAAAGTGACCTGTAGCAGTTTATGAACTGTTAGAGGTCACTTTTTTGATTTATCCGATGACTACCAGCTCTAATTCTCCCATCTTCTTCAAAGCGGGGGAGTAAAGAGCTGCTACGTACCTGGATAACGATTTCTAAAGCTTCAGAGGGAGTAAAAACTCCCTCTGAAGCAAAGAACTCTGTTTATTTTCGTTTCATATTTCTCATTAGGCATTTAGTATCCTTATCTATTTGTAATGATTCGGTAATTTTTTGTAAAGCTTTGTTATAGGTCATATCATCCAAAGTGTTATTTTTAAGAAATTTTAGTGTTTTCTCTGGAAACCTTATATAACAGATAGATATGGCCCAAGCCACTGACATTTTAACGTAATAGCCTGTATGTTTAATGCCATCCAATAGCTTTAATATTTCATCAATATGATTATCATCTATATAATAGAAAAGAAGCATGACTACTCCAAAACGTATATGATACTCATCAGTATCTGAAAGATAGGGCATCAAGTATTCCCACATTTCCTTTGGATATTGTTTAGGAAGTTTTAATCCACTACAAAAGCTATCGCATACGGACCAATTATCAACTTTATTAACAAAGCTTGTGATGTATGGCAATATATCAGAAAGCTCAGATTTTACATAACCAATGGTCATCCCTTGAAGCATAATCTCTTCAAAACTGTCATCTGATGCATTTTGCAAATAACCTTGCCAATCATCTTTTGCAAGTTTTTTAGCAATTTTTCGAAGTTCAGGTAAACGAACACCTAGGATGTTGTGAATACCAGGTAATAAGCCACTAGAAAATTTTTGATATTTAGGCTGTGCTAATATAGAAAGTTTTTCCTTAATTATATTATTTATTTTCATTTTTATTCTCCTTAGTTTCCTAATTATATTTTATCATAGAGATTCCCTATTATAATCTAAATAATAATATTTTTTTATAAGGCATTGTTAATTTAAGTTATTTATGTAATATAATATACGGTTTAATTATCACCAATTTTCTATTCTAGCATATGATGTATTGAAAGTATAAAATAGATTAAATTTTATTACAGTTTTTCAAAAGGAGGAGAATTTATGTCCATTAACTTTAAGAAATTCATACCACGTCCAGGTCTTGTAAATAAGCAAGGACGTTTACCTGATCCTTCAGAGTTAGTTTGTATTGAAGTACCAAAGATTTTTGATCAATGCTTAATTAAAAGATGCCTTGTATATGGTGAAGGTCCTGACACGAATACAACAGATTGTGAATTAAGAAGCGATCCACTTATTGATCCTAAGAGATATATTGGAAGTAGAGACTTCAATGTAACACTTATATCTGTAGATAAGATACCAGTTAAAGGTAAGCGGGGATTCAAAAAAATAGTTCTTAATTATATGATTTCTTTCTATGCTGATTATATTGATTGCAATGGTATTACTAAAAGTGAATTATATGAAATTAACAGAACTGATGTAATTGGGAAGTTCTACTGTCCTGATTCAATAGCTCAAATTTCAGCTAGTTTTGTACCTGTTCAACAAGCACAAGATTTAGATTCCAATATTATAAAACTTGAAATGGTTGCTGAAGCTCTTGATGGTGAGTTACTACAAGATCCAAATGGAGATGATGTTCTAGATATTACTTTGGGTTATTACATTGTTGTAAAATGTGAGCTTATTGTACAATTACTCATACCGGCTTATGACTACTGTCCAGTTCCAAAAGAATTATGTGAAGAAGAGCCTGAAGATCCATGTGAAAGATTTGATAGAGCTCCAGTTCCTAAGTTCTATCCAGAGCAAAACTTAGACCCATTATTCCCAGACTGTGACGATAATGATGAAGAGTACGATTAGTAAAAATTATAGAGTTTATTATAATAAAAAGAATACTTAAGGTTTTTACAGGTAAATGAGGAATGTAACTTAACTAAAATCAGTAGTTATGAAAGGTAATGATAGTTTTAAGTGTATTGCTATATTTTTTAATAAATTTCTATCTATCATCACCTTTTTCCTAATAAACTCATATATTATAATAAAAACACTTAATAAATAGGATAATACACTAAATTACTCATACAATTGATTTTATTAAAATTTATTTAATTAAAAGGAGGATTCTATTTATGAATTCAATGTCAAAAGATTGTTATGATCCTTGCAAACATGATCCTTGCAAGCATGACCCTTGCAAAAAGGAGATTAAAAAGGACAAACATTGCGCAACTATTATAAAATGTGGTACTCCTAGCGCAACCACAATCCCTGTAGCTACTGTAGCAGGCACAACATTTACTGTTAGCTCTGTTACTTTAGATAATTCTTGCTTGTGTAACCCAACAACTAAGTTAGAATTCGCAAGTAATCTTGTTGCTCCAGTTGCTTTTACAGGAACACTAAACTTTCAAGTATTTAAACTTTGTAAAGGTCAGATTACGCCAGTTCCTGTTGGACCTTCATGGACATTTGATTTAGTAGCACTACTTTCATCACAAACATTCTCATTCTTCGTTTGTGACTGTGATTCTTGCTTTGATGACTGCTGTACCTATACTGTAGTTGCAACGGTTACTAGTGTAGTTACTGTTGGTACTCTTAATATTAACAACGCAACACTTGGAGCAATATCAACATGTGGTAGAAATAATTGTTGCTAAAGATTAGTCATATATAAATCGATTAGTTTAGATAATTTTGATATATAAATAATTAAATTACTGATATTAATATTAACAAAGTCTCGGAGTGTGAATTTTCCATGCCGGGATTTTGTTATGTCTATATATAGGTTAGCGAATAATTGATATATTTCATTATTAGAAATAATTATATTCTTTATATTTTCATGAGCAATCACGAAACTTTAACCTTTTGAATATAATATATAATAAGCAAGAGCTTTATGACTTTAGACTTCATCATAGGTATTTCTTACTTTAATGATAAGTCATATATTTATTTGAATTGCGATTAGAAAAGGAGGTTTATATGATTTATTTGGATAATGCAGCTACGTCCTTTCCAAAACCACCAGTAGTTTATGAAGAAATGCTAAATTGCATGAAAAATTACTGTGCTAATCCAGGACGAGGCTCTCATGATATGTCAGTGAAATCAGCTTTGAAAATCATGGAAACAAGGGTAGGTATCTGTGAATTATTTAATATACCTAGTCCTTTAAATTTGATTTTTACAAGTAATGCTACAGAAGCCCTAAATATATCAATTAAAGGAGCTTTAAAAAGAGGGGATCATGTTATTAGTACAGTAATTGAACACAATTCTGTTTTAAGGCCACTTCATTCATTAAATGAAGGTGGAGTTGAAATCACTCTGGTGGGTGTAGATAAAGCAGGTTATGTAAATTTTAAGGATATTAAAAAGGAGATCAAGGGAAGCACTAAAATGATCATTATCAATCATGCTTCTAATGTACTAGGTACTATTCAGGATATCGAAAGTATCGGAAGGCTTTCAAAGGAAAATGGGATTATATTTATGGTAGATGTATCTCAAAGTGCGGGAGTGATTCCCATTGATGTAGAAAATAATCATATTGACCTATTAGCTTTTCCGGGACATAAAGGATTATTGGGGCCTCAAGGAACAGGGGGATTATTTATAAGAGATGGTATTAAACTAAGGAATTTTAAGGAAGGTGGAACAGGAAGTAACTCACACTTTATGGTCCAACCAGACTTTATTCCGGATCAATTTGAAAGTGGAACACTAAATACACCAGGCATTGCTGGGTTATGTGAAGGTATAAAATTTATTAAGAGAATTGGAATAGATAATATACGAAAATGTGAAGAAGAATTAACAGGGTATTTGTTAGAAGAGATAAAAAAACTTTCTTATGTAAAAATCTATGGAAGTGATTCTAAAAAACAAAGAAGTGCAGTAATTTCTTTAAATATAGATGGAATTGACGCTTCGATTGTCGGTGAACAATTAAATGAAAACGAAATTGCTTTACGGACAGGCTACCATTGTGCACCTTTAATACATGGCGTAATTGGTACAGAGTATGCTGGTACGGTGAGAGTGAGTCCGGGATATTTTAATACTTTTGAGGATATAGAAAAATTAGTAGAAGCAATTAAGATGATTTATAAATTAAAATAATGTGAAATGGAAGATACAGTACATATATAATTATATATGTAATAAAAAACATTAGGATGTGAAAGTTATGAATGCTTGTAATAATTCAAACTCTCTTTATCAAATAGACAATCCTTCTGATTGTGAAAGATACACGATGCTTGAATATATACTAAAGATGCAGAATAGATTAGATGATCTAAATAATATAATTGATTTAATGAGTCCACCTAAAGATATAACAAACATTTGTCCAACAGGGTATGCTAAAGATATTAAGGTAGCGATAATTGGTGCGGGAGAGGCAGGGCTAGCTGCAGCCTTTGAACTCAGAAAGATAGGATGCAACATTACTTTATTTGAAGCAAGTCAGAGAATTGGGGGTAGGGTATACACATATTATTTTGATAGAAATAAAAGATATTATGGTGAATTAGGACCAATGAGTATACCAGTATCTCATGAGACTACCTGGCATTATATCAATCTTTTTAAGCTTAACACAAGCCCATTTGTAAATAATAACACTAATGCTCTGTTTTATGTAAGAGGTGAAAAGGCTGTGAACGATCCTAAAGGGAAATATATATCAAGGAATATATATCCTAGATTTCACTTAACAGACAGTGATAGAAGCAAAGTTCGTTCGCAACTTTATAGAAAATTTTATCAAAAATATCTAGATTCTCTTACATCAGAAGCAAGAAAGGAGTTAGTTGAAACTAAACCCGAATACTTAAAGAGTATAGAGGACATAGATAAACTAAGTTATAGAAGAGCCTATGAAAATGCAGAGTTTAGTGAAGATGCGATATCAATGTTAGGCTATTTAGATGGTAGTCAGCAGTTTTTTAAGCTAAGTCTCACTGAAATCCTACAGCAATATTATACTGCTGATTCTGAGTGCACTTACCGTATTAACGATGGCATGATTAACTTACCGCTTTCGATATATGGAGCACTTTGTGATAATATAGAAATAGAAGATGTATATAAAGGTATAGATAAAGATAAATTAGGTCATGTAGATATAAAAATGGGCTCTCCAGTTGATGGCATATATAGTTCATCTTCAGGTGATAAAATTCTTCTTAAATATACAGAGTGTGGAACAAGTAAAGAGAATTTAGAGGAATATGATTATGTTATATGTGCCGTGCCTTTTCCAAGCTTGAGGAGGGTTGAGATTAATCCTCTTTTTACGGTGACAAAGATGCAGGCAATAAATGAAATGAACTATGAAACAGCGCAAAAGGTATATTTATATATTAAGGAAAGGTTTTGGGAGATGGGGAATGCATCCAAAAAAATAGTAGGCGGAAGATCTTTTACTGACCTCCCACTAACTTCAGTTTACTATCCATCAGATCATGCGAAACCAGTATCGAATAAATATGGGAAATGGACGCTAAAGCCTGATGCAAGTCCAGAAGAACCAGGTGCATTGCTTGCTAGTTACAGCTGGTGTCATGAAGCGGTGAGATTAGGCAATGAAAACCCTGAGTTGCAAGTTAACGACGTTATAAGATATCTAGAAAAAATGCATGAACTTCCTCCTCATTATATTAATGAGAATTTTATTGACTATAAGTCATTAATTTGGTCTGATGTACAGTATATATGGGGAGCAGGAGCACTATCTAAGCCCCAGGAAAAAACACTGTTTTCCTATGCTGTAACTATTCCAGAAATGGGGAATAGAGTATTTTTTGCAGGAGAGCATATATCACAAAAACATGCATCACAACAAGGAGCCTTACAGAGTGGAATGATTTCAGCAAATGAAGTAGCAAAGCAAATAATAGCTAGTAAAGAGTAGACGGAAGTTTAAAGGTATAAATGCAATGGCCTACATCAACTAGATGTAGGTCATTTTGTAATTCTATGCCCAAGAGGTTTTGATTTCCAATGTTAGATGGAATAGAGGGAGTATTTGCTATCATGGCTATCTTCTTCCACAATAAAACCGCTTGCAATAAAAAAGTTAAGGACAATAATTAAATGTCCTTAACTTTAAATTAGCTAAACCAAATTATTTTCATATATGCCTAACTTTTAGCAACAGTTATTTCTACCGCATGTTGATATTGCTCCAAGTGTTGCATTGTTGATATTAAGAGTACCAACAGTAACTGCACTAGTAACAGTTGCAACTACAGTATAGGTACAGCAATCATCAAAGCAAGAATCACAATCACAAACAAAGAATGAGAATGTTTCTGATGCAAGTAGTGCAACTAAATCAAATGTCCATGCAGGACCAACAGGAACAGGGGTAAATTGACCTCTACATAGTTTAAATACTTGAAAGTTTATAGTTCCTGTAAAAGCAACTGGAGCAACAAGATTACTTGCAAATTCTAGCTTAGTTGTTGGGTTACATAAGCAAGAATTATCTAAAGTAACAGAACTAACGGTAAAAGTTGTACCTGCTACAGTAGCTGCAGGTACTGTAGTAGAACTAGGGGTACCACATTTTATAATAGTTGGACAATGTTTGTCCTCTTTAATTTCTTTTCTGCAAGGATCATAATAACCTTTTGACATTGAATTCATAGATAGAATCCTCCCTCTAATTATATAAATTTTAATAAAATCAATTGTATGAATAATTAAGGTATGCAATTATTTGTTAAGTGTTTTATTATATTATATGATTTTTGTAGAAGAAAGGTGATGATAGATAAGCATTTATAAAAAAATATAATAATATATTTAAAAATATTATCACCTTTCACAATTACTAATTTTACCGAAGGTACATTATTCATATAGATATAGAACCCTTAATTATTCTTCAGTTATAGCAAGTCCGATAATACAGTTTCATTATCGTCACAGTCACAGTCTGGGAATAATGGGTCTAGGTTTTGATCAGGATAGAACTTAGGAATTGGGGCTCTATCAAATCTCTCACATGGATCTTCGTCAGGTTCTTCTTCACATGGTTCTTTTGGAACTGGACAGTAGTCATAAGCTGGGATAAGTAGTTGTACAATAAGCTCACATTTTACAACAATGTAGTAACCTAAAGTAATATCTAGAACATCATCCCCATTTAGATCTTGTAGTAATTCACCGTCTAGAGCTTCAGCAACCATTTCAAGTTTTATAATGTTAGAATCTAAATCTTCAGCCTGTTGAACAGGTACAAAACTAGCTGAAATTTGAGCTATGGAATCAGGACAGTAGAACTTTCCAATTACATCTGTCCTATTAATTTCATATAATTCACTTTTGTTTACGCCATCGCAATCAATATAATCAGCATAGAAAGAAATCACATAATTAAGAACTACTTTTTTAAAACCAGGTTTTCCTTTGAGCGGAAGCTTATCTACGGAAAGTAGCTCTACATTGAAGTCTCTACTACCAATATATCTCTTAGGATCAATGAGCGGATCGCTTCTTAATTGACTATCTGTTGTATTTGTGTCTGGACCTTCGCCGTATACGAGACATCTTTTAATTAGGCATTGATCAAAAATCTTAGGTACTTCAATGCAAACTAATTCTGAAGGATCAGGTAAACGTCCTTGTTTATTTACAAGACCAGGACGTGGCACAAATTTCTTGAAGTTAATGGACATAAATTCTCCTCCTCTTGAAAAATTATGATAAATATAAATATATTTAATACTTACAATACATCATATGTCAGAATATTAAAGTGGTGATATTAAAAAGTCAGGTTAATATAATTTTTTGTTATATAGAAGTGCATAATAAGTTTTTATTCAAATATAATTTTATAAAGGGGGAGTGAGTATGAATGGTGTATATCCTTGGATATATAGTGACTATAAAGATAACATATGGAAGTTTTCACGAAACGACAATAAAGAGTTATGTTATAGAATTATGTACAGAGAAGGAAAATGGACTAAAGAAACTCTAATTGATGTAGAGGTGCTAGGATTCGATGTTTATGTTAGTGTAGATGAGACAATACATGTGGTATACAGTAATACTAAAGGGGAACTGAGATACTGTACTATGAAAGATACGCAATGGTTGGGAAAGCTACTATATCAAGTGGAAAGTGAAGAATTTGAAATACAAAACTTAAAAGTAGAAATTATCGGAGATGAGATGCACATCTTTTATTTACTAGTAGGTAATGATGGTAGTGACCATGGAGTGTTAATGCATTGTATATGGAATGGAAAAGAAACTAAAATTACCACAATACAGGATATTATATTGATACCTAATTTAAAAGAATATTATTCAGTACATGTAAATAAAAAGGGTAATATTTATGCATTTTTTATTTCAGATGAAGGTGATGAGATATCTTTAAACTATTGTAACTTTGAAAATCACAGATGGTCGATTGCAAGAAGACTTTATGGCATTCAAGGAGAGGATATAGGGTTTGAAGTGTTAATGGATCAACAGGAAATTCATATACTAAATAAATCTAGAGAAGACTCTATTTATTTTCTTGATCATGTTTCTATAGATATTATCGGAAGTATAAAAGAATTCAGAGTTCATGAAAGTAGAAAAGAATTGAAAGAACCTATATTATTTACTAAAAGTAATAAATTGTACGTTTGTTGGCTAGAACAAGGGAAGATTTCCTATTCAGCCTTTGATGGTAAAAAATGGAGTAGCGTAGTTTATTTTGATAGAGGTAATGAGCTTACAGTAGAAAGATATAATTGTTTTATTGGTATAGATAAGGATAGTGTTACTAAAGTAAAAAAAATTTATGGAACTAGTGGATTGGATTTGTATTTGTTTAATCCAAGTGAAATTATAACAAGTATGAAAGATTCATTAAAAAAAGAAGGAAATCAAGTTAAAGGAGCAACACTTCAGGAAAGAGAATCAATTGAAAGTTTAAAACTTGAATTATCTAGTGTAAATTTAGAAAAGAAAAATTTAGAAAAGAAAATTATAGCATTAAATTTACAATTACAAAAAAATCAAAGATTTATAGATGAATATGAGGAACAAATTACTAGAATATTAGAACAAAAGCGGAAGTCAGATGAGAACTGTAATATATTCTTGAAATTGCAGAAGAACATTCAAAAAGAGTTAGAGGGAACAAAAAAAAAGTTTTTGGAAGAAGAACTCCTTACAACAAGTATTCAAAAAGAGTTAGAATATACAAAACAACAATTGCTAGAAGAAAGGAAGATTAAAGTAGCGGTAGAAAGTAAATTGAAAGAATGCCAAGAAGAAAATGTAATAATTAAACAGCAAGGTGAGATCATAAATGAAGAAAAAAGGAGATTGAGTGAAGAACTTGAATTAGAAAAGAATCAATCCATTATGGAACGATTACTAAGAAGAAGGACAAATGGAGTATAAAGTCACTTCTACAGCTTTAAAGCATACAATAAAGTAAGGAGCCTGTATAAATTAAGGCGTCACAAAATAGAGGTGATAATATGAAAATAGAAGATTACGATTATATCATGGTCTTTACTTCTCATCACAGGGCGCTATATATTTACGAGCGTTTAGTTAGAAAAAATATAGCGGTAAAACTTGTTACTGCTCCTAATAAAATTAATATTAGTTGTACTCAAGCAGTGAAATTTAAAGAAATAGATATGGAAGCTATACAAAAAGAATTACAAAGAAATAATATTTACCCAACTAGTATGTATAAGATTGTTAAAGAAGGAAAAAGCCAAACTTATGAATTAGTTGAATAATATTTGCTTGGTTAGTTTTTTTATATTTATATTGCATAATAAGCAAGCATAAAGCATATTTTTTAGTATAAGAGTGAACTCGGAAACTAACTTCAAATAGAATCAAAAATAGTTTTTATATAGTTTTAGTACCGATCACTCTTTAAGTTATTATTTGGATTAATTTATAATTAAAATCACTTATATAGGCTGAAAAGTGAAAATTGAATATTAAGATAAATTATATAATAGACCTAGAATAATGATATAAAGATTTACTGATGGCACAATATGATTTATTAGTAAAGGAGGAGGTGAAGGCGAGTCTATGTTTAATAAAAGAGAGAAAATCATCTATTATATATCGCATTTAGGAACAGGAAAGGTATCTATAATTGATGGGGATAGTTATAGTATTATAAAAGAGATTGATGTTGGTCCAAGGCCTCTAAGTATTATTGTTGATGAAAAAAGCAATGTGTATATAGCTAGTGATAGAAATAGTAAAGTTACACTTATTGAGGATTTATATGATTCAAATAGAACATGGAATATTACTAACAATGGTAATATAAAAGTAGATTTCATAGCTCAGAAAATCTATGTCTGTGATACTGAGGAAGTATGTATTTATAGCTTAAGATCTGGTGAAAAGCTTGGTTGCATAAAAGGGTTTATGGCTGCAGATAGTTTAGAACTTGACAAGGAGAAGAAGAAATTATTTGTACTGGACATTTTTCAGAATGAAATAAATGTTTATGATACATCAGACTTCCAATTGATAAAAGTGTACAAAGATGTTGGGACTGCGCCTAGCTGTATTCTTATTGGAGAAGATGAAAAATATATTTATATATGTAATAAAGGAATTAATAAAGGAAATTATATGGGCAATGTCTCTATATTGAATCTTGAAAATGGGGATATTTCATATATAGATTTCCCAAAAGGGTCTGATATTACATCTTTAGATCAGGCCGGGATTCTTTTATATGTAGCAAATAGTGGGTTGCATAGAATTGAAGTTATAGATATCTTAAAAAGAGAAAGTATAGCAACAATAAAAACTACTCTACCAGAATTACAAAGAATTAAATTATCTCCTGATAAAAAAACATTACTTGTAACTAGTATAAGTAATGATGGGAAAGGGGTATTTGAAAGGATTGATATTTCTAATAATGTTATTTTAGATACTCTTACTTTTGTACAGAATAATAGTATTCCATACGATATAGGTGTGGTTACTCAGAATAAATTTCAAGTAGATGAAGAATCTTTTATTTTCGCAGAGTGTGAAGATGAAGAAAAACAAGAAAATGTAACCACTATATTAGCAAAAAAAGTTATATCTACCTATCAAGAAAAAATAATCTTTCCACAGGTATTAAATGAAGTATCTTCAAAAGGTGAAAAAATTATAAGTGTGGAAGAAATTGTATTTAAAAAGTGTGAAATTGTAAAAGAAACAAAGAATAGAGAAATTATAGATAGTCGAAAAAAATACTCAATACTACAATATGATTTTTATATTCCCTATTACATAGAATGCAAAGATGAACGGGAACAAAAATATATAGTTGAAGGAAAAATTAAGGGAACACAAAAAGCGACATTATATATACCCGCATATGCAGAACAAGAGGGAGTAGAATTTGTAATCAATTCTTTTGCTAAATTAACAGGCACTCCAGTAATTATAAACAACAGTTTGAAGTTTGATGTTAGTGTTTTGATTTCAACAAAGGTAATTGTAGAAGAAATAGTATTTATTCCATTTTGTAGAGACTGTGAAGGTTGTAGAGGAGAGAAGAAAGATGACTAACGAAAAATATGATTGTTTTTTGGTTAAGCAGAAAGATGGAAGATTACTAAAGTTTTGTTATGATAGTAACCAAGGCATATATTATCAAATACTTATGAATCATGAGTGGTCAGAGAAGATAAGCATTTATAAAGATAGTTTTGAATATTTTTATGTTTTGGAGGAGTGGAATGGGAAGATTCATGTTTTCTGTCAGGATATTTGTGGCGATCTTATTTTATCTACATTGGAAGGAAAAGAATGGACGCATAAAACTCTCCTCCATATGAAGTATGATGTAATTACACCTATACGGATTAGAGCTTTTTTTTGCTCCAAGGATATTCATTTACTATATAACGTAGTAGATAAACATACTTATTCAGAAATATTAGTTCATCAATTTGCTGAAAATGGAACGTTATGGACTCAACCGCAAATAATTGCTAATTTAGAATGTTACTCTAAGTTTCCGTATGGTACTTGCCAAGCGTGTGAATCTAATATAATCTTATTAAACACTATGGTAGCTGGAGTATATCAATTAATTTCTAGAAATTTCCACGTTGTAGAAGGGCGATGGGGAAAGGAAGAAGTTATACACATGTCTCTCTTACCATACATAGATTTTACTTTTTGTGTAGAAAAAAATATAAAGCACTATCTGTTTATTACTCAAGATGATCATGTTAATAGAGTGATTTACCAGTATAAGGAAGCAGGGCTGCAAAAAAATACTATACTGTTTCAACATGTAAATATTAATTCTTGCACATTAATATTATATAATAGGGTGTTATGGGCTTTGTGGATTTGCGATAACAAGCTTTATGGATGTTTTTCTGCAGACTGTGGACAAAATTTTAGCAATCCTCAAGTGTACAGGCATTTTGATAAGATATTGCCTAAGAAAGTATTTTATCAAGAAAATATAGAAGATAAACAAAACAATTATTTTATTAATGAGATATATGTAGTGAATGTTAATGGACAGGAACAAATGTTTTTGCCGGAATTTTTAGAAAATTCAATAGATACTGAAGTAGAGAATAATAAAAACCTAGAGCATAAGGTTGAAAATTCTACATTTAAAAAGGAGGAGTTAAAAAATTATTTTTCAAAAGTTAAAATACTTAAAAGAGAAAAAGAAGAATTAGAATTAAAGCTTAAAGAGACTTATGAAGAATTAAGAACATTGAAAGAGGATATGCAGTATGAAAAAAATCAAATATCAAATTTGAAATATAAATTTTACAATGAAAAAGAGAAAATTAATATATATATGTATGATAATGATGTATTAAAAAAGAAAAATAGTTGTTTAGAGCAGATGCTGTTACAAAAGGATAAAGAAAAAATATTAATGGAAAAGAAATTAGATGAAAAAGAAAAAGAAAATGAAAATTTAAAACAACAAATGAATGTTAAGAGTGTCGAGAATTTATCTAATCTAAAAGAAGCTAAAACAAAAAATGAAAATAAAATTCCTAAACATGTGAGATTTTCTTTGATTAAATGGTTACTAGATGATGAAATTTAAAAGCATTCCTAATAAAATGTCATTGACAAAAGGGTGCCTTTTATTATGTAGGTTTTGTATAAAATATTTAATTATTATAATAATAGAAAATGACGGATTTATTTAATAGATTAGTAAAATCCAAATTAGTGAACCCTATTATGAATACTGGACTTTAAATCATAAATATGTTATTGTAGATAAAATATTATAATGGAAACTTCTTCTTATTTTTATTTGAAGAAGTAAATCTACTAACAAAAGTGTAGAGTTGAAGTGTCATTTAAGGAGGGCTTTATATGGGAAAGATTGCAGCATTTTTTGATATAGATGGAACTATCTATAGAGAAGGTTTAATAACAGAAGTTTTTAAGAAAATAATAAAATATGAGTTAGTTGAAGAAGATAAATGGTATAATGAAGTTAGGCCAGCTTTTTCCAAGTGGGATATTAGACAAGGGGATTATGATACCTATTTACTTAAAATGATTGACGTTTATATTGAGGCAACTAAGGGTTTGAGTAAAGAACATATAGAACATATAGCTAGAAATGTGATTAATCAGAAAGGTGATAGGGTATATACATTTTCTAGGGATAAAATTAAATGGCATAAGGAACAAGGTCATGTTGTAATTGCTATTTCTGGATCTCCCATAGAGCTTGTAAGAGAGATGGCAGGGAAATATGAAATGGACGATTTTAGGGGTACCATTTATAAAGCCGATGACCACGGAAAATATACTGGTGAAATTATACCAATGTGGGATTCTGTAAGTAAAGAAAATGCTTTAATGGAGTTAAAAGAAAAATATGATATAGATTTAAGTAAAAGTTATGCTTATGGAGATACTTCTGGGGATTTAACTATGTTTAAATCTGTAGGAAATCCATATGCTATAAATCCAACTAAAGAGCTTATTTCAAAGATAATAGAAAATGAAGAAGTAAAGAAAAAAATCAATGTTATAGTGGAACGAAAAGATGTCATTTATAAATTAGATATTAATAATTTAGAATTAATCTAAGTAAAATAAAGTTTTATATTTTAAGGGATAGCTTAAGTGGCGTTACAATAGAAGTCTTGTAACGCCACTTTTAAACATAGTACTTTCTTACAAAAGGGGGATTTGTATGATTAGATTTGAGATAATTACAAGAGATAGATTGGGAATTACAGTAGAGATATTAGAGAAAATTTACAATAGGAAAATTAACTTGATTTCTATGGAAGTGTTTTTTCAAAAGGTATGTGTAAAGGTTGAGGACATGGAAGATGGGTTAAAGAAGGAACTAATGAAAGAGATTTGTAATATTAAAGATATTATTTCAGTTAAAGAAATGGATTTATTATATTATGAACAGAAAGAAAAAAAGTTAAAAGCCATAATAGATTCAATAGAGGATAGGGAATTCAAGAACATAATTGGTACAAGCAAGGCAATAGAGCAAGTTAAAAATATGACTTTGACTATTGGAAAGAGTAACTCAACGGTGTTATTAAGAGGTGAAAGTGGTACGGGTAAGGAAGTCTTTGCAAAGGCAATACATGACATAAGCCCTAGGTGTAATAAGAATTTTATTGCTATTAACTGTGCAGCATTACCAGAAACCTTATTAGAGAGTGAGTTGTTTGGATATGAGCCAGGAAGCTTTACAGGTGCAACGATAGGGGGAAAAGATGGTATTATTAAAGAAGCTAGTGGAGGAACTTTATTTTTAGATGAAATAGGAGAAATGCCTATGTTTATTCAAGCAAAGTTATTAAGAGTGATACAAGAAGGGAAAATTAGAAAAATTGGTAGTAATAAAGAAGAATCCATAGATGTAAGAATCATAGCTGCAACTAACAAGAATCTTGAGAACATGATTAAGGATAAAACTTTTAGAGAAGATTTATATTATAGATTAAATGTAGTTCCTATGTATATTCCAACATTAAAGGAACGATTAGAGGACATTCCGATGTTTGTACAGTTCTTTATAGAGAAGTTAAATTATAAATTAAATAAAAATATAAAGGGCGCTGATGTTGATTTCATTAGCGAGTTAATGAAATATCATTGGCCTGGAAATGTTAGAGAGTTACAAAACGTTATAGAAAGAGCAATGAATTTATGCAAAGGTGACATATTAACTGCAGAGGATATTTTTATTAATTTTAAGAATGATATTTATAGCTATGGACCTAAAGAGATTATAGATAAAAAATCTGATGAATATTTGCAGCTACCATTAAAAGATATAATGGAGAAATGTGAAAAAGAAATTATTAAAAAAACTATAGATAATTATAAGAGTTATAGAAAAGCTGCAAGTGTACTTAAAGTTTCTCATACTACAATAATGAATAAAATTAATAAGTACCATATAAAAATGTAGGTGTTTTTGTATTAAAGTATGTAAAAATTAATTTACAGATGTAAAAAAACATTTACAAAAAATTCTGATAAGTAAAGATATATTTACACTAAATTAGTATAAATATTAAGAGTTACATATTATAAAAATAAATGAGATTCTCCTTTCCTTGTTATTAAAGCTTTGTCTAAAACTATATTCACCTAGATCTAAGTATCACTTAAATTATCCTTAATTTGGCACTAGAATTGCTATATATTATTGTAAAAATAATTTATATTGGGAGGTCAAATTAATGGGGAATAATTTAAAAACAATGGGCTTTGCTACTAGAGCAATTCATGGTGGACACGTTAAGGATCAATTTGGTGCTTTAGCTACTCCTATTCATCAAACAGCAACCTTTACTTTCGAATCTGCAGAGCAAGGTGGTAGACGATTTGCTCTTGAAGAAGGTGGATATATATATTCAAGACTTGGAAATCCAACAAATACTCAATTGGAAGATAAGTTAGCAATGCTAGAAGGTGCAGAGGCGGCAATTTCTACAGCGTCTGGCATTGGAGCTGTTGCATCAGCATTTTGGACAGTGTTAAAAGCTGGAGACCATGTGGTAGCAGCAAAAACTCTTTATGGATGTACCTATGCTTATTTGAATCATGGAATAAGCAGATATGGGGTTGAGGTAACTTTTGTAGATACCACCAATCTTGAAGAAGTAAGACAGGCTATGCGAGAAAATACTAAGGTAGTTTATTTAGAAACACCAGCAAATCCAAACCTTGAAGTTGCAGATATAGAAGCTATAAGTGAGATAGCTCACCAAAATAAGGATTGTATAGTAATGGTTGATAATACTTTCTGTACTCCATATATTCAAAGACCATTAGAATTTGGAGCTGATGTAGTAATTCATTCAGGAACAAAATTCTTAAATGGTCATGGAGATGTAATTTCTGGTTTTGTAGTTGGAAGTGGAGAATTTATAAAAAATGTTAGATTATTTGGTGTAAAGGATATGACAGGAGCTAGCTTGAGTCCTTTTGATGCATTTTTAATCATTAGAGGTATGAAAACTCTAGAAATAAGAATGGAAAAACATTGTGAAAATGCTATGAAAGTAGCTAAATTTTTAGAAGGACATAATGCAGTGGAAAAAGTATATTATCCAGGTTTAGAAAGCTTCCCACAATATGAATTAGCTAAAAAGCAAATGTCTTTACCAGGAGCTGTAATAGCTTTTGAGGTAAAAGGTGGAATCGAAGAAGGTAAGAAAGTTATAAACAGTACAGAGCTTTGTACAATAGCAGTAAGTCTTGGAGATGCTGAAACTTTAATTCAACATCCAGCATCAATGACACATTCACCATACACTAAAGAAGAAAGAGAAATGGCTGGTATTAGTGATGGATTAATAAGAATAGCTGTTGGTCTAGAAAATGTGGAAGACATAATAAATGATTTAGATAATGCATTAAAGTGTATACTATAATATAGTATAGTATAGAACTAATAAAGACTCCTAAATTAACGTTTGGGAGTCTTTAATTATATAGATTTATGAGACGTCTTTATTATTAATGCAATATTGCAATATATCTAGACTATCACTATCATAAACTTCAAATTCTTTTATTGACCTAATGATTTCTTTTTTGGCATGCTCAATATATCCATGTTTAAAATATAGTTTTCCTAGATTAAGAATCACAAATTTATTATTTATTAAATTTAGTAAGTGTACAGCTATTTTAAGTTCGTCATATTTATCATTTATAAGCAATATTTCACATATTTCTAGAATAATATCAAGATATTCCCTTTCATTTTCATCTTCGGATAAAAGAGTGGTGGATTCTTTGGTAAATAATTTTAAAAACTGTGAATACACTTCTAATAGTTTTTTATTGTGACCTAATAAGGAATCCTCTTTAAAATTGGATAATAAGGATAACGCCTTATCATAATTATTAGTTAATACACTACTTATAACTTTGTACATTGAAAAATATAAATTTGAAGAATTATCATCAACTATATTGGTCATGTCAATACACTTGGTAAAGGAACCAGACATTACAAGACATTTAGCTTTAAGTAATACCAGCTCTTCAGTAATAGTTTCAGATAGTTCACATTTTTCTACGTATTCCAATGCTATTTCATAGAGTCCTTCATTATAAAACAAATCTGCAATAATATGATTAGATTTTGGAGAACTAGAAATAAGATCTTCTATAATCCTTTTAAAGTTATCCATTGGGGTATTTTTGAATTTTAATATATCTCCAATAAGGTATAAGGGATTAAGGAAATCTGACTTTGATTTAAGTGTTTCAATATAATAATTGTATGCAGCATCATAGTCTTTTAGTGCGAAGTAGGCATTGCCTAACTCATAGTATGCCTTGAAACTTCCTATTCCGTATAAGCATTTTAATTCAGATGGTGCTTCACCTAGCTCAATACATTCTTTAAGAGCTTTTATCTGAAGTGTAGGCATATTCATATCTTTAAAAATAAGAGATTTTAAAAAATATAAGTCAGTAAATTTAGGATAATGCTTAATACCGATGTCTATGAACTTAAAAGCTGTATCATAATTTTTAATTTTATAGTTTAAGAAAATTATCCTAAATATTAGTAAATAACTATATCCGTTGTATGGGTCAAATTTCTCATAGGATTTATAGTAATGTTCTAACGCAGTTTCATTATCGTTTAATGCTGCGTATTCAGTACCGAGGTTAAAGTGAGCAAAGGAATCATTGGGGTCTTTTTTTATTTGATCATTTAAAATAGGTATATTTCTATTTCTTTTATTCTTAGATTCTATTGATTTAGTCATATATCCATAATGATTAATTTGCATTAATTGATAAATTGCTTTATATTTGTTTTCTGAGTATACTAATTGATTATGAATTTCTCCTTCATAGTGAGTTCCATGGTTATTTTTAAATAGTCTAGGATTTAAATTTATAGTTATTGAATTATCATCAACGATATTTCCATAATAATTTAATGTTTCAAAGTAGTAAATCGCATTTTCATCTAATTGTCTGTATAGTAAATCTTTCAAGTTTTCTTGATTCTTAGGGGATAATTCATCATCTGCATCTAATATGAGTATCCAATCTTTGGTAGCATGCTTTAGTGATTCATTTCTAGCTTCACTAAAGTTATTGTGCCAAGGAAAATAGTAAACTTTAGCCCCAAAGCTTTTGGCAATATCTACAGTTTTATCCGTAGACCCTGTATCAACAATAATAATTTCATCCACAATATCTTTAATGCTGTTAAGACAGCTTGGCAAATAGTTTTCTTCATTTTTTACAATCATACACAAGCTTACTTCATTTTTCATAATATATTATCTCCTCTTTTAAATAAAACCTTCATTGTTGAATAAATAAAATATTCTATTAGTTTTACCATATATACTATGTAAAAATTTAATGAACTGTTCTTGTAGTAAACATTACTATTTATATAATAATATTTAGTTCTATTTGTGAGAAATAAAATAGAGTGAAGGAGAAAAAGTATAACTACTATACTTGTATTTAGAAAAGTAATTACAGGATAATAAATTTAAAATCACATTTTGTATATAAGGTCATATAATATATCAGGAGCAAAATCCTAAAAAAATTTGGGGGATGAATTTTATGGCTTTAACAATTGATTTTGATACTCCTCAAACTGGTACACCTCGTTCTGTTGGAGTTACAGGCACTGTTGCTAGAAATAGTCTTGCTTATTTAACCATTAGACTTAATGTTACAAACGCTGTTTCAACAGGAAGAGATAGATCGTTTTATAGAGTAATTGCTTATGATAATACAGCAAATGGAACATCATTAGCTGTTAATACCTCTTATACTTTGTCAATTGTACCAAAATTTATAACAGGTGATACTGTTGACGAATCTACTGGTGTAGTAACTGCATGGTCATATACCATCTAGAACTATTTATAATGGCATGGAGCAATTTATTGCTCCATGCTTTAAACTAATGGATTAAAAAAGAGGTGACAAATTTGTCAAATATAATAATTTATGCTACTAAGAGTCTTACGGTAACCAGTAAATTGATAAACGGAAATATGAATAAACCTACTATAACTGTAGGTAGTGATGGTATACACAACTATATTAGTTACCTATTTTTTGATATTTCTAGTATACCAAGTAATGCATCAATTTCTAGTGCAGAACTTGTATTGTTTAAGACAAATAATTTTTATAATGATTGTAGGAAAATATTTTCAATATACCCCCTATGTGATTATTTCAGCACTTATACAACTTTCAATAATCGACCAGAAGTAGATATCAATATTAAAAAAAATTTTCATCCAATAACTTCAGATGTGGCTATAACAGTGGATTTAACTGATTTTGTTGTATTATGGTTACAGAATAAATTAAGTAATAGAGGTATAGCATTACTTGATAGAAGTAATAGCATTCTTACACAATTTGGTTCTTCAATATGTAAGGATAGATATCTTGTTCCATTTTTGAAAGTGGTTATAAACGACGAGTGTAAATGTTGTAAGGAATGCAATTGTTGTAACAAAGGGGAAGGCACTATAAGACAGGTAAATGTCAAGGGAACTGTTGCAGAGAATTCAAAGTATGTAGCCATAGTAAATATTGGAGTAACAAGAAGTGGTACTGGACATACAGATAATTATTATATAACTGATGAATATAACAATTTATCAAATAGTAGTCCTCTTTATGTAGATAAAATCTATAATATGGCTATAGTACCAAAGGAAAATCCAGGAGATATAGAGACTGTAAGCTTTTATGGTTCATATAAGGAGTAGATTATTAGTTTCTACTATAATTAGTAATCTTTTGTTCAAATTAATATAAAACTGTATGATTACTAATTAACATAAGATATGGTAAAGATAAATGAGATTTTATTGGATAGGTTATCAATAGAATAAGTATCTATTCTTACTATATTTAATAATAATAATGAAGGAGCAATAGTATGGTTGAAAATGTAAGTAGTATGAGAGTTGATTCTGAGAAAAGTAATAGAAAAAATATTGTCTTTTTTGTAAAACAAGGGCTAGATAGTTTTTTAGAAGATATTATTAATGGATTATCTCATGACTATGTGACTAAAAAAATAGTGGTAACAAATTTAAAGCAAATTGATGAAGGGATGAAGTGTGCCGATATATGCTGGTTTGAGTGGTGTGATGAATTAATATCCTATGGAAGTAAACTTAGCATTGCTAAAGAAAAGAATATTATATGTAGAATACACAGCTATGAATCCTTTACTGAATATCCATGTAATGTTTACTGGAAAAATGTTGATAAAATCATATTTGTAGCAGAACATATAAGGAATTTTACTATTGATAATTTCAATATTGATAAAGAAAAAACCATAGTAATTCCTAATGGTATAGATATTCCTAAATGGACTTTTCAAGATAGAAAACCTGGGTTTAATATTGCGTATGTAGGTTATATAAACTATAAGAAAGGACCTATGCTATTGCTTCATACTTTTAAAGCTATATATGATAAAAACAGCCAATACAAATTATATATTGCTGGTAAATTTCAAGATACTAGAGATGTTTTGTATTTTAATCAAATGATAAAAGCATTTGAATTAGAAAATAATGTAGTTTATGAGGGTTGGCAGGATAACCTAGATAAATGGCTAGAAGATAAAAATTATATATTATGTACAAGTATTTTAGAATCACAAAACATTAGTGTTATGCAAGCTATGGCAAAAGGGATAAAACCTATAATCCATAATTTTGTTGGTGCAAAAGAAATATATCCTCAGTGTTTAATTTGGAATACAATAAATGATGCTCTTGAGATGGTAATTGATAGTAAATATGATTCTCAAGAGTATAATTGTTTTGTTAAGAATGATTTTGAGTTGCAGGATCAAATAGAAAAACTAAAGGCATTATTCATAACTCTATCTGAAATAAAAAAAGTTTCAATGATTGAGCAACCATTAGTTACTATAGGAATAACAAATTATAATGGTAATAAATACTTATCAAAATGTGTAGATTCTTTTATAAATCAAACCTATCCTAATATAGAAATTTTACTTATAGATGACTGTTCAACAGACGGCTCTGATGAAATAATTAGAAATTATGAGAAAAAACATAAAAATATACGCGGAATTTATCATAGTCTAAACTCAGGTGGAGCATCAAAAGGAATTCAAGAAATTATTAGTAACGCAAAGGGGAAGTATTTTCAATGGATTGCTTGTGATGACTTTGTAGAAAGGGATGCTGTTTATAAATTTGTAGAGTATTTAGAAGAAAATCCTAACAAGGACTATGTATTTAGTGACTTTAATATAGTGAATGAGGATAATATAATAGTTCAGCAATGGAATTACCAAGTTCATTCTAAAGAGGAGGTCATTGGACGTATTTTTAAATCTGCATCTGGTATTATACCTATGAATTGTCTTCATAGATTGAACTTTTTTAAGGACAATAAAATAAATTGGATAGTTTATAAAAACAATGATTTTTCTGCAGATACATTGAATTGTCTGCAGTTAATAAAATATAATTGGAATTATGGAAAAGTAGATGGTGCAGTAATAAATTATAGAATTCATTCAAATAATTTATCACATAACTTACAAAGGAGAATAGATTCATCTGTTACTATATTCGATTATATAATTAAAAATTTTAAAGAAGAAGTATATGCATCTGAAATTAAATGGAGTCAATTTGAGGATAGGGACCAGCTAAAAAATTATGTAATAGCTCAATTTTATTATAATCAAATTCAAAATCATATAAATATGAAAGCAATACCCCAATATATAAAGTGTAATGTTGCTAAAGAAGAAATAGTAAAATATTGTTTTGTTTTTGCAAAGGAAGGGATGAAGTATATTGATGAAGAATTAAAGCATGGAGGAGCTTTTCTAAATGAATTTCTTAATTTAAAAGAGTTATATGATAAATATAAAAAAGAAGTCGAAGATTTAGGAAGTGTTTAGTAAATAGAAATAGCATAAAAAATTCTATAGTTTTTAATTCCACATACTTTTAGGTATAAAAATAGTAATTTTAAGTAATATATACAAAAAAGTATAGATTTCTGCTAAAATAGTATTAGAAATTATTTAATATAATTATATAAGGAGGAATTATAAAATGGAAAAAAAGACAAGGGGATTTTGGACCACATTAGTGTTAGTACTTTACATTCTTGGAGGAATTGGGTCACTTTTTACTCCACTTACAAATAAGACTACAGCTCAAATGTTTCCAGAGCTTGCCCTTAGCAATGGTATGGTAGTATTTTCAATTATATCTGGGATAATACTTTTAGTTATTACTATCGGAATTTTCATGTGGAAAAAGATGGCAGTATATGCTTTGGCAGTATATCAACCTGTTTGCTTTTTAATAGGATTAATTGCAACTCCAATTTTTAGTTGGTTAACTGTAGTTTCAGGAATAATAGGAATTGTAATAGCATATCTAATAGTATTCAGCCTACTTAAGAAAATTAAATATAATGAAGAAGCAGAAAATACAATGAATGTATAAAATTAGTGTATAGTAAATAAAGAAGATAGATTCTATCTTCTTTATTTATTATAGAATAGGACAAGGAGTGAAGAATTTGAAGATGGATTTCAATCTTTCAAAGAAGAAAAAGTATATACTGATTGTCATTGCAGTAGTATTATTTATAATACTTTCAGCAGTAATAATTGCTATAAAGTTAAAAGGACCAAAAGAGGAGACAACAATTACTCATGAAGATAGTTATGAAATCAAGGGAGAAGAAACATTAAAATTTAATGGTATTAGTATTATAAGTGATGAGCAAATCATTATAGTAGATAAGTCACAAGGAGAATTAAAAGATATTAAAGTTAAAGATGGACAAGAGGTAAAGAAAGGCGATGTATTATTTTCTTATCTTAATACTGCAGTTGAAGATCAAATAGCACAGTATGATAGGGAAATAACCTCCAATAATGGCAAAGTATCTAGAGTGAAGAAGGAAAAGGATAAAGTTAACACAAGCATTAATAAGCTACAAGGAGATTTAAATGCAATAAGTGGTGAACTAAATAAAGTTAAGAGTGAAATATCTAAGCTTAGTACATCAGAAGAAAAAGAAGCTCAAAGTCAATATAATGAATTATTGAAAACAAAAGATGTCCTTGAAGGTAAGCAACTAGAAGTTTCTCAACAAATAGAAATGTTAATGAATCAAGTTAATGGCATAGAAACTGAAGTAGCAAGTTATGAAGAGGGAAACAAGTCAATAGTAACTGAAAGGGATACTTTAAAGAAAAAAATAGGTAAAGATATAGTTGCAGATATAGATGGAGTAGTGAAAGTAAATAGCAAGGGTATAGATGACCCAACTGTAGCCTATATGAGAATAATATCTAAAGAGCCTTTAGTTAAAGCAGAAGTTTCTGAATTTGATGTAAAGAATTTAAAAATAGATGATGAAGTAATGTTAAAGGTTATTAGTAGTGGAGAATATATTAAAGGTACTATAACTGAAATTGACGAGCTACCTATTGAAGAACCAGGAAGAACTACAACAGGATACAATTTTTACATAAAACCAGAAAAGAGTATCAGAATAGGGTTTAGCTTAGAGGTTAAGTGCAATTACAAAGGAATAGAAATACCTAAAGATTATGTATATGAAAAAGATTCTAAGATACATATACTTAAGGAAAAAGGCGAATCTTATGAAGATATAGAAATAAAAGCAACTTTAGAAAATGATAAGTATTATTTATTAGATGGAGCTATAGGGATAGGAGATAGGTTGATTAAAAATCCTTCTACGGTACTAGAAGGGAGCAAATAATTATGATTAAATTAAAAGACATAAATAAGTTTTATGTTACTGGGGATGAAACTCTTCAGGCATTAAAGGATGTTAATTTAGAGATAAATAAGGGTGAGTTTCTAGCAATAATGGGACCCTCTGGATCAGGAAAATCAACACTTATGAAAATATTAGGATTGCTGGATAAAAAGTTTGATGGAAGTTACACATTTTTAGATAAAAATATAAGTTCTTTTTCAGATGATGCTTTAAGTAAGTTTAGAAATGAAAAGATAGGATTTGTATTTCAAGATTTTAACCTTATAAAAAGGCTTTCAATAAAAGAAAATATTGAAATACCTATGCTTTATAGAGGTCATAGAATAAAGGAAACCAAGAAGCGAGTTGTAGAACTATTAAAAAAGGTTAATCTTGAGAGTAAAATAAATAAGTATCCTACTGAATTATCAGGAGGACAACAACAGAGGGTATCTATTGCTAGAGCATTAATTAATAATCCAGATATAATAATTGCAGACGAGCCTACAGGTGCTTTAGATAGCCATACATCTAAGGAAATAATGGGTATGTTTAAAGAACTTAATGATGAAGGAATTACTATAATTTTAATCACCCATGATGTAAATGTAGCAAGACAAGCTAATCGAATAATGTCTATTTTCGATGGTGAGCTTAAGGAAGGAGAATTTTAGATGAAGCTTAGTGTTCTAATTTTTTCTGCTTTAAGAAATCTTATAAGAAATAGAAAAAGATCTTTCTTAACTATGTTAGGTATAATAATAGGAATAGCAGCAGTAATTACCATAGTTGCATTAGGGGAGGGGTATAAGAATAAAACTATAAAAGACTTTACAGGAGAAAACGAAGGTAAAGTTGTATTAAATGCAATGTTTACTCCGTCAAATGAGGAACATATTAATGCTGCAGGAAATAGTTTTAATAATAATGATAAAAGAGCTATAGAAAGATTACAAGGAATTGAATCAGTAGAATATATATATTCTAGCAATGAATATGGTGAGCTTGTAGATTTACAAGTAAGGGGAGCTGCCATTCAAGGAATGGCTTCAAAGGTAGAAAAAACTGATTCTCCAAAGATTATAGGAAGAAATTTAAGTGAAAAAGATAATGAAAATTCAACAAGAACCATAGTATTAAGAGAAAGCCTAATTGGTGATAAGGTTGAAGAGAAAGAAGAGTTAATTGGAGGTATTGCAACCTTAAAGGGTATTACCTTTGAAATTGTAGGTATTATAGAATCTGATGAAGATGAGGAGTTTAGCTTTAGCTTTAAACCAGATATTCAAATTCCAAAGAACACCTATGATAAGTTTTTCCCTTCCAGTGATGTAGTTCAAGGTATGAGTATTACCTTAGTTAATGGAGTAAATGTTAAGGATACTATTAAGGATATAGAAAACGTCCTTAATGAGGAAGGCTCTAAAAAAGCTGAAGGAGAATATATGGTAATGGATACTAGCGGAATAATAAAAATGATGGGTTCAGTACTAAATACATTAACTTTATTTATTGCTGGAGTTGCTGGTATATCATTATTTATTGCAGGAATAGGTGTTATGAACATGGTTTATACTTCTGTTTCTGAGAGAACTTTAGAAATTGGAATAAAGAGATCAATAGGAGCCAGAAGAAAAGATATAAAGCGAGAATTTTTAGTAGAAGGTGTAGTTATTACTGTCACTGGTGGAGTGATAGGATATGTATTTGGAATAATAATTGCTAATATCATATCTTATTTTATGCACATGGCAATAATACCAAGTCTATTTACTGCATCTGTAGCTATAGGAATTTCCATATTTATAGGTATAGTATCTAGTATAATTCCTGCCAATAAGGCTGCTAGTGCAAATACCATTGATATACTTAAATAAAAATAGTGGTGGACTTTTTAAGTTAAAGGTCTACCACTTATCTATTTATCAAGGTTTACTATTGTAATAGAAAATGCATCGTATTCTATTAACCCATCTTTTCTCATTTTATTTAATTCACGGGATAATGAGGATCTTTGTACCCCAAATTTTTCTGCTAAATCCTTTTTAGTTACT
Organism: Clostridium sp. UBA5712; assembly: GCF_002419845.1. Classification (NCBI taxonomy): domain Bacteria; kingdom Bacillati; phylum Bacillota; class Clostridia; order Eubacteriales; family Clostridiaceae; genus Clostridium; species Clostridium sp. UBA5712. The sequence continues at coordinate 490,376 of NZ_DIGW01000011.1, read as the reverse complement.
TCTAGTTTAATTGTATTACTCTTTTGAACATAGCTTTCATACATTAGAAAGTCAATTATGCATTGTCTTATAGATTTAAGAGAAAGTGTTTTTATTTTATCTGTTAAAATTAAGGTTTTGTCTGAGATGGAGTGAAGAAATTTAGATAAAAAAGTAGTATTACTTTGGCAGAGACTTAAAACTAAATCTTTTTTTAAGTGTATAAGTGTTACTTCCGTTTTTGCTAGAACCATCATTGGATAAAAGTTTTTATGGGAAAAAAGCAGATTTCCTCCTAGTTCACTTCCGATAGTAAAATCACTTATTGAGATATAGTTTCCTTTCTCATCAGTGCTTTGTACAGAGACAATTCCTTTCAGGACTATATCAAAAGTAACACATTTTTCATTTTGAAAATAAATTACGGAATTTTTTTTATAAGTTTTTATATTGAAAGAATCTTGTACAAATAAATGATTAATAGTGCTCATAGAGATATCTTTAAATAATTCTGTATTTTCAAGAACAGAAATAAAATCTATCATTATTATTTCCCCTTTTTCAAAATTAGTTACCTTAGTAACTGATTATAATATTAAAACAAATTATAATACAAGTAAAGATGTTGAAGGGAGAAAATAAAATGGATATTTTCACAATAATTCTTTGGGCAATTACATTGACTTGGTTTATTTGGTCCATAATTAAAGATAAAAAGAAAACTTTTAACTCCATTAAAATGTCAACGGGAATAATGAAAAGCATGATAGGAGAAATTATAGGAATACTTTTTCTTATAGGATTAATACTTACATTCATTCCACCAGATACAATTAAATATTATTTAGGGCAATCTAATATTTTTATTTCTACAATTATTTCTGCATTTGTAGGAAGCATCACTTTAATACCAGCTTTTGTTGCTTTTCCACTAGTAGGTTCCCTAGTAAATGCGGGAGCTAGTATAGTTCCTATAGTGGCATTTTTAACAACTCTTACCATGGTTGGTTTTGTTACATTTCCTCTTGAAAGAAGAGAATTTGGTGTTAAGTTTGCATTAATTAGAAACTCATTAAGCTTTATATTTGCTGTGGTTATAGCACTTTTCATGGGGGTGATAATATGAGTTTAATTATTAAAAAAGTAAAAAACAATATGTTATTAACTTTTGTTATTTTAGCTTATTTGTTTTTATTGATTTTTATGCCGGATAAAGGAATTATGGCTTTAAATAATAGCTTATATTATGTGAAAGAAATGCTTATAATAATGCCAGTAATACTTCTACTAACATCTCTCATTGAGGGATGGGTTCCTAAAAAAACTATAGAAAATGCACTAGGTGAAGGTTCAGGGGTTAAAGGATATATATTTTCCTTTTTACTAGGTAGTTTTTCAGCAGGTCCTATTTATGCAGCTTTTCCTGTATGTAAGATGCTTATAAAAAAGGGTGCCAGCATAGCAAATATGGTAATAATCTTAAGTGCTTGGGCAGTAATTAAGATTCCGATGCTAGCAAATGAATCTAAGTTTTTAGGTCCTAAATTTATGGTGATTCGATGGAGCTTAACTACAATATCTATTATTATAATGGCAATTATAACTTCAAGATTTGTTAAAAAAGAAGAATTACCTAAAGAAGATATTATAGAAAAGGAAGATGCAATACTAATTATAAAAGAGGACTTTTGTATTGGTTGTGGATTATGTACAAGGATAGCATCAGAAGATTTTATATTAGAAAATAAAAAAGCAAAGGTAAATAAAAATATATTAATATCACAAGAAAGTGAAAAGATTAAACTAGCTATATATAAATGTCCTGCAAAGGCAATTAAGTATAAATAATATATTCTAAAAGATAAAGATATAAAGGGGGAATTTATAATGGTTGAAAAAATTTATCAAATGACTAACAGCCATAGTAGAACAGTTGAAATGCTTATTTCAGATGGAAATGTTCATTACTTACACATGATATTTAATAAAGGAGAAGGACTTCCAGAGCATTTTTCAAATTCTAATGTATATATGGCTGTACTAAAAGGCACGTTATCAATTGGATTAGATGACCAAGAAATTCATGAATACAAAGAAGGCACTTTATTAAAAATACCATTTAAAACTAAGATGAATGTTGGTAATAAACATGATGAAATTTTAGAATTAACTGTGGTAAAGTCACCTGCTCCATCTAAATAATTACACAATAGGGTAAAAGATTTTAATTAATATATATAATTTACTGATTTTAAAATAAATAATTGAATAAGTTAAAAAAGCTGTTGAATATTCAATGTAATATTCAATAGCTTTTATTCTATTACTGTAATTTTCAACAGAATCTAATTAATAGTATATTGATTCAAAATAAAATATTGTGGTATAATTGTATATCATTTCAATAATCAATAATTATTGTTTATTGAAATAAGTTATTATTAAAGTTAAAATAAAAATAAAGTCTTAAATACATGGAGAAGAAATAATATGAAAAAAAATTGGATTATCGTCACAATAATTATAACCGTGGCTGTAGGATTAGGAGCCTTTACATATAAGAGTTACACTAAGAATAATCATACTGAAAATATGATTAAAAATGATAAAAATAAGTATGATGCATCAGCAGAGATAAAGGATGCATTAAAGTTACTAAGTAGTAAAAAACAAGCTGAAGTTATAACTAATGTAAAAACCTCTTCTAATGTACTAGCTCTATCCTTTGAAGGAATTAGTGATGCTAATACCATGGGAAAAATAGTGGAGTTACTAAATGAGTATGGTGTAAAAGCAAATTTTTTTATTCCAGGTATTAAAGCTGGAGAAGATCCTACCACAGTAAAAGACATTAAAAAAGCAGGGCATGTAGTAGGAAGTGAAACTCTTTCAGATACTAGGTATATGGAAAAGTTATCTCAGAAAGAATTAATTACTGATTTTTGCCGTGGTAATAAGATAATAGAAACTATAATTAAGGAGAAATCTAATTTACTAAAGTGTAAATCTACCACATACACTGATGAAGTCCTAGAGGCAGCATACGCCTCAGGTAATAAATATGTGGTTCACAGTGATCATTATCTTAGCTATCAAAGTTTCAAGGATTATGGGCAGGCTCAGAATTATGTAAATAAATTAGATAAGGGCACAATTATTTCCATTAAGGTTAATGGTGTTCTTGATGATTTTGAATATGAAGGAGAAATAGAAGAGGAAAAGCCAGCTATAGACAAAGAAGCAGGGATAGATGAATCTACTAAGGATGAAAGAGAAGAAATAACTGTTGTTAAAATTGTAGAATGGTTGTTGAAGGCCATAGATGAACAGAAAATAACTGTTGTCCAAGTGAATGAGTTAGTAGGAATGAAAAGTGATGATGAAACTTCATCACCTGAAAATATGTCAAATAAAGATGAGATTTATATAGATGAAAGTTATAAAGAAGAAAAAAATACTTCACAAGGAAATAGTGAAGTAAAAAATTCTTCAGATTTAGTGAATTTTAAGGAGCTAATAGAAAAAAATAATGGTAACCTGGCTCCTAACATTTCAGAGTTTTACACTACTAAAAAAGCATTATCCTATACCTTTAGAGGATTAGGTAATGAAACTGCATTAAATTCAGTTTTAATATCTTTAGATAAAATAAAGGCTAAAGGAACTTTCTTTGTCACTAAGGATGAAATAGAAAAGTATCCAGATAGAATTGCTAACATATTAAAGAAAGGTCATGAAATTGGCAATGGAGGAATAACAGTTAGCTCAAGTTTATTAGACAAATCTACAGAAGAGATTTGTAAAGAAATATATGAAGTAGATAATTTATTAAGGAAGATTGGTGTAAATACTAAAGCATACATGCCTGGATATGGTTATGTTGATGTTGAGGTTCAAGAAGCTTTATCTGTTATCAATAAAATTCATGGTATTAAGGGTTATGAACTGTTTACTTATTCTAAATCTCCTATTAATCATAAATATAAAAACATGAATGCAGAAGAAGTTGTAAGGGATTATCTTAATTTAAATACCTATATGTCATTAAGAAAAGGTGAGATTGTTTACTTTAGGCTAGACTCAGATTTATTTGAAGATAAGAATACTGTAGCAAATATTATTGAATTAATTACCTCTAATTATGTAAAAAATGGACATGCCAATAAATATAATGAAGCAACACAATCCTATATTTTAGTTGAAAAGCCATTGAATTATTCTGTTGAGACTTTAAGTGAATTGCAACATACTGTGGAATCAGCTTCTCAATTAGGGAGATATAGGATGGCGGGGAATAATATTAACTCATTAATTAGGAGGTCTTATGAAGAAGCTTTATCTATGATGAAATCTAATTACATAGGTAATAAATATGTGGATTTAAGTGATTTAAATGAAGAGGAACAGGTTTTAATGGATAAGACAGGGACTATTGATACCAATGGTGAAGATGTAATATTCTTTACCTTCGATGATTGGGGAGGAGATCCTGTGGTTAATGAGATTTTAGATGTACTTAATAAACATAAAGTAAAAGGAAGCTTTTTTGTAATATCAAAGTACATTGATACTAACGGAGATGTATCTAATGCTAATCCTAATTTACTTAGAACCATTGCATTTAATGGTCACGATATTGGAAGTCATAACTATAATCATGAAACTTTAGATACAAACAAGAATAAATTGGAGATTTCTTTAGTTAAATCCTATGATGCTATGGCTAATGTTATAGGTGATTTAAATTCATTAAGACCATACTTTAGACCACCAACTTTACTTGTTAAAAAGGAAGGGCTAGCACAGGTATTTGAAAGTGGATTTAAATATTCTATTAATGGAAATATTTCAACTCATGATTATGAAAGTAGTTCTTCCCAAGAAATTGTTCATTCATTAGAAGAAAGTTTAATCAAAGGTAGAGGGAATATTATAGTAATGCACATGAACAATCAAAGTTATTATACAGCAGAAGCCTTAGATATTTTCTTAACTAATAATGAGAATGGAGTTTACGGAACAAAGTATAAAATTGCAAAGCTAAGCGATTATTTAGAATAATAATTTTTGTAACATATGAGGAGTTTAAAAATGAGGTTAGATACTATATGAAAAAAATAAAAAAAGATGAAACCCGTGATGTCCTTTTAAATCCCCGTAAAGATAGACGGTTATTATCAAATGTTCCTGATAAGGAAGAAATTAGAGATAATATTGACCGTAGGGGATATCAACTTTTGGATAACCATAAAGAAGACCCTAGTGGTTTTATAACGAGTAAGAATGCTGGTATAAGATATGTAATGAAAACGGATGTGGAAGTTGTTTGTAAAAGCAGCAAAGGAAATAAAAAGTTATTAGTAAAATCTATAGACATTTCTACCACGGGGCTTTTGTTAGAATTAAAAGATGAAACACAATTAAATATAATAAACAATGCTGAGGAGATAAAGTTAAAATTTAAAATATTACCTGGTTCTATGCCTGAGGGCTATGAAATGAAAGTGAAAATTAAAGGTGAAAAAGTTAGAGATTCTATAACATCTGAAGGAAAAATTATCTGTGGAATAGAGTTTACAGAAACTTTGTCAGAGTATTCAAGTAGAAAAAAAGATAGATATGTACTTGTTACTTCTAGTTTTCTTTTATTATTTATTACATTATTTATTATATTAATGCGTGCAGAAAGTATTATATATTTTAAATTTAATAAATGGATATACCTTTATAGTATTATTGCAGCAGTATTTTTGCTTAGCAGATATTTATTTGGAATGTTATATAAACCTATGCTAATAGATGTGGATTATACACCTGGAGTAACTATTATTATTCCTTGCTTTAATGAAGAAGTGTGGATCGAAAGAACAATTCTAAGTTGCATAAATCAAGATTATCCTATAGACAAGCTGGAAGTTATAGTAGTAGATGATTGTTCTAATGATAATTCTGTAGAAAAAATTAAAGAAACTATTGAGAGGTTAAGTAGTGAAGCAGAGAGATTTGAAACAAAACACAGGTTAAAATATTTTGTGCAAGAAAATAATCTAGGTAAAAGGGATGCTTTATGCAGAGGAGTTAAGGAAGCTAAACATGACTTAGTTGTATTTGTTGATTCAGATAGCTTTTTAGATCCCTTTGCTATAAGAAATTTAGTTCAACCTTTTAAAGATCCTAAAATGGGAGGCGTATCAGGAAGGACTGATGTAGCTAATACATACACTAATGTATTAACAAAGATGCAATCAGTGCGTTATTACATAGCCTTTAGAATTATGAAGGCAGCAGAGGCTTATTTTGATGCTGTTACCTGTTTATCAGGACCATTAGCTTGCTATAAAAAACAAATAATTCTAGACAATATGGATGCATGGTTAAATCAAAGGTTTTTAGGTCAGAAGGCAACCTTTGGAGATGATCGTGCTATGACTAATTTTGTGTTAAAAGGTCATCGAACAAGTTATCAAGATACAGCTATCTGTTCTACCATTGTACCTAATAAATATAAAATATTTCTTAAGCAACAAATGAGGTGGAAGCGTTCATGGCTAAGAGAATCAATAATTGCAGGTAAATTTATGTGGAAAAAGGAGCCTTTTATGGCAGTATTCTTTTATATGGGTGTAGTAGTTCCTATTGTTGCTCCAATAGTTGTTACATATAACTTAATTTATGTTCCAATTATCCATAAGATATTTCCAACAACCTTCTTAGTAGGAATATTGATGATGGCTTTAATGATGAGTTTTGCTCAAATGTTTCTTAGAAAAAGTACTACATGGGTTTTTGGTATGGTATTTTGCATTTATTATGAGGCAGTATTATTGTGGCAGATGCCTATTGCATGGGTAACCTTTTGGAAGTCCACATGGGGCACGCGAATGACTCCCAGTGATATAAAGGCTCAAAAGAAGAAGGAACAGAGAACTACTTCCAGTAAGTTTAAGAAAAACGGAGGGAAAAACAATGAAAAGTAATACTTTTTCTCCTAAAAAGAAAGATAGGATTAAGATAGCAAGAGGTATATTACAAGGAGTTATTTTAATTATATTGTTAATAGCTATTATAAAAGCTTTATTTTCATTCTCTGTATATGAGCCTTACAATTCATATAAGGTAAGTAATAATCAAGATAGTGGCTTCATTGCAGTATCATATTTTGGTGTAGATAGAGCAGGAAATGATACCTTAATAAGTACCAAAAGATTGGATGAACAGCTTAAAGCATTAAAAAATAACGGATATGTAACAATTACTCAAAAGGATGTAGTGGATTATTATTTAAAAGGTAAGGCATTACCAACTAAATCACTATTTTTACTATTTGAAGATGGAAGAAGAGATACAGCAATATTTTCTCAGAAAATTATAGAAGAATACAATTTAAAGGCAACTATGCTAACTTATGCTGATAAATTTGAAAAGGAAGACTCGAAATTTTTAAGTTCTAATGAGCTATTAGAGTTAGTAGATAGCTCTTACTGGGAATTAGGTACAAATGGGTATAGACTTAAATACATAAATGCATTTGATAAAGATTCAAACTACTTAGGTATTTTAAATGCAGTTGAGTTTGCAGAATCAGCTTCAAGTATGGAGAGAGATTATAATCACTATTTAATGGATTATATTAGAGATGAATATAATATTCCCAAAGAGTCCTATGAAGAAATGAAACAGCGTATTGATAGTGACTATAAGGCTTTATCTAAAGTGTATACTAAGGAAATTAGTCAAGTGCCTAAATTATATGCCTTAATGCATTCTAATACAGGTCAGTTTGGTACTAATGACAAGGTAAGCGAAATAAATGGTAAATGGATTAAAGAGTTATTTAATATGAATTTTAATAGGGAAGGTTTCTCGCTAAATACAATAGATAGTTCAATCTATGATTTAACTAGAATTCAACCACAGTCCTATTGGTCAACCAATCATTTGCTAATGAGAATTTTGGATGATACGAAGCAGGATATTGAATTTGTAGTTGGAGATAAAGAAAAGGCAAGTAAATTTAAAGAGGTATCAGGAAAAGCGGAGTTTAAGGATGATACTATTATATTAACATCTTTATCAGAAGGAAAAGGTATCCTTAAACTTTTAAATAGTGATACTTATAAGGATGTTAATGTGTCAACAATATTAAATGGGAATATAATAGGTTCTCAAGGTATTTATTTGCGAGCTAATGATGATCAAAGTGATAGTTTATGTGTTAGACTTATGAATAATGTAATAAGTATTATTGAAAATTCAAAAGGTAGTTCTAATGTCATATTCTCACTAGACTTAAGTAAAAATAAAGAAGAAAAATTTGATATAAGAGATGGGGGGAGCAGAAAGGTTGATATAACATTAGTTAATGATAAAATTAGTATAGACATTGATGGTACTAATATAGCTAAAGATTTGGATGTAACTAATGAGAATCAGGGAAGTGTTTATTTAGAGTCTGCATGGGGAGAATATGGATATAGTCAAAGGAATATTGCAGATGATGTATATGATGGTGTATTTAAAAAGTTTAGGATAACTGATGTTAATGATAATGAATTGTATGACAGCTCACTAAAGGGAGTTGATAGTATATTTTATTCCCTTAGAAATTTTACTGATAAAATTATAGACTGGTTTATTAAATATTTATAGATTATAGAGGTGTTAAATGAGTAAAAGAGCAAAGAATACTTGGATTATTATTACTTTGACTTTAATAATAAGTATATTTCTATATGGTTGTTCAAAAGAAAAAAATCCCCTGGAAAATAGCAGTAAAGTACAGGTTGGAGAAACGGCTGCAATTGAGGATAAAAAGATATTTGATGAAAATATAGATAACTTATCAGCATGGGTCACTTATTGGGATTTAGATGTTCAAGGAGAGATTAAGTCTTTAGATAAGCAATTAAAGGAAGTTTCATATTTTGCAGCTTATTTTGATTCCAACAATAAACTGATAATGCCACAGCAATTAGTAGATTACTATAATAGAACAAAGGATGAGGACTATACTAAATATCTTACTATTGTTAATGATAAAATAAATAGTGATGGAACTTCATCACTAAAGGATAAGGATCTTTTAAAGACATTGCTCACAGATTCTATCTTAAGAAGTAAACATGTTAAGGATATAATAAGTTTAGCATCTCAGTATGGTTTTAATGGAATAGAAATTGACTATGAACAAATTAAGGATGATATGGAATTATGGAATAATTACTTATTGTTTATTAAGGAGCTATATGGTGAATGTAATGGAGTTGGGTTAAAGTTGAGAGTCATATTAGAACCTAATATCCCTTTTGATGCTCTAGAGTTTATAGAGGGTCCGACCTATGTTATGATGTGTTACAACCTACATGGAGGGTTTAGTGAACCGGGAGAAAAAGCAAATCCTCAGTTCATAAAAGAATTGATGGATAAGATGGAAAGAGTACCAGGAAGTAAAAATTTTGCCATTGCTACAGGTGGATTTAATTGGGCTTCAGATGGAAAGGTAACTTCCTTATCTGAAGTAGAAGCTAAAGATTTAGTAAAAGAATATAGTGCAAAAGAGGAAAGAGACAATAAAAGCCAATGCATAGTGTTCAAGTACACTGATGAGGATGGGATTGAACATGAAGTGTGGTATGCAGATAAAAATACATTAAACTCATGGATGCAAGTTATAAAGGAAAAGGGCTATGGTATCAGTCTTTGGAGACTTGGTGGAAATGCATTTCATTAGTTTATAATATAGACTTTTCAAAGTAATACTATATAGAAATTTCATATATAAAAAGAGTGATATTCTTACAGATAATAAATTTGAATGGATATCACTTTTTTTATATAAGGCATCTTCAAAAAATAAATAAGTCAGAATGCTCGTCTATTTTGTGTTATACTGCGTCAACAGAACCCTTAGATAGTGCTACTATCTGCGGAACCTGTTTCCTTGCCTAACTCAAAATATACTTCCCATCTTTGACTTATTATTTATTTTCAGATGCCAAATATTTTTTGTAAGTGTAAGGTGGATAACCTAATTTATATTTATTTGACAAAGGATATTTTTAGAAACTATAATTAATGTGGTTCATATAATTATATAGGATTAAAATAGTGTGTTAATTTTATGAAAGTATATTAGTAAAGCAGTATGCTGCAACAATATATTTTCAGTATTGAGAAAAGCTATACTCTTTGTGAACATATGCAATTAAATTTTAAAAGATAGAGCATAAAGTTTTAAAACTAGATATTTAAAGACTATAAAAAGTAAATATGGGGGTATAAAGAAATGAAATTCAACAGAAAAGATATAATCAGGTTTCTTTTTCCAGAGTTACAGATAGTTGAAACTGTAAAGGAACACGGATTTATAGCAATGCCAAATAAAAGTAATAAGGAAAAGAAAATTCAAAATATGGAGCATGTAAATAGTGAGGGTAATACTTATTCTAAAAATAATTTCAGAGAGATGAACAAAACTACTAAACAGAATCTAGTTAATAAATTAGATGAATCACAGAGTGGAAATGTAGCAACATATCAACACAAGGACACTTCTAAGGTGAAGACTGATGATATAGTAGATGTATTTAGTAGTATTAGAGAAGAAATTGGAACCTTAGTTGTAGGACAAACAGATTATCTGGATAATCTCTGTACTGCATTTAAGCGTCCATTTATAACAGGATATGACAACTTAAAACCTAAGAATGCTATTATTATTCTTGGAAATAAAAGCACAGGAAAACATAGTAGCATATCTTGTATTGCAGATATTCTTAAACAGAGGAGAATTATTAATAGTAATAATATTTTAAAAATAGACCTCTCTTTGTATGCTACAACTTCGGATTATGAAGTATTTTTATCTGACTTATATAAATGTTTATATGGAGAATCTGATATTGTAATGTTTGATAATTGTGATAAGTGTCATTCTAGTATTATTGATGTAATAGAATCATTAACAATCACTGGTAAATATACCCTTAGTTCAAGATATGTATTTCAAAATAACAATCTTGTTGAATCAAATGGAATGCTTTTACAAAATTCAATAAGTGAGATAAGTTCAAATAATAAGTATTTTGTTTTTGTATCAGAGAAATCAGAAAATGATATGTTGAATATTTTTGGAACAAAATTTATGAATTGTATAGGAGATATACTTTATACTAAGAATTTTAATTATGAGGAACTTAAAAAGATATCATTGATACTAATTGAAGATTTAAAGATAAAATGCAGTAAAAATCTTTCAATGAATATAAACTGTGAAGATGCTATTTCTGAGTTGATTATATCAAATTACAAAGTTGCATTTGGAATAAGTAGTATGAGAGATTTTGTTGATTCTAATATATATAAGCCATTAGCAGAATTTAAATTAAAAAATACTATTGAAGATAATAATGTATTTTTATCAGTTAATGGTGAATTAATGATGCAAATTGATGATAAGTTTATAAGGCTAATTGATATTCTGCCTCAAAAGAATGTATCGGGTATTGATGATGTTAAAAAAGAATTAGAAAGTATAGTAGGGATTGAATCTGTAAAGCAGTATATTTTGGAACTTGAAGATAATTTAAAAATTCAAAAGTTACGAGAAAATGCTGGATTTAAGGCTACTAATATTTCAATGCACATGATATTTACAGGAAACCCTGGAACAGGTAAAACCACAATTGCACGGATAGTTGCTAAATATCTAAAAGCTCTTGGAATATTATCACAAGGTCAATTAAGAGAAGTTACTAGAGCTGATCTTGTAGGTCAATATGTTGGGCAGACAGCAAAATTAACCAATGATATTATAAAATCTTCTTTGGGAGGAGTTCTATTTATTGATGAAGCATATGCTCTTTGTAGAGATAAGCATGATACCTTTGGACTTGAAGCCATAGATACATTAGTTAAAGGAATTGAGGACAACAGGGATGATTTAGTTGTTATCTTGGCTGGATATAAAGAAGAAATGGAAGATTTTTTGAAAACTAATTCAGGTTTAAAATCACGCTTTCCAAACATAATTAATTTTGAAGACTATAAACCAGAAGAAATGTATGAAATTTCATTTATTACAGCAAAATCTAAAGGATATAAGGTTTCTGAGGATTGTAAAGAGCAACTCATAAAACTATTTGAAAAAAATCAAATTAAGGGCAGAAATGATAGCGGAAATGGTCGTCTTGCTAGAAATATAATAGAAAAGGCTATACTTAATCAATCTAAGAGATTGATAGTAGATTCTAATGCACCAATGAACTTATTATGTTACGAAGATTTTAAATTTGAAGAAGTAGGTAAGTTTAATTTAGAGGAAAGTCTTTCTAAGATTATTGGACTTGAGAATGTTAAAGAGTTTGTGAGAACTCAATATAAATTATTAATCGCACAAGAAAAACGTAGAAAAGCAGGAATGATTGTAGATACATCACAAGCTTTGAACATGATTTTTAGCGGGAATCCGGGTACTGGAAAGACAACAATAGCAAGACTTATTGCAGATATGTTTAAAGAGATGGGCTTGTTAAAATCAGGACATTTAATAGAAACTGATCGTAGTGGATTAGTGGCAGAATATGCAGGACAAACATCTAAGAAAACTGAAGAGGTATTTAGATCTTCTTTAGGAGGTATTTTATTTATAGATGAGGCCTATGCATTAGCAAATGATAATGGCGGCTTTGGAAAAGAAGCAATAGATACTCTCGTTAAACTTATAGAGGATTATAGAGGGGAAATAATTATTATTCTAGCTGGATATAGGAAAGAGATGGAAGAGTTTTTAAAAACTAACTCTGGGCTTCAATCTAGATTTCCACTTAATATAAATTTTCCAGATTATTCAGCAGATGAGCTATTTGGAATAGCTTTAAAGATGATTAAAGATACAGGTTTTAGGCTAGGAGAAGGAGCTGGTGAAGTCCTTAAGGAGGAAGTTATTCTATTGCAGAAACAGTCCAATGAACATTCTGGCAATGGACGTATGGTAAGAAATTATATTGAGGATATAATGAGAAAGCAATCAGCAAGAATTGCAATGAATGATATACCTGTAAATGAAATGAATATGATTATAAGTGACGATATACAACCTAAAGATAAATCAATAGTTAACTTTGATTTAGAAAGTGAATTATCTAAAATTATAGGACTTGAAGAAGTTAAGGAGTATATACGTAGTTTAAATGCAAGACTTAGAGTACAAAGAGAACGCAAAAAACTTGGGCTTGTAGCAGATAATACGCAGACGTTGCATATGATATTCAAGGGGAACCCTGGAACAGGAAAAACAATGGTTGCAAGAACAGTAGCAGATGTTTTATATAATATAGGTGTCATTAAAACAAATAAGTTAATAGAAACAGATAGGTCTGGACTTGTTGCAGGATATGTTGGACAAACAGCAATAAAAACTAAGGAAAAAGTTATGGAAGCTATAGATGGTGTACTGTTCATTGACGAAGCTTATTCACTTTCACAGGGTGGAACTAATGATTTTGGAAAAGAAGCAATAGATACATTAGTAAAACTAATGGATGATTATAGGGATAGAATAGTTATCATATTAGCAGGATATAGTGATGACATGGATGAATTTCTTGATGTAAATGCTGGATTAAAATCAAGATTCCCTAATATAATAAAATTTGAAGATTACTCTACAGAAGAGCTTATAGAGATATCTGGAATGTTGTTTAAGAGTAAAGGATATGAAATTGATTCATTAGCTAAAGATAAACTTAAAGATATACTTGACATAGTAAGACTTGAAGCACAGTTTGGAAATGGACGCTATGTACGTAACTTGTATGAAAAAGCAGTGAATAATCAAGCAATGCGATTAAGTACAGATATGGATTTAACAAAAGAAGATTTAACTACTATAGTTGATACGGATATAGAAAGGTTGTAATGAGATGAAAAAATTAAAAAATTTACTAGGATATATAATTGCTGCTATTTATTTTATTTTTCCTATGTGCTTAGTTTTGCTAATGTTAATTCTTATGCCACTATTTTTTATAACGGATGTTAGTACAGTTAGAAGTTCAGGATTTGCTGGTCAAAATACAGCAGGTTTATTTATAGGTATGTGTGGGCTTTTTACTGGAGTATCTCTTCTTATACCACCACTAAGGAAGATGTATAGAGTATTACCATGGTTGTATTCATTTGTAAAAATATTCTATGTTAATCTAATAATTCTTGGTATTGGACTTATAATATTAAATTTTGGTTATCAAACACAAAATAATACTCGTCATACTGTATTTTTTATTTTGATGATATTACAGGTTGTTATTTGTAGATTAGCAATGTGCATTTATTTTAAGATAAAGCCAGCAAAAATCATTAATGAGAGGTAAATTTATGAGTAATAAACAAAATAGTTTAAAAAAGGGTAATGATAAGATTAAGAAAAATTTTATAAATACAAATGAGAATACAAGAGAACAATTAAACATTCCTGATAATCAGTATAGTGAGGCTCAGGATGATATTGAATGTAGAAAAACAAATGTAATTGAAGAAAATAATGATGAATTTAATAAAAAAATTGAGCAAAAAAGAAAAGATAAGCCATTAAAGATTTTTGGATTGATATGTATTTCTTTTGGAATATGTTTTCTTATTTTTGAAGGAGTATCAAAAATAGATACTTCAGAATCAGCTAAAAATGCCCTTAAAAATAGAGTATCTACAGCTATTTCAGCAGGAACTATTCTCTTATCAAAGGATGAAAATACTCAAGCACAGGATTATACTATTACACATAAATCTAATGCAAATGATACTAAAATTTGGGTTTGGGATTACGCTGGTGAGGATGGTGACTATGTACAAGTACTTGTAGATGATGCTCCATTAGGGGAAGCATTTATGATTAAACACAAACCAAAAGAAATTATTGTACCAGCAGTAGGGAAAGTTCAAATAAAAGGAATAAGAGACGGCGGAGGTGGTATAACCTATGCAATTAGATATGATATTAATGGAACTAGCTATTTTAATGGTACCCCTGAAGGTGAATTAAATACTTATACATTAATTAAAGAATAAAATTAACCGGTACGGTCAATGAAGGGGGAGCTTTTTGAATAATAAATTTTTAAATCTTCCTAAAGAGAAGAAAAATGCAATTACATTTAGTAGTCAACCTAGCTCTCACTATAACCATGGAATAATTTACATCACTGCTTATTTATATATAGTTATCAGTGTTATATTATATTTATTTTAAATTTTATGAATTATAATTACATGTTTTCCCTATATAAGAAATTATTTGCGTTGTTAAAGTGTTTCTTTTATAATAAAATAATATATATCTATAAAAGAAAAAGAAGGTATATAAAATGTTTGACTTTAAATTTGACTGGCAAGATGATTTAAATACCAATATTGGGAGAATTGATGAACAGCATAAAGAACTTTTTAGAATTGCTCGTAATATAGAACAATTATTGATAACAAAATGTGCTACTGTAGATACTAAAATTCTTCTTGATATAATATGTGAGCTTAGAGAATATATTTCTTATAGCTTTTATGAAGAAGAAAAAATAATGAAAAAAGCTAATTACTCTAATTATGAAGAACATATAAAATCCCATAAGGAATTAAAAAAAGTGATTATGAATATTGAGCTATCAGTATTAAAGAAAAAGCCTTGTGAAGAATTAAAGAAAATTAAGGATTCTCTACAAGACTGGATTTTTCAGCACATGATGATAGAAGATAAAGCAATGGCAGAAGAAATATTAAAGAGTCCAACCTACATTTAGAATGTAAGTTGGACTCTTAAAATTTATTTCTTTTTACCTAAAATACGTATTAAGTATATAAATAAGTTAATAAAATCTAAATATAATTCTAAAGCAGCAATTATAGCAAACTTATTTGTGGTAGTGGCATCATAACCGTAATTTTGTTCATGTATTAATTTAACCTTTTGCATATCATAAGCTGTTAATGCACAGAAAACTGCAATACCAATATAATTAACAAACATAGATAACTCATCAGAACCTACAAAGAGATTGAATAAGCTAGTAACTAATATTCCAACAACCCCCATTATAGCAAT
This sequence comes from Clostridium sp. UBA5712, assembly GCF_002419845.1. NCBI lineage: Bacteria > Bacillati > Bacillota > Clostridia > Eubacteriales > Clostridiaceae > Clostridium > Clostridium sp. UBA5712. The sequence continues at coordinate 474,304 of NZ_DIGW01000011.1, read as the reverse complement.
TCTACCTACCATTGATAAGTCCTTTTTGGAGGTCATACCTATCATGCTACAACAAAAAAACATGGCAGAAGTTACTACAAAAATACTTATGATGGACTCGAGACTGTAGATAGTAAATATTGCCCCAAAAGTAAATCCGTTTACTATAGAATAGGTTATAAACATGGCAAAAGCAGCTTGAACAGAAAGTTTATTAATCTTTCTGCTAAGTAAAACTACTAAAGCTAATTCCACAACAATAATACCTATTACGAAAGCTGAGTTACTATAGATTAACATCATCATAGAAACATTAGTGGAAATAAAATAACCTACAGCAAAGGTAATTATTAGTCCGATGGCCATATATAATAAGGTCTTATTTATAAAATTATTTTGGCTCTTACTATATGAAATTTCATTCATAATATCACTCCTTCGATAAACATAATATATGTAATATTATACAATATATTAAGAATTAATAAACAGATTATATACATTAAAAGAAAAAATTCAGGAACTATTAATGTATTTTAAAGCAATTATAGAGGTGTTATAAGTAAAACATGAAGAAATGGAATAAACTTGGATACAATTTCAATGAAATGATATAATATTTATATTAATTTAAAAATTGTTTAGGATATTAAATAAGTGTAAAATCATGGAAATATTAAATTGCAATTATCAACATATGAATGTTATTTGGATTAAATGGGGGATAAAAATGGATAAAATATTAATTACAGGATCAGAGGGATTTTTTGCTTCAAGGTTTATAGAATACTATAGGGATAAGTATAATATTATAGAATTTGGAAGAACGGAACTAGATATAACTAATGAAGAGAAAACTATTAAAACTATAGAAAATAACAAACCAGATTATGTAATACACTCTGCTGCGATATCAGATACTGGAACTTGTGAAAGAAATCCAGAGTTATCCTATGATATAAATGTGAGAGGAACCATAAATGTAGCAAAGGGATGTAAAAATTCTAATAGTAAATTGATATATTTTAGCTCAGATCAGGTATATAGCAATAATAACTCCTTAGGTCCACACAATGAGGATAGTATTTTAATTCCTAAAACAGTATATGCTGCTCATAAAATAGAAGCTGAGAAAAAAATATTAGGGTTACTAGATGATGCAGTTATTTTAAGAATCACATGGCTTTTTAGTTTGCCAGAAAAAAATAAGAAAATAAAATCTAATCTAATTTGGAATATTATAAAAGGTGCTATGGAAAATAAAAAAGTAGAATTTCCAGAGTATGACTATAGGGGGATAACTTATGTCTATGATTTAATAGAAGCTTTTGATAAGATACTCAAATTACCTGAAGGAATATATAATGCCGGTAGTGAAAATGATTTAGGTGCTTATGACATTGCTAAAATTGTATTTAATGAATTGAACTTAACTAATAGAATTGAGGAACTTTTGGTTAAAAATAGTGATAGACATAGAGATATAAGAATAGCTAATGAAAAAATTAAGAAATATGATATACATTTTTTATCATCAGAAGAAGCAATTAAAAAATGTATAAGAGATTTTTCCTTTAAAATATAATAATAAAGAACAGGTTACAAATTTGTGCTATAGAAGTAATGTACACTGTAAAAAGTTAGGTACAATGGGATGAAGATATATAAATCCCTCAAATCTGCACGACTACAACAACTAGTTAAATATATAAATAGTTATATAGAGAACTATTTATATATTTTTATAGAAAAAGTTTTATATCCAATAATATAGTTTTATGGAGGATGAAATGGATAAAAAGATACTTATAGGAGAAATGGCTAAGATTCACAATATATCAACTCAGACACTAAGGTACTATGATTCTATTGGATTACTTAAGCCTAGACATAAAGATGAGGAGAATGGATATAGATATTATGATATTGAACAGTTTGCTCAGCTTGATTCTATTTTATTTTTAAAAAAGCTGGGAATGCCCCTTAAGGATATAAAAAAGTATTTTTCAAATAGAAATCTTAAAATACTAATTGATCTCCTTAATAAGAAAGAGAAGGACATAGATAAGGAAATTGAACTTTTAGAAAGATATAAAAAAAGTATCTCTAAAAAACTTGAGTTTTTGGAAGAAAGTATAGAAGAAGCTAGACTTGAAGAATGTGAAATAGTTGATTTAGAGGATAGAGATATAATATATATTTCTTTAAATGATAGAACAGATATATATAGTGTAGAATATGGTATAAAAGAATTAAGTAATAGATTGGGAGATAATCTTTGTTTATTTGATGGAAGAATAGGAGCTTTTATCTCACAAGAAGATATTTTAAGTAAAAAGTATACTACCTTCAGAGATATTGCTTTAATTTTTGATCATGGGATTTTCAACCATAAAAATATAAAAACTTTGCATAAAGGAAGATATGCAAGGATAATTTATAGAGGCCTCTATGATTATGCAGAAAGTTACTTTAATAAGCTTATAAATTTTATGGATATAAATGGACTAGAGAGTGTTGGAGATGGCATAGTTCTTACCATAACTGATTCTGCTTTTTCTTCAAAGGAAGAAGAGTATTTAACAGAAATACAAATTCCTTTAAAATAAATGATTGACATTATAGTTACTATAAGGTTTAGAATATAAACTTGTGAGAGATAAGAGTGCTAGATTGATTACACATCAAATAAATTATTTTAAGTAGGTGATATTATGAACTTTGTAGAATTAACAGAAATGAGATTAAAGAAATTATTGATAAAATTTTTGTTTCCTAGCATATTAGCTATGCTAGCAACGTCAGTAAATATTCTTTGTGATACCATATTTATAAGTCAAGGAGTTGGAAAAGAGGGCCTTTCGGCTTTAGGAATAGCTATACCTATATATAATGTATATAATGCCCTATCCCTTTTAATAGGAATGGGAGGTGCTACCTTATACTCTATTAATATGGGTAAAAAGAACAATGAAAAAGCAAATCAGGTCTTTAATACATCAATTTTTATAGCAATTATAATAGGGTTAAGCATTTCTATTTTTGGTTATATTTTTTCAAAAAATATAGCTATAATGTTTGGAGCCTCACAACAAATATTAGGGCTTTCTGATGAATATCTAAAAATAATATTATTATCAGGTATAAATTTTATATTATCAGGCGTTTTACAGGCATTTATAAGAAATGATGGTGCTCCAAAGCTTTCTATGGTTGCCGGAATTACTGGTAACATGTTTAATGTGGTTTTTGACTATGTATTTATTTTTGTACTTGACATGGGTATGAGAGGTGCTGCCATAGCAACGGCTATAGCACCAATGGTAACTTTAATAATTATAGCTACTAAATTTATTAAAAAATCTGGACATCTTAGATTCAACTATAACTCAATTAAAATTCCATATATTACAAATATATTTAAGGTAGGGATATCAAGCTCATTCATTGAGGTATCTGGAGCTATTGTTATAATACTATTTAATTATATTTTAATAGATATGATAGGCGAGATTGGAGTAGCTGCGTATAGTATTATTAGTAATATTGCTTTAATTGGAGTTGCAATATTATCTGGAATAAGCCAAGCTATTCAGCCAATAGTAAGTGTTAATTTTGGAGCTGAACATTATGATAGAGTAATTAAAACTAGAAAAGCAGCCATATACATTGCAATTGCCTTTGGAATAGTATTTTTCTTAGTAGGAAATATCTTTACAAAAGAAGTAATTAGCTTTTTTAATAATTCAGACTTAAAGCTTATTGAAATTACAGCTAGAGGTATGAGAATATATTTCGTAGCATTTATATTTATTGGAATTAATATGGTTAATATATCATTTTTCCAAGCAATTAGTCATGCTAAGATATCAAATACCATGTCTATTATAAAGAGTTTTGCATTAGTATTAATTAATCTATCTATTCTTCCGAAAGTATTCGGTATAAATGGATTATGGTCCACTATACCAGTTGCAGAATTTATTACTTTAATCATTGGTATATTTATAGTTAAATATAATATGAATTACTTAAAGTCTAAGGCATAAAATTAATGAATAAAGTTACAGCATATAAATTTGCTTCTATGCACATTTATATGCTGTATTTTTATATAAATATATAGATGAAAATTAAAAAAATGGAAAAACTACTTCACATGTCGTAGTAATTGTGATATATTATAATTACTACGACAGATAAAGTACGATAGGCAGAGTAATTGCATAATATACACTAAAGATATAGTTATATATGAAATAGTAAGTAGTAGGTGGAGAAAGGAGGATAACATTTGATAAGTAGTGATGTTATTAGAGGATATAATGATACTATAATTCTTTTCACTCTCCTAGATAGGGAGTCCTATGGATATGAGATATCTAAAACTATAAAAAAACTATCAGAGGAAAAATATATTATAAAGGAAACAACATTATATTCTGCCTTTACAAGGCTGGAAAACAACGGTTATATAGAATCTTTTTATGGAGATGAGACCTTTGGAAAGAGAAGAACTTACTATAGAATCACACAAAAAGGACTGGATTACTACAAAGAAAAGTGTGAAGAATGGAAGGTTATTAAAGAAGTAATGAGTAAATTTATAAAGGAGATGGATAAGTATGGAGACCATTAGAAATTATTTAGAAAATATTTTTTCAAGTTTACCAAAATCAGCAGAAATTATAAAATTAAAAGATGAGTTGCTTTCTAATATGGAAGAAAAATATTGGGAACTTAAAGAAAGTGGAAAAACTGAAAATGAAGCTATCGGAATTGTAATTTCTGAGTTTGGGAACATTGATGAGTTAATAAAGGAGTTGGGAATTGAAAATAGAAAGCAATTAGATAATATTCCAACTATTACCATGAAAGAAGCAGAAAATTACATGAGGGATAAAGTTAAATATGGAAAGCTTATTGCTGTTGGTGTTATGTTATGTATATTAGCACCAGCAATACTAATGTTTACTCATAATATTATAATAGGTGGAGTATTTGGTACAGAAATTAATGTGGAAACTTTAGAAGGACTCAGTGTTATCCCATTATTTATTCTTATAGCTATTGCTGTGGGGCTATTTATCTATGCTGGTACTCAACTTGACAAGTATAAGTATTTAGAAGATGATTTCATATGTCCACTACATGTGCAGCAAAGAGTAAAAATTAAAAAAGAAGAATTCTCATCCAATTTTACTAAATTAAATATAATTGGAGTTACACTTTGTGTACTGTCACCTGTTGCGTTAATTGGTATATCAGCAATTGGAGGGTATGATAATGACATATTATCTAATTATGGAGCAATCGTATTATTAATAATGGTAGCTATTGCAGTTTTTATATTTGTAAGAGTAGGAAATATAAATAATAGCTATAATGCACTTTTACAAATTGAAGAATATTCATCAAAATGTAAGGAAAATAATACAGCTATAGGTGATGTTGCATCAGTTGTATGGCCTATTGCCACAGCAATATTTTTGATTTGGGGTTTAGGATTTAATGGATGGCATATTTGTTGGATTATATTCCCTATTACTGGAATACTATTTGGAGCTTTTAGTGGATTATATGCCTTAATAAAGCGTAACAATAAAAGATAATTTAGTATAATAGCTAGTCATAAACTTAAAGTTTGACTAGCTATTATACTTTTAGCAAAGATTTTTATTTATACTGGAGCTAACTCTCCAGTGGTGGAATCCATAATAAAACCATAGACGTTAATATCTTTTGGTATTAGAGGATGTTTTGTAATGATATCTACTGTTTCAGCTACTGAAGTATTAACATTATCAAATCCACTTAACCATGAATCAAAGTCAACTCCGAAGTATTTAACCAAATTAATTTGATCTTCAGTAATGTTTCTAAGTTTCATTTTTTCAATAATCTTTTTACTATTCATGTGTTGTGCTCCACAGTCTGTATGACCAATTACAAAAATTTCTTCAACCCCTAAATCATATATAGCTACTAGTAAGCTACGAGCTACACTTCCAAAGGGATGAGATATTGAACCACCAGCATTTTTGATAATTTTTACATCACCATTTTTAAATCCAAGGGCAGCGGGAAGAAGTTCCGTTAGCCTAGTATCCATACATGTAACTATGGCTATTTTTTTATCTGGATATTTACTTGTAATATATCTTTCATATTTTTTATTTTCTACAAATTCCTTATTGTATTTCAAAATTTCATCTATCATGTTTTCACTTCCTCAATATAAGTATTATCAAGTGTAAAAAGTAAATTTTAAATATCTTAATAGTGTTATACAAATACTTAATTATCACTTAATAAATAGATTTTATTTTAAATGTGAACTAAATACAAGGAATTTCTAATTTTTTTCATAATATAAAAAATAAATTTAAAATGAACTTGAAAATAATATAATGATTGGTTAATTATAGAAATATATAAATTATTTATAATAATTACTAGTGAATATGATGTAATGGAATAGATTAACAAGAGTATTCTTATATGATATAATATTATTCAGAGTATAATAATTATTATGATAATTTGTTAATTTACTATCTAAAGGAAATAAAGTTATATATTTGACTTTAGGTGTTGGGGGAGTTGATGCTATGGTAGATAAACTTTCTGTTTTATTTATGTATTGGATAATCTACAGTTTGTTAGGATGGATAGTAGAAACAATATATTGCTCTGTTCTTGATGGCTATTTTGTAGAAAGAGGTTTTTTAAATGGGCCATTGTGTCCTATATATGGTTTTGGAGCACTTTTTGTTTTATTATTGCTAAATCAATATAGTGATAATGTAGTTATAGTATTTATTTTTGGTATGATCTATACAACTATTATAGAGTATATAACTAGTTTTATTATGGAAAAATTATTTAAAATGAGATGGTGGGATTATTCTGATTACAAATTTAATATTAGAGGAAGAGTTTGTTTGAGAAACTCTTTTTTGTTTGGGTTTCTATGTGTTGTACTAATTGAGATAATACATCCTTTCACAGAGAATATTATGACTAGAATTCCAATAACAATAGTATACTTATTATCTATTTGTATTTTAATATCTGTTCTAGTAGATTTATTCATATCTATAAATTCCATAGTAAATCTTAATCGTAAGTTAGAAGAAATTCATTATGTTAAAGAAGAAATATGGATTAAATTATATGAAGAGGGTATAGTAAGAAAATTAGAAAACCTACGTGTAATAACAGATAGCAAATTAAATAACCTAAAGGAATTAAAGGAAAATTTAACTGAATTTAAAGAAAATATATCTATAGATAAAGTAGAAATATCCCTTCGTAAAAAGTATAAGTCTCTCTTAATGGAAACTAAGTATGTGGAGCGGAGATTAATATGTGCCTTTCCTAGATTAAAATCTCAAAGATATAATGAAGCTTTACATGAATTACGAAAGGCTATAAAGGACATTGAAAATGAAGATTATTTTAAAAAAATATTGAAATTTATAAAAAAGGTTTTTAAAAGAAGTAATAATTTTTAAAGTTATAAAACATTAATTTGTATAAAAAGAGTGTATATAGTATTAGAAGTATTGTCTTTAAATTAACTTGTAAAGGAGAATGATAATGTTTGCTTCAAAGGAAAATGGAGATGGAAAAAAGACTAGAATATTTATGTGGTCGAAAAATTCTACAAGAAATGATGTTATCAACATTGCGTGGCCTGTTCTGTTAGAACTTCTTATGGGTTCCCTTTTTGGAATGGTAGATATGATGATGCTTGGAAGAATGGGCGATAATTCATTGGCTGCAGCTTCTGTATCTGCTGTAGGTATGACAAATCAGCCATTATTTATAGGATTGTCTCTTGTGCAAGCTTTAAATGTTGGTGGAACAGCAATGATTGCTAGATACCTTGGATCAAAAAGAACAGATAAAATAGAAACTACTTTAAAGCATGTAATACTATTGAGTTTGATAATGTTAGCTATACCTATATCGGTATTAGGAATAATTTTTACTGGACCAATTATGAAATTTATGGGGGCAGCAAATGATACGTTACAAGTAGGTGGAAGCTATTTTAAAATTATTATGGTTGGATTTATATTTCAATCTTTTAATATGTCAATATCTGCAGCACTTAGAGGTATTGGAGAAACAAAAACACCTATGAAGATAAATTTAAGAGCTAACTTTTTTAATGTTATTGGGAATGCAGTTCTTATATATGGTCTTTTTGGACTTCCTAAGCTTGGTGTTACAGGAGCTGGAATATCTACGGCTATATCTAATGTAATAGCAAGTGTATTTTTATTTAGGTATATTATAAAAGGTAAAAGCATAATTAAATTAGATATTAAAAAATCATTTAAAATTGATAAAAATATTATTTATAATCTAGTAAAGATAGGTGTACCTGCATCCCTTGAGCAGTTAGTTTTAAGAGCTGGAGTACTTATGTTTGTAAGAATAGTTGCAGGACTAGGAACTGTAGTGTATGCATCACATCAAATATCATTAAATATATTAAGTCTTTCTTTTCAACCAGGACAAGCTTTTGGAATTGCAGCTTCATCCCTGGTAGGTAGAAGCATAGGGGCTAAAGAGCTTTCAAAGGCGGAGAGTTATGCCAAGGAAACCAGAAAGATTGGTTCCTTGATATCCACTTTTATGGCTATAATTTTCTTTTTTTTTGGTCCGCAGATTGTAGGTTTATATTCAAAAGATCCAAGGATTATACAAAATGCATCTATAGCTTTAAAAATAATAGCATTAGTTCAACCATTTCAATCATCACAACTAATATTAGCAGGAGCTTTAAGAGGTGCAGGGGACACCTTCTGGCCACTAGTTGCTACCTTTGTTGGGGTATTATTAATAAGAGTTGTTTTAGCTCACTTGCTTGTAAATATATTTGGATATGGATTAGCAGGAGCATGGATGGCTGTATTCATGGATCAATTTGTAAGATGGTTTTTTGTTTACATGAGATTTAGAACAGGAAAATGGAAATATATAAAAATAAGGTAGATATACATATACATTATAAAGGTATCTTAAATAGATACTTATAAAGCCTTAGTATGGATAATATTTTATTTAATTTACTTTAGGTTTTATATGATTAGAGTATAGTGTAGTAATGAATAAATTATAAGTTAAGAGGGAAAGCATGGATGAAATAAAAAAATTATTTGATTTGAATATTGGACTAGTATTAGCCGGTGGAGGTGCAAAAGGTGCCTATGAGGCAGGGGTATTTAAGGCACTTTGGGAGTTAGACATAATAAGAAGAGTTTCCGTTGTATCAGGAACGTCAATTGGCACAATAAATGGACTTTTATTATCTATGAATGATAATAGTATAATGGACAAGAGTTGGTCAAGTCTAACTTATTCTAGATTTATTAATCATGAAAGTCTGGCAAGAGATTTAAAGATTTCTCAGTTAATAAAAAAAGCTAAGAATATAGGTAAGGAACAAAAATTTAATGAACTGCTTAGTGTAAGTGATATAGGTTTGCTTTCTCAAAGTGGCATACGTAAGTTTATTGAGGAGTATGTTGATTTAAAAGTAATTAAAGAGTCAAGAAAAACTCTCTATGCGTGTGCATATAATATAGACCTGAAAACACCTGAGTATTTTAGATTAAATGATTATGACAATGAGAAACTTATAGACATTGTACTTGCGTCCTGTGCAGTACCATTTATTTTTAAGCCTATAAATATAAATGAGTATAGATATTCAGATGGGGGTATAAATAGTCCTAAATATGATTATCAAAATGCAGATAATGTACCAATAGCTCCTCTTAAAAATCATAATTGTGATGTTATCATAGTTGTACATTTATCTTATAAGCATCAATTAGATAGAACAGGATTTGAAGACTGCAATATTATTGAAATATATCCTTCTATGCATTTAGAAGCAGTAAGTGGTATAGGTACAGTTAATATAAGACAAAGTACATTAAATCAACATATTGACCTGGGATATCGAGATGGGCTTTCAATTTTATCCCCTATGATAATAGACATGATGAAGGGAAAATCGCTAGGGAAGTTAATTGAAAAGCATGAGGAATATAACAAAGAATTACTAAGTAATAATCATTTCTTTTAAAAAGTGGTATCATAGATTTCCATATATATTGGAAGCTATGATACCATTTTAAAGTTATATTTTATTCCCAATAGGTAGTAGCTAAGGTCAATTCTTCTCCATCTTCATTTATGATATCATGAGTACATATATATCCAGTTTGTGATTTTTCAATTTTGGTATGAACTTTTATTCTATGACCATAATAGGTTTCTTTTTTATATACTACTGTAATCTCACGCATTTCATAATTTAAAGCAATATCCAATGGTATAGATTCAATTATCCAACTTACATATTTTACATTATTAACATGTTGATTAGTGTCTATATCACTATATCTTATATCAAAGGCCTTTTCAGTGTCCCAACTATCTAAAGGTTTCAATGAGGAATGAATAAAGCGTTCATTTTCATCCTTGGATATATTGTATGCGGCATACATATCATCGCTTACCTTTACAGGTCGTCTTTTAGTTGAATCAACTAAGAGCCATATAGACCGTCCATCCACTATTAAGTTACCTAAACTATCTTCAATATAATTTGTTCTATATGCGTAATATTTATAGAAAGAATTTGCTCTCGTAGATACTTTTAAGTTCTCATCATACAAAGGGTACCTATTTATTTTTATATTCCACTGTGTTAATATCCATCCTTTATTATTTGTCATTAGGTACTCTACACCAACACCACGGCTATCAGATTGTACAGAGCATATGTCCATAAGATAATTCATAATAGTGGAAATTAAAGCTCTTTTCTTGGCATCCACTTCATAATAGTGTACATTATAACTTTTACTAGTTATTAAACTCATGCTAATACCTCCTACGGTAATAATAAATGTTACTAAGGCATAAGAATATTTTACCACAAAGTTAGGGCTTATTTTGCATTTATAATTAAACTAATCTGTAAATATAATAAATTTTTCAAACTATTTAATAAAGTATATGTAAATTAAAATGAATTACGCAAATATGTTTAGATAAGTATAAAAATAAAATTCAACTATGTAAAGTAACTGTTGTATATAAACAGTTTATAAAATAAACTATTTATATAGTAGATTTGATAGTATAGAATTATGTATTGATAATTTAAATAAGTGGATGAGGGTAAATAGTATGATAGAAAAGATAAAGTATTGGGCAAAAAAGTTAAAAGCACATATAGATACCTTGTATCTTGTATATAAAAAAAGAAGCACACCATGGTATGCAAAGGTAGTAGTTGCAATAACTATAGGCTATGCGTTTAGTCCAGTAGATTTAATACCGGACTTTATACCTATTTTGGGATTTTTGGATGATGCTATCTTATTACCTGTTCTGATTTGGCTGTCCTTAAAGCTCATTCCAAAAGAAGTTATAGAAAGTTGCAGACTTGAAGCAGAAAATATTTTTAAGGAAGGAAAACCTAAAAATTATGTAGCCAGTGGAATTATTATATCAATATGGATATTAATAGCATTAGTTATAATAAATAAAAGTTTGCCATAGAAATATAAAAATCGATTTTTATTAAGGAAGATATAGGTAGATGGAATATTAACTAAAATGTAATTAGAGTATTTAATATGATGAATTGGAACTTTAGAAATATACGTAGTATAATTAGGGTATCTTATTGTAATTTAGGAAGGAATGGATATAAGCTGTGATCGATATAAAGCTTGAAACATTTATTACTGTGGCTGATACAAAGAACTTTACACGGGCTGCCAGCATATTAAATATGACTCAACCTGCAATTTCTCATCATATAAAACTTTTAGAGGAATATTACAATGTGAAGTTATTAGAAAAAAAAAATAAGAACATGGAGCTTACGGGGGCAGGAAGGATACTTTATAAGTATGCTTTAGAAATTGATAAAATAAGTAAATTAGCAAAAAACCATCTTTCAAATGAATCATCTATTATAAAGAGATATAATGTAGGCGCAACTCTTACTATAGGGGGATATGTACTTCCATCTATCATAGGAAATTATAAGGTGAGCAACAAAAACATAGATGTAATACTTCATGTGGAAAATACAGGGAATATAATCCAAAAACTCTTTAGTGGTGAGATTATATTGGGTGTTATAGAGGGCCCCTTTGATAAAAGTAAGGTGATTTATGAAAAATTTAAAGATGATGAACTAGTATTTGCTATTTCAAAAAGTCATGAAATGGCTAAGAAAAAGAAAATAACAATGGATGAAATTCTTTCAGAAAAACTTATACTAAGAGAAAAAGGATCTGGGACAAGGCAGATATTTGAAGATTATATGGTGCAGCAAGGATTTGAACCTAAGAATATTAATCCTTATATGGAAATTGGAGATATAACGGCAATTATGTCTTTAGTAGAATCTGGACTTGGAGCAACAGTGGTATCAAAGGAAGCATTAAATTCACCATTGATGTGTAAAAAATTTAAAGCATTATCAATCAAAAATATGAAAATGAAAAGAGAATTTAATTTTATATATTTAAAAAACTCAAATATGGATTTTATAAAGAACTTTATTGATTTTTGTAAAAAGCAATGTGATGAGACTGAATTAGAATAAAACATCTTCTAATTTAGTCTCTATTTTATATTAAAGTTATCCTAAGTATAAAGAATCTTTATCTTACTATAACTAATCTTAAGTTCACTTTGTAAAATTGCAGAGATATAATAAACATGAAAATAGTACAAGGATATGACAAGTGCAGAAAGATTAACAATTAGAATGTCAATACAATGAAATAAAGAAGGGTAGTGAAGAAAATGGCAGTAATAGCATCAGCAGAAGAAAAATCAAAATTAAAGGGTCAAGGATTTCTTCCACAAAGAGATGGAATACACTTTGCATGTAGAGTTATAACTGAGGACGGATGCTTAAATTCAAAGGAAACAAGAGTCCTTTCTGAAATATCAGAAAAATATGGAAGAGGATATATGAGTTATACTACAAGACTTACAGTAGAAATTCCATGGATAAGATTTGAAGATATTCAAAAGGTAAAAGAAGAGCTTAGTGAAGCAGGACTAGAAGGGGGAGGGACGGGTCCGAGAGTTAGACCTGTAGTAGCGTGCAAAGGAACCGTATGTATATTTGGGCTTTTAGATACACAAGAATTAGCAAGGAAAATACATGAAAGATTTTATAAAGGATATTACAATGTACTTTTGCCACATAAGTTTAAAATAGGTATAGGTGGATGTCCAAATAACTGTATAAAGCCAGACTTAAATGATTTTGGCATAATGGGTCAAAGAGTACCAGATTGTAATGAGGATTTATGTTTAGGATGTAAAAAGTGTTCAGTAGAAGAGGCTTGTAAAAAAGGAGCAGCAAAAGTTATTAATGGAAAGCTTCAAATAGATAGGGAGAAGTGTACAAACTGTGGACTTTGTATAGATAAATGTCATTTTGGTTCAATGGTATGCAAAAAAGATGGTGTAAAACTATTTATAGGTGGGAAATGGGGTAAAACTCCAAGACGTGGTGAACCATTGAAAGGGGTTTATTTATATGATGAGGCTATGGATATAATAGAAAAAGCAATTTTATATTATAGAGATAACGGAAAAACTGGAGAAAGATTTGGTGATATGGTAGAGAGAATTGGATTTGAAGAAGTATCTAAAGGAATACTAGGTAATGAAATTCTAAAAGAGAAAGAAGAAATATTAAAGGCAGAGGTCCACACCAAGAGAAACTATTCCTGTTAATTAAGATATAGAAATAAAAAAGTAAGCTAGGTTTAAGTTGAAATACTTGTACCTAGCTTGTTTTTCTATTGTAGATTATTTAATAAAAATTTAAGTTTTTCTCTTAAGTCTGATACTTCATCTAAAGAAAGACCAGTACTACAGAACATCTTTTCAGGTATTTTTGAAGCTTTATCCTTCATTGAAATACCTTTATCTGTTAGTTTCACATATACATTTCTTTCATCTTGAGAAGCTCTTATCCTTTGTATTATATCCATGGATTCAAGTCTTTTTAATACAGGTGTAAGGGTTCCAGAATCCAAATAAAGTTTCTTGCCTAACTCTTTTACAGTTATATTATCCTCTTTCCAAAGGACTAAAAGGGTAATATATTGAGTGTAAGTAATGCCAAGTTCATCTAATAGTGGCTTATAACTTTTTATTATAGCTTTTGAAGAAGCATATAAAGCAAAGCATAGTTGCTTATCAATATCTAAGTGTTCATAACTCATATTAGAAACCTCAGTCCTATAAAATTTTTTCTATCTCTGGAATCATATCCATAGGATCTACAGGAGATTCAAATCTATTTACTATATTTCCATCTCTGTCTATTAAGAATTTAGTGAAGTTCCACTTAATACTATTACCAATAATATACTCAGGGTATTTTTCTTTCAAGATGTTATCTAGTAGTCTTCCGCTAGGGGTACTTAAATCAAAACCCTTAAAAGGCATAGAATTACTTAAAAACTTGAATAGGGGATGAGCTGTCTGTCCCTTAACATCTACCTTTTCAAATAATGGGAAGGTAACACCATAGTTTAACTGACAAAATGCTTTTACATCATTGTTATTACCAGGTTCTTGTTCGGCAAATTGATTACATGGGAAGCCTAAAATTTCTAGCCCCATATCCTTATATTTTTTATAGATATTTTCTAAATCAGAATATTGAGGTGTAAATCCACATTTACTAGCTGTGTTTACAACCACTAGAACCTTACCTTTGTATTTTTCTAAAGTAGTTTCTTCTCCGTCTATAGTTTTAACTTTAAAATCATAAATATTCATATATATTTCTCCTTTTATGATGGGTATATAGTGTAATACAAAATAGCTAACAATTAAATTGTGCACAATAGATATCTTTAAGTTAATATTACAGTGGAATCTTAAGTATGTCAATATGAAAATAAAATTAATTTAAAAATATTGCATAAAATTTATACTAAAAAACTATTATTATAGTAGTAATTTAAAAGAGGAATAATTATGTGTAATTTTCTAAGAAATAAAGAAGAATTGGCTATCTCCTATGCAAAAAGAGCTATTGAAGAAGTACAACAAGGTAAAAAGGGGAGAATCAATGCTATATGGTTAGAGATATCAGGGTGTTTTGGAGAAGTAATTTCTCTGTTAAATGGAGATGAACCAGATGTTATATATATGCTAAAGGAATTTGTTAATATGATTTTCTTTGGCAGTATAAATGGAGATGAGGGACAAGAAAGCTATGAGAGAATATTTGAAATTTTGGATACTGAATATATATTTTTAGTTTGTGGCGCAGTACCATTAAGAGATAATGGTCTATTTACTACTGTTGCTACCTATAATGGAAGAAAAATAACAGCAATGGAGGCGGTAGAAACTATAGCTAAAAACGCTAAATATATTATTTCTGTGGGAACATGTGCTTGTTATGGAGGACCTACTGCAGCAAGACCTAATATATCTAATGGAGTTAGCATATCAGAGTTTTTAAAAAGAGATGACATTATTAGAATACCAGGTTGTCCTGCAAATCCTGTCTGGACTATGGGGATTTTGGGTTATATTACATCCTATGGTATGCCAGAAGTTGATAGTGATGGAAGACCAAAGGCTTATTATGGAGAGACAATTCATGACAATTGTCCAAGAAGAAGGTTTTTTGATAATGGGATATTTGCTAAGAAATTTGGAGATCCAGAATGTTTATTTTCTCTAGGGTGCAGAGGTCCAATAACCCATGCATATTGTCCTGTAAGTCGATGGAATGGCACTGATAATTGGCCTATCGGGGATAATACTAATTGTATAGGCTGTGCAGGCCCTAGATTTCCAGATGGAACAGAGCCTTTTGTAAAATATGGAGGAGTTTAATTATGACTAAGATAGTAATTGATCCATTGACTAGGGTAAGTGGACTTTTAAATATAGAAGTAAATGTAGTTAATAATAAGATTATAGATGCAAAAAGTAGTGGAAGTCAGTTTAGGGGATTTGAGGAGATGTTTAAAGGTAGATATCCCTTAGATATTATAAGACTGGCTCCAAGGGTATGTGGAATTTGTTCTACCCATCATGCTGTAGCTGCTACTTTATGTCTAGAAGATGCAATGAAAGTTACACCTGATTTTAATGGAAAAGTAGTTAGAGATATTGCTAACGGATTTGAATTTTTGCAGAATTATTTGAGGCACATATATTTTTTCGTATTTCCAGATTATGTAGATATAGTTCATATAAATCCGTTGTATAAAACGGAAAGTGCTAAAGCTGCTGATTACAGGTTATCTAGAGAGGATACAAAAAGAATAAATGAAGATTACTTAGGAGCAGTAAGGTATAGTAGAGAAGCACATAGAGCTGTAGCTGAATTAGCTGGAAAAGTTCCTCATTGTCATGGCATTTTTGTAGGTGGCACAACTACCAATATTGATATACCACAAATAGAAAACATTAAATATAGTATAAAAGTAATAAAAAGTTTTATTGTAGATAAGCTTATACCGGATGTATATACTATAGCAGCCACTTATGAAGATTATTTTAAAATTGGTGATGGATATAAGAATTTTATGAGTTATGGATTGTATGACAATTACTTGCATCCAATTAAAATGGTATCAACTGGAGTAATGATAAATGGAATTAGAGAAGAATTTCAGTCTAGCAATATAGCAGAAGATATTTCTAAAACTTGGGTAGAATCAGATTTGCAAACTTTAATACCAGGAGAAGACAATAAAATCACCTATAATCCTTATAAACCAGAAGCATATAGTTGGGTTAATGCACCTAGATATAAGGGGAATCCTATGGAGGTTGGGGCACTAGCTAGAATGACTTTAAGTGGTGACTATAGTGGAGGAGTATCTATTATGGATAGAATAATTGCTAAATCAATAGAGGCGAAGAGACTTTGTGAAGCTATAGAGGGATTAATAGATTTATTAAAACTAAAAAAGGCTTATCAAGAGCAATGGGAAATACCTGAGGAATCAAGAGGCGTTGGATTAATAGAAGCAGAGAGAGGATCCCTAGGACATTGGTTGTCTATTAAAAATAAGTTAGTACACCACTATACTTTAATACCACCTTCATCTTGGAATTTATCACCTACTGATAATAGGGGAATAAAAGGGCCAGTGGAAGAAGCGTTGATAGGAACGGAAATAAAAGATATGGTCCATCCAGTAGAAATAGGACGTATAGTAAGAAGCTTTGATCCATGTTTAAACTGTGCCGCACATGTAACCAGTGATAAATATGAGCCTATAACAATAAATATACTATGATAAAGATTTTTGCCATAGGAAATATTATTTTGGGTGATGATGGTATAGGAGTAAAGGTAATGGAGTTCATAGGGGCCCAACTGGAAAGCTATAGCAAAGAAGTTAAGGTATTAATAGTTGGAATTGATTATATATATTATTTAAATGAAATTAATAAGGAAGATACTGTTATTCTGGTAGACAGTACCTACTTTGGAATTGAACCTGGCAGAGTTTCAGTCTTAAATTTAAAGGAATGTGATAAATTTATTAACCCTTGCAGAGATATGCATAGTGAAAATCTTTTGAGGGTTTTAAGAGAAGAATATAGAGAAATTGCTGGATATTTAGTTGGTATTGAAGTGGAAAAGGTGAATTATTCCTTAGAGTTATCTAATACTTTAAAGGATAAATTTTCTGAAATTACTAAAAAAGTATTTAGGGAAATTAAAAGGATAATTGGTGATATAAATGCATGAAATTTCAATAATTAGTTACGTTATAGATATGGTTGAGAAACAGTGTATTAAAAATAATATAACTAAGGTATCAAAAGTATTTTTACAAATAGGAGAATTTTCTTGTATAGATAATTCCTCCATTGATTTTATTTTTAAAGAAATGAGTTCAGGGAGTTGTTGTGAGGGTGCAAAACTTATTATAGAAAAGTTATTAAGTAAGGCATATTGTAATAATTGTCATAAGGAATTTCCTTTAAAGACTACAAATAGAAAGTGTCCTATTTGTAATCAGATAAGTAATGAAATAACTTCAGGTTATGAAATTTTACTCTACAGAATAGAAGGAGAATAAAGTGATTAGAAAAGGAATTATAGTTAAAGGGACAGTTCAAGGCGTAGGATTTAGACCTTTTGTATATAGAATAGCTTTAGAAAATCAACTATCAGGTTGGGTGAATAATACAAGTAAGGGAGTGGTTATGGAAATTCAAGGAGCTGAAGTAGGTATAGATAATTTTTTAACTAACCTTAAGGAAAGGGCACCTGAGTTAAGTAGTATTGAAGAAGTAGTAGTTGAGAATAAAAAAAGCCTAAAGGATTATAAGGAGTTTCTCATAGTAGAAAGTACCGAAGAGAAGGGGAGGACTTTAATTTCTCCAGATATAGCTACATGTAAGGAGTGTGAAAAAGAGCTAGGGGATAGTAATAATCCAAGAAGATATTTATATCCTTTTATAAATTGTACAAATTGTGGTCCTCGATTTTCAATAATAAAAAATACTCCCTATGATAGAGAATATACTTCTATGGATAATTTTATTATGTGTGACAAATGTAAGAAAGAATATGAAAATCCTGATGATAGAAGATTTCATGCAGAGCCTACCTGTTGTTCCTCTTGTGGTCCAAGAGTAATCCTCTTAGATAATAAGGGGAGCCCTATAAAATCTAGCGATAAATTTGAAAGTGTGAGAAAGTATTTAAGGGAAGGAAAAATAATTGGAGTTAAGGGCATAGGTGGTTTTAATCTTGTTTGTGATGGAAATAATGAACTAGCTATAGAAAAACTAAGGCTTAGAAAACATAGACCAGATAAGGCATTAGCCCTTATGATGAAAGATATAAATGTAGTAGAAAAATATTGTTATGTAAATAATGAAGAAAAAGAAATTTTAACAGGAAATAAGAAACCTATATTGCTTTTAAAGAAAAAGAACAATAAACTACCAACTAATATTTCTTTTAATAATAAAAGACTAGGAGTAGTATTACCCTATTCTCCCCTTCATTATTTAATATTTGGTAACAACATAGATATTTTAGTTTTTACTAGCGGGAATCTAAGTACTATGCCAATAATATATGAGGATATAGAGGCTATAGACAATCTTATGGAAATAGTAGATTATTTTTTTATTCATAATAGAGAAATTAATATGCCCGTTGATGATTCTGTAGTTCAAGTAATTGGTGGTTACGGTAGGGTTATAAGGGCTGGTAGAGGTTATGCCCCTTACTATAATAAGTATATATTCAAAGAAAATATCCTAGCCTTAGGATCTCAATTTAAAAATTCATTTTCTCTTGGAAGTGGAGATTGTATTTTTACAAGTCCTTATATTGGAGACATGGAGGGAGAAGAGAATTATTTAAGATTTAATAGAGTGTTAAAGCACATGAAGAATATTTTTAAAGTTGAACCGAATACAATTATTCATGATATGCATCCTAATTATTGGAGTAAGAATTATTTAGATAAAAACAAGGTGAAAACTTTAGGTGTTTATCATCATCATAGTCACATAGTGAGCTGCATGATAGAAAATAAAGAAAAGGATAAAGTTATAGGGATAGCCTTTGATGGAGTGGGATATGGAGAAGATGGAAACCTTTGGGGAGGAGAGTTTTTAATATGTGATAAAAAGAACTTTATTAGGGGAGCACACTTAAAATATATTCCTTTGCCTGGAAGGGATAGAGCAGTAAAATTTCCATGGAGAATTGGACTATCTCTTTTGTTTGGAGTTTTAAAGGAAGAGGAGATTGAAGAAGCTGCTTGTAAATATTTTTATGGTATGGAATCAAGGATAATTATTAACATGCTAAGAAAGAATTTTAATTGTCCACTAACTTCTAGTATGGGAAGACTATTTGATGGAATTGCCAGTCTTTTAGATTTTAACAAAGAAGTATCCTATGAAGGAGAGGCTGCTATGTATGTTGAAAGCTTAGCAGAAGATTTCATTGATTCTTTAAAGGGTACTAATAATTATGATTATATAAAAAGGTGTGAGAATATATATCAATGGGAAATTAGTGGTAGCCTGCCTTATATTATAAATATAAATAATATAATTAGAGGCATTATAAAGGATTTAAATAATAACATTGATAAAGGGTGTATAGCTCTAAAAGTTCATAATACTATAATAGATTTTTCAAATAAAATTTGTATTAAGTTAAGAGAAGAATATAGCCTAAATAAGGTAGCTTTAAGTGGAGGTGTATTTCAAAACTCTATTTTATTAGAAGGAATTGAGACGTCGTTGAAGGACAGTGGATTTCAAGTTATAACCCATAGATTAATACCTTGCAATGATGGGGGATTGTCTATAGGTCAGATAGTTATTGGAAATGAGTTATGTAAGGAGAATTAATATGTGTGTAGCCATTCCAGGAAAGGTATTAGAAATATGTGAAGGTAATTCCTTAGTTGAATTTGGGAGTTTAAGAAAAAAAATTAATACTAGTCTAATAGAAAATTTAGTTGTTGGAGAATATGTTTTGGTTCATGTTGGTTGTGCCATTGAAAAAATAGAAGAAAAAGAGGCTATGGAGACTTTAATAATATTTAAGGAGTTAATGGGAGACTTTTAGTATGTTTTATAGAGATGAAGGAAATTCAAGGGAAATTAATTTGGCAATTAAACTATTAAAAAACATAAAGGAAAGGTGTAAGGAAAACATAAATATAATGGAGGTTTGTGGTACACATACACGAAGTATTTATAATTCAGGTATTGATAAGCTGTTACCACCTAATATTAGGTTGTTATCAGGACCAGGATGTCCTGTTTGTGTAACAGATGAGAGCTATATAGATCATGCCATAGAGTTAAGTGAGAAAAAAGATGTAATAATAACTACCTTTGGCGACATGATTAAAGTTCCAGGGAGTTGTAGCTCATTAAGAGAACAGATGGCTAAAGGAAGAAAGGTAGAAGTTGTATATTCCCCATTAGATGCTTTGAAGATAGCAATAAATAATAGAGATAAGATTATAGTTTTTTTAGCTATAGGCTTTGAAACTACAGCACCTATAATAGCTCTTACAATAAAAGAAGCATTAGAGAAAAATGTAAATAATTTTTTTATTTTGAATTCTCTAAAGGCTATGCCTAAGGTTATGTCTACCCTAATTTTAGATGAAGAAGTTAAAATTCATGGATTTATATGTCCAGGACATGTAGCAACAATAATTGGTTGCAGACCCTTTGAGAGATTATCTAATGAGTATAAAACTCCTATGGCTATATGCGGCTTCAAGGCTATAGATATATTAGTTGGGATACTTTATATCATATATAAAAAAGAGAGAGGTAATTACGGATGTGAAAATTTATATAAAGGTTTTGTTTATCCAGAAGGAAATAGAAAAGCACAAGAGATATTAAATCAGGTCTTTGAAACTTCATCTAGTTTTTGGAGGGGTTTTGGAGAAATAGACGGTACAGGATATAAACTAAGAGAGGAATATAGCTACTTTGATGCTAGAAATAAATTTTCTTTAAAAAATAAAATTGTAAATAAAAATAATCAGTGTATTTGTGGAGATATATTAAGGGGAATAAAAAGTCCTATGGATTGTAATGCTTTTGGAAAGATGTGTACACCAAGGACTCCAATTGGTCCATGCATGGTATCTAAAGAAGGAAGTTGTGGTATTGTATACAGTACAAAAGAATTGTAGCTTATAAGTTTAACATAGAATAAGGTAACAAGTTTAATTATATGCATATTTAAATTATTTTGAAGTTTAATATTAGGAGGAGCTATGGAAGTTATAACATTAGCCCATGGGAGTGGAGGAGAGGAAACGTATAAATTAATAAAGAATGTATTTCTAAGGTATTTTAATAATGATATATTAAAGGAACAAGGGGATTCAGCTATATTAGATATGATTAAGGGGAAAATAGCAGTAACTACAGATAGTTTTGTGGTAGATCCTCTGTTTTTTAAGGGGGGAGATATAGGGAAACTGAGTATTTGTGGTACTGTGAATGATTTGTGCGTAAGTGGTTCAACTCCCATATATATATCTGCTGGTTTTATTCTTGAAGAAGGATTAGAAATTAAAGATTTAGAGAAAATAGTAAAATCTATGGCTGATACTGCTAATAAAATAGGAGTTAAAATAGTAACAGGAGATACTAAGGTTGTACAAAGAGGAAAAGGTCATAAAATTTATATTAATACAACAGGAATAGGATATATAGAAAAAAATAATTATCAGTTAAACATAAAGGAGATAAAAGAAGGAGATGCAATAATTATAAGTGGTACTATTGGAGATCATGGCACATCTATTATAAATGAAAGAGAAAATTTAGATATAGAGTCAGGTTTAAAGAGTGATTGTGCTGCTCTTAATGAACTAACAAAAGCTATAATGGATACTAGCAATGAAATTAGAGTAATGCGAGATCCAACTAGAGGAGGGTTAGCTAACACTTTAAAGGAGTTAGTGAGCACTAGTGGAAAGTCTATGGAAATATGGCAAAAAGATATACCTATAAGAGAGGATGTAAGGAATTTTTGTGATCTTTTAGGATTTGATCCTCTTTATATGGCTAATGAAGGCAAGTTAATTTGTATTGTAAGTAATAAAGATGCTCATAGGGTTTTAAATGTAATTAAATCAAATCCTTTAGGAAGAGAAGGCGCTATTATTGGTAAGGTACTAGATGATGGCAAAAGTAAATTATATTTAAAAACTTACATTGGAGGAACTAAGGTTTTGGGAATGCTACAAGGAGAATTAATCCCAAGAATATGTTGATTGATTTAAGAAGTGAGAGAAATTTTGCTTCTTTTTTATTATTAAAAATACCTATATTCAATAAAAATATAATTAAATTATTTATAAAGATAAATAAGATGTACTCGAGTATATAATAGTAAGTTTTATAATATATTTTGTAATTAAATTTAAAGAAAGGATTAAAGAAATATTTTTATAGATTAAATATTATAGATTTTTAAGTAATTTAATCATTATTAATAATAAGTATATAAATTACAAAAATATATAAATTAAAAAAATTATACACTTAGGAGGAAAAAATATGAAACATAAGAAACTTAATAAGCTTAAGAAATTTAAATTACAGAGCATTAGAGTCAAACTTATAGTTATACTTTTACTGATTTGTTTAGTACCAGTTTCCGGAATGGGAATAACTATATACTCACAATCAAAATCAATTTTAAGCGATAAGCTTGAAACTACAAGCAGACAAACAATTTTAGAGGTGAATAGAGGAATAGATAACTATTTTATCGGCATGTCTAAGTCTATAGAGCTACTATCTAATAATATAAATATTGTGGAAACGGAAGATAAAGAAGAATACTTTAAATTTGCTAAACTATTAATGACAGATGTTAAAAATTCGGATGAAGATATTCTAAATGTATTTATGGGAACAGAAAAGGGGAAATTTCATATTTACCCAGAAGCAAATACTGACGCTAATTATGACTATAAATCTAGACCATGGTATAAACTGGCTATGGAAAATAAAGGTCAAATAGTGATAACTTCACCATATAAAAGTGCAACTACTGGTGAAAATGTAGTAACTGTAGCTAAGACTATAGAAAAAAATAGCAATGTAGTTGGAGTTGTAGGAGTTAATGTAAGTTTAAAAAATCTTTCTGATGGATTATCTGAGATTAAGGTAGGAAACGAAGGGTACATGTATGTATCTGATTCAAATGGTAATTTAGTAGCACATCCTAATAAAGAAATCATAGGTACTGATGAAGCTGCTAAGCTTTCTGTTTGGAGTGACATAAGCTCAAATAAAGAAGGATTTACTGAATATGATTTTAATGGGGAAAAGAAGTTTGCAGTTTACACTACAAGTCAATTAACAGGCTGGAAAATAGTAGCATCTTTGGATGAGAAAGAACTATTAAAGGATACACAAAATATTCTAAATATAATTATACTAACCTCAGGAGTAATAGCTATAATAGCTATAGCAGTATCTTTAATATTTAGTAATTCTATATCAAAGAATATTAATAGATTATTGACGGCTTTTAACAAAGTTAAAGATGGAGATTTAAGGGTTAATGTTAATATAAAGTCAAGAGATGAATTTAAAGACTTAGGTGAAAATTTCAATGGAATGATAGAAAACATATCATCATTAATTAAAAGCGTTAACAAGTCTTCTAATATAGTTTTAGAAACTTCATCAAATTTATCTGCTATAGCCGAGGAAACTAGTGCTTCTATCAGTGAAGTAGCAAGAGCTATAGAAGATGTGTCTGGTGGAGCCATTGAACAAGCTAATAGTGCTCAAGACGGAGCCACAGCTATAATTGAATTATCAGAGAACTTAAAATTATTAAATGAAGCTACAGAAGCTATGGGTGCGGTATATGAAAATGCTAATCACCTAAGCAACAGAGGATTGACCATGGTAGATACATTGATAGAAAAGTCTAATGATACAAGGGTTTCCACTAATAAGGTTTCAGAGTTAGTTATAGATATGGATGAAAGTACAGAAAAAATAAATTCAGTATCAGATACTATTTCTCAGATTACAGAACAAACTAACTTACTTTCTCTTAATGCATCTATTGAAGCAGCTAGAGCTGGTGAAGCTGGTCGAGGTTTTGCAGTAGTAGCAGAAGAAATTAGAAAGCTAGCAGAGCAATCAAAGGATTCTACTATGGAAATTAAGAAGATAGTGGATGATATAAAAACTAAGACTAACATTGCTGTTGTGGCTATTAAGGATACTGAAAAAATTGTAGAGGAACAAGATGGTGTAGTAGACGAAGCAAAGGCTGTATTTAACGATATAATGGCAGGAGTGCAAGATTTAATAAGTAAAGTTACTGAAATTAGTGAATATATAGTAGTTATTAATAAAAAGAAGGATAATGTAGTAACTCAGATAGAAAATATATCATCTATATCACAAGAGACTGCGGCGTCTTCAGAAGAGGTTACTGCTTCAACAGAAGAGGTAACAGGAATTTCAGAGGAGCTTACGGGTCATGCTAATGAGTTACAACATATGTCTGAAAAACTAAAAGAAATAATAAATACTTTCAAATTTGAATAAAGATTATAAGAGAAGGAATATGGAATAAGCTGTATTCCTTCTTATTTTATACAAAAGTTATTTAATAAAAGGATAAATTTTTTTCTCAATAATATGTATAATATGTAATAGAAACTTAGTATTATGTAGATGCATAATTAAATTTAAGGAACTAGGTCAATATCAAATAAAATATTTTAATTTGTTTATACTATATGTTAGAACTCAAAATATATTTAGTTTCGTGCAATATTGTGCATGTTAAAAGGAGAGATATTTATGGATATAAGAGAAATTCCCAAAAGCCAGTTACTTAAAAATGTTTCAATAGATCAAATTAATAGATGTTCAAAAGAACCTATGATGTTAAGTAATACTCAAGTTATGGTAAGACAACAGGATAATGAGTATTTTGTCATAGAAGGTCTTGAAAAAATATTAAGTACTGATAAAAATAAAGATGGTGATGACTTAATAAAATGTTACGTAGTATAATTTTAGAGTGATATTTAATAAATTATTTAAGATAGAGCATAAACTTTATGAAAAATATTTTAATTAAAAACTCCATTAAAAACACATAAGTTATTGGTATAATCTAATAAATAATTATTATGGAGGGATAGCATGTTTACTAGAATAAAGAAATCGGTTAATAGCTTTTTAGATAAGATTGCAAAACAAAATGAGGAACTATATGGGAAGAGAAAAATGGATTGCTGTAATTTAAATAATCAAAATCAGAAGAAGTCTATAAGAAATAAGTAATAGATAAATGTTTTATATAATATAAGAATTATAAGATATATTTATAGTATATACATTGAAATTATAGATAAGGTTTCACATATAACAAAATATAATAATTATATTTTAAATTTTTATTGACAAATTCAACAACTCCTAATAAAATTTACTCAGTGAATTTCATCTAAAGGAAAGGTGTATATAAAAGAATGGAGAATAAAATCAAATTATATGGCTTTAATAATCTTACTAAGACACTAAGTTTTAACATCTATGACATTTGCTATGCAAAGGGTGAAAGAGAACAAAAGGAGTATGTAGATTATATTGATGAGCAATACAATTCAGAAAGATTAACTAAAATATTATGCGATGTTACTGATATTATTGGTGCTCATGTGTTAAACATATCCAAGCAGGACTATGATCCTCAAGGTGCAAGTGTAACCATATTAATTTCTGAGGAACCTTTAGGGGATGGGGTAATAGATGAATCATGTAATAGTGGTAAATATATTTTAAAAACTAAGGAGACTGTTGTTGCACATTTGGATAAGAGTCATGTAACGGTACATACTTATCCTGAATATCATCCAGATAATTCTATAGCAACCTTTCGAGTAGATATAGACGTATCTACTTGTGGACAAATTTCTCCGCTAAATGCATTAGATTATCTAATTAGCAGTTTTGACTCTGATATAATTACCATTGATTACCGTGTTCGAGGATTCACTCGTGACATTAATGGTAAAAAGTGTTTTATAGATACACCAATTAAATCAATTCAAGATTATATTGATGATAAGACTTTGCAAAAGTATGATGCTATGGATATAAACATGTATCAAACAAATATATTTCATACTAAAATGCTTATAAAGGAAATTGATTTACAGAACTACCTATTTAAAAAAGATACTCATGAATTTTTACCAAGAGAAAGACTTAATATAAGTAATGCACTTAGAAAAGAAATGATAGAAATATTTAGTGGTAAGAATGTTTATAATGAATAATATTATATTAACTAGGAGGATGAAAAATGGAGTTATGGTATACTGAGAATCACTCAGAGACTGTTAGGTTTTCAATAAAGGTTGACAAGCAAATATATGCTGGGAAAAGTGATTTTCAAAGAATAGATGTATTTGAGACAAAGGAATTCGGAAGATTTTTCACTTTAGATGGAATAGTTATGATAACAGAAAAGGATGAATTTATTTATCATGATATGATAGTTCATGTTCCTATGGCTACAAATCCTAAGATTGAAAAAGTTTTAGTTATAGGAGCTGGAGATGGTGGAACAATCAGAGAACTAACAAGATATAATACAATAAAAGAAATAGACATGGTTGAAATCGATAAAAAAGTAGTTGATGTATGTTTAGAGTATTTTCCTATAACATCAAGTAAACTAAAGGATGAAAGAGTAAACTTATACTTTGAAGATGGTATTAAATTTGTAAAAAATAGGAAAAATTACTATGATTTAATAATAGTAGATTCTACTGATCCAATAGGACCTGGAGAGGGCTTATTTACAAAAGAATTCTATAGAGATTGTTACGATGCATTAAATGAAGAAGGAATTTTAGTAAATCAACATGAAAGTCCTTATTATGAAATGTATGCTAGTTCTATGAAGAGAGCTCATAAGCGTATAAAAGAATCCTTCCCAATAGGGAAAGTGTATCAAGTTCATATTCCAACTTACTCATCAGGACATTGGTTATTTGGATTCGCATCTAAAAAGTATGATCCAGTAAAAGATTTAAATGCTGAGGCATGGAACTCTTTAGGGTTAAAGACTAAGTATTATAATACAGACTTACATGTGGGATCTTTTGCTCTCCCTAACTATGTTTTAGATATGCTAGATCATGCTTGTGATGAAGAATAATATTCAATATACATAATAAAAGAAATTGAAGATATATTTTTCTATATAGATAAAATTAAAAATATTAATAAAAAACCTTTGACATATTAAAATTAATTTAACATGTTTTAAAGGTTTTTTATTTTTAAACATTTTGAATATATGGTAAAATGTATATTGAGTTTAGGAGGAATTAATATGAAGTGTAAAATATGTGGAATGAATATTAATGAAAAGAATTATGATTTTAATTCATTTGCTTTTATAAATAAAAATTCTATAAGTAACATAGTATACTGTCCGTTCTGTGGAGTAAGCAGTATTTATTTAAGTGGTGATGATGAAGTTATTGAAGTAGATAGTAAGAAGCTAGATATAAACACATTAAGAATTTTAGACCATGCCGTTAAGCTTGAAATATTTAATGGAGAGTTTTATAAAGAAGCAGCTAAAAAAGCAAAGAGTGAAGAAGTTTCTAAGGCTTTTCAGGCTTTATCAAAAATAGAAATTTTTCATTCAAAGGTTCATATGGGATTAGGAGGTTTTACTAAAACACCTGCTTTGACTAAAATAAACTATGACAAGTATGATAGTGACGAAGCACTTTTGAAATTGGCAAAGGAAAGAGAAGAGCATGCTGTTTACTATTATGAAAGATATAAGAATGAAGTATGCGATGAAAATGTAAAAAGAGTTTTCCAAGCTTTAATTGAAGTGGAAAAGGAACATATAGAGCTTACCTATGAGTATAATTTAATATAGATAAGCTTTATATAGATTAAACACAAGAAAATTAGTTACTATATGAACAAATTGAGAAATCTATTCATATACATTAGGCTTAAAAAATGTTAAAATAGTATTTTAGGCGAATATAGTATGGAAAAAATGAATTATAAAGGAGGAGAATATATGAAAGATTATGTTATTATTACAGATTCAACGGTAGATTTACCTCTTGATAATATAGAGAAAATAAATATAGGCATTATACCTATGGCCTTTGATATGGAAAATAAAACCTATACACACTATCCTGATGAGAGAGAAATGACAAGCCATGAGTTTTACGAGAGACTAAAAAATGGTGATACTTCTGTTACAACACAGATAAATTATTTTACTTATAGAGAGTGCTTTGAAAAGCTACTGAAGGAAGGAAAGGATATTTTATATATAGCGTTTTCTTCAGGACTTAGTGGAACATATAATAACTCTCAATTAGTGATACAAGATCTTAAAGAGGAATACCCTGAAAGAAAAATTATATCAGTTGACTCTCTTTCAGCTTCAGTTGGGGAAGGGCTTCTAGTATATAATGCTGCAATGAAAAAAGAAGAAGGCTTATCCATTGAGGAATTGGTGAAGTGGATAGAAGAACATAGAAATAATACTTGTCACTGGTTTACAGTTGAAGATTTACATCACTTAAAACGAGGTGGAAGGATTTCTTCAGTGGAAGCAATTATTGGGACAACCTTAAAGATAAAGCCTGTATTGAGTGTTGACTATGAGGGAAAGTTAGTAAATGTATCTAAAGTAAGAGGAGAAAAAAAATCCTTGGAGAAATTACTAGATAAGATGCTAGAAGATGGTATAAACCTGAAGGAACAAACTATTATCATAGGTCATGCAGATAGCTTAGAAAGAGCTGAGTATCTTGCTAATATTATTAGAGAAAAGGAACTCGTAAAAGATATTATTATTAGTACTATAGGTCCAATAATTGGAACTCACACTGGTCAAGGAATGATAGGACTAACATTTATGGGAAACAAAAACTTAAAATAAGAACTTATTAAGAATTATTATGGAATATTTATTTATAATATAGCAAAAGAAGCCTAGGTTAGTGGTAATTTAACCTAGGATTCTTTTATATATCTAGAAATTCAGAGTTTTCTTCTGAATTTTTTTTAGAAACTCTTCCATATAAGAATCCAATTCCAAAACATACTATAAAAATTAAGAAGAGTAAAAAATGGTCAATGGGATTATAAATTATATATTTTACATCTGACTTTAACATTTTTAGTATCATTAGTAATTTGGTGTGTGGTAATAATGATTTTAAATCTATGAACAGCATAGAAATAATTGAAATAGGCACTTGAAGAGAACAGATAAAACCTACTAAACATCTAATAGATAATTTAAAAGATTTTTCTAAATAGTATTTATTAAAGACAGATATAATTAATAAAGAACCCAATATAGGTATAATTAAATAATTGCTTTCTAGCTTATATATGGAGAATCCATATATAATTCCAATTATAAATGTAAAAATAAAGGAAAGTATAATTGATTTAATTAGGTTATTATTTGGTTTGTTATAAATATTATTTGAAATCTCGGTAATTACATCAGTATCATTTACAGATACTTTGTCTAGTTGCATAATTATAGTATTATAAAGTTTTTCCATATCTATATCTTTAAAAAGATTAAGAGATATCTGAAAGGAAGTTGGTGGAATCCCTAAAAGTGAATTTAAATTATTACATATAGATGATTTTGTTTTTTTATTTAGGTCCTTAATTAGCAAGAAAGATAACATAGGATTATTTTGATAATTATAGATTTGTATATTATAAATATCTTTCCAAAATGCAAATTTTTTAATAAATGGTGTAGTGATTTTAATATATTCATAAGTAATTTCAATTTGAAATTTCTTTAGAATTTCAATATTTATAAATAGATACATAAAGAAAATAGAAAGTACAAGTAAAATCAAGCTAAAAACAATGCCCATAATGGGATTTTCTTTAGTAATAAATATAAATATAAGAATAGATAATATTAAAAAAATAGTACAAAAAATAAATAAAGAAATTTTAGAGACTTTTTTAAGCTTGATTTTTGATAAAGTGGAAGGGTATAAGTGTCCATAAAAACCTCCTAAAAAATTATGTTATAATATAAATTATAGCATAATTTTTATTTTTATACTTATATGTTTTAATTACTCTCCTTGAGACGGATCTAATGCTACTCTCAAGATATCACCAAGAACATTAAAGCTTAATACAATTAATAGTATCATAAGACCTGGAAAAATTGCTAAGTAAGTCTTATCACCAATTCTGGCTTGAGCAGTTTGAAGCATGCTTCCGAGAGAAGCCATCGGTTGTTGTACCCCTAGACCTAAAAAACTTAAAGATGATTCCATAAGTATAGCATCGGCTATATTTATGCTAGCTGCAACAATTACTGTGGAAATAGCATTAGGTATTATATGTGTTTTTACTATTTTTATATTATTGCTACCTAAGGCTTTAGAACATAGAATATAATCCCTTTCTTTTATAGATAATGTTTCTGAGCGGACTATTCTAGCGATACTCATCCATCCAAATATACCTATAATGATTATTATATTGGCTATACTTGGTCTTAAATAAGAATTTACTATTAGTAGTAAAAAGAATAGAGGTATACTCATTAACATGTCTATTATTCTCATTATAATAGCATCAACTTTGCCTCCTAATAGTCCGCTTATAGCACCAACTAGGGTGCCGATGAATATAGATACCATCATGGAGAGTACACCTACTATTAAGGAGATTCGTGCACCATATAAAGCTCTAGTAAAGTAATCTCTTCCGAGTTCATCTGTTCCAAATATATTTTTAAAATTTGGAGAAATAAATTGATTACTCATATCAATAGTATCAGGATTATAAGGAGTCAAAAATGCAAAAACAGATAAAATAATTATTAAAATTAAGCATACTAAAGCAAATATTCCTAATTTATTTTTTTTAAGCTCTCTTATAAAATTTTCTTTAAATCTAATACTAAACATTTTCATCCCCCCTACGTATTCTAGGATCTACTAGTACATAACTAATATCAGCAAGTAGATTTCCTATAACAACCATTATTGAGGTAACTAAAGTCATAGCCATTATAACTGGATAATCTAAGGCTTTTATTGAGTTAATGCCAAGTCTTCCCATACCAGGCCATCCAAAGATAGTTTCAGTGATAAATGCACCAGAAACTAAAGATGGTAAGCTCATTCCAAGAATTGTTATCATTGGAAGAAGAGCATTTTTCATGATATGTTTAAATAGAATTCTATTCTTACTTGCGCCTTTGGAAATTGCGGTAACAATATAATCTTGCTTTAGTTCTGTTATAGTACAAGAACGTACATATCTTGTAAGAACAGCTATATTAGAAAAACTAAGTACTATAGTAGGTAATATACCGTGTTTTATAACATCTAATATTGAAGTTACACCTATAGTTCTCATACCAACACTAGGAAGCCACTTTAATTTTAAAGAAAATATTGAAAGCAATATCATTGCAAACCAAAAGCTAGGTATAGAGATTGCAATATAGTTTAATATATTTGTAAATCTGTCTAAGAATTTATTTCTATGCATGCCCGTATGTAATCCTAGGGGAATTGATATTAAAATAGCTAGAAGTAGGGAAGAACCCATAAGTCCAAGGGTAGCAAAAAATCTTGAAGAAATTTCACTAGCTACAGCTTGTCTAGAAACCAAGGAGTAACCCAAATCACCACTTAATACATTTTTTAGCCATAAGAAATATCTAGTTAGCATAGGTTTATCCAGTCCAAGACTTACTCTTATTAAATCTGCTTGCTCCTTTGACATTTTAGGGGTTATATATCCTTGAGCTGGATCTCCTGGAGCCAGATTCATAAGTAAAAAGGATACAAAGGATATAAATAAAAGCATAGGAATAGCTTGTAAAATTCTCTTTGTAATTTTATTTTTCATAATACTATCCTTTCTATGTAAAAAATTTATGTAAAAATGGCTCAAGTACCCGGAAAGGGTAAATGAGCCATAGAAATATATTTTTATTGTTGAATCATATATATTTTTGATAAATCTTCAAACATATATATAGGTACTAATTTGGCATCTTCAATTCCACCAAATTTAGCATCAACTCCGATTAATGACTTTGAATAATATAATGGGTATACTACAGCATCATCAGCTATGGTCTTTTGAATTTTTTCATATAATTCTTTTCTCTTTGCATCATCTGATTGAGAAGCTCCATCCTTCCACAACTTGTCTAGTTCTTTGTTATTATAACATTGAGCATTAAAGCTACCACTAGACATATAAGCACTAGAATATCCATCTGGATCATTTCCCATTACATATCCATTTATAAGTATATCATAATCTCTTTCTTGTTCTCCAAGGATTTTTGAGAAGTATACATTGTCATCTATTTGCTGAGCATCTACTTCTATGCCGATAGTAGAAAGTTGTTGTTTAACAACCATAGCAATTTTGCTATCTTTTGGAGTGTATTGAAAATTCAATTTTATATTACCTACACCAGACTTTTCCATAAGCTCTTTTGCTTTTTCTAAATTTTGGTCATATTTTTCTACATCATCAGTATAGAATTTTGTATTTGGAGTTAGAATAGAGTAAGCTTTTTCAGTGTTTTCTAAATTAGTATAGGATGTTTTTAAAATCTCTTCTTTATTCAGGGCATAGGATATAGCTTGTCTAACTTCTTTTTTACTTAAGTTTTCATTTTTTTCATTAAGTATAATATAGTTTAGCATTCCTTCATCAAAAGAATGAGTTTTAAACCTATCATCTGATGAGAAAGTTTCAAACTTATCTTCAGCTAAATATGCTGCAGAAACTTCTCCATTTTCAAAAGCAATTTTTGAAGTATTATCATCTGGAATTA
Organism: Clostridium sp. UBA5712; assembly: GCF_002419845.1. Taxonomy (NCBI): domain Bacteria; kingdom Bacillati; phylum Bacillota; class Clostridia; order Eubacteriales; family Clostridiaceae; genus Clostridium; species Clostridium sp. UBA5712. Next base: position 440,838 of record NZ_DIGW01000011.1, on the reverse strand, counting down.
TTCTATAAACCACACTATCTAAATGAGGTTTTCCTAAATAATAATCATCAAATCTTTCTAGGGTTACCATCTCACCCTTTTTCCATTCTTTGAATTTAAAAGGACCAGAACCTACTGGAGTATTATTTTTATCTGATTCTGCTAAATTGCTTTCACCCTCAAATATATGTTTTGGAATTATTTTAAAATCTCCAATTGATATATAGAATGGTGCAAAGGTATTTGGAAGTTTAAATTCAACAGTTAAGTCATCAATTTTATTAGCTTGGACTTCTTTTTTATCAATAACAAAAGTTTGTCTAGCATCAATTCCCTGACTTTCATCTTTAGCTACATTTACACTATAAACAACATCATCTGCTGTTATTTTTGTACCATCATGCCATGTTAAATTATCTTTTAATTTTAATGTATATGTAAGTTTATCTTCAGAAGTTTCCATACTTTCTGCTAAGTAATATCTTACTTCATCTTTATCAACTACATATAGTGGATCAAATAAAGCATTGTTTATTGTATAAGTAACTCTGTTTTGTTGAAAAAAAGGATTTAGGCAACTTGGATCAGTTCTAGAAGAAAATATCATTGTTCCTCCATCCTTTATTTGTTGTTGAGCAGTTTCATTCTTTTTGGACTCAGTATTAGTAGAACTATTTTTTGAACTACATCCAATTAAGGACAAGGATAGTATTAAAGATAGTCCAATACTGAGGAATCTAGTCTTTTTCATTGTAATCCCCCTTATACACTGTAAAATCAATTCATGTTTATGAATGAATCTTATGATAGTTGTAGTTACGTGAAAATACGCAACAATTCCTTATATAGGATAACATAATAAATATTAGTATATAACTCTTATTATAAATTAAAATAAATAAAATCAGTCTATCAGAAAATGTTATAACTACAAAAATCAACAATTTATTACATAATAAATTAAAGGTTTTGCTAATAGTAACTGGCAGATATAATCCATATAATAATTTCTGAAATTCTTAACATTTCATAATAGTGAATTGTATTATAAAATGGTTTGTTAAGTATAAATATATTAAAAACAGGAAAATATATTATTAAATTCTATGGAGTAAGGAATATTAAAATTAGGAGGAAAATATGATGAATAATTATGTATTACCAGAAGACAATTTAGGAGAAGAATATAATTTTGAAAATGAAATTAGTTATTATGATGAAGGATATGAAGAATGTATACGATGTGGTAATAGGGAGTGTTTAGACAATAAAAGATTATGTAGTTACTGTAGTGAAACTTGGGAATAAAATCAAATGTTTTAATGATATAAACATAGTTCTTTGCTTTAGAGGGAGTTTTTCTCCCCCTAAAGCTTACTAACAGACTTCTAAGTATCAATTTATTTGATACTTAGAAGTCGTTATCCTTTAGAGATTATTACAGTAATTTTTAGATGTTATATTTTAATTTTATAATATGCTAGACAAAAATATAATTTATTCATATAGGATTATAATAAATTTCATTATTGGCATTTGACAACAATTTAAAACAGCAGTAATATAAATTTAGTAAATACCAATAATAATGAGGAGATGATTTTATGTCAACATGTGATACATGTCCATCCAATGGTGGATGCAGTAAAGATAAAGGAAGTTGTGGAGTTGAGAACAATCCTTTAAACAATGTTAAAAAAATTATTGGAGTTATGAGTGGAAAAGGTGGCGTTGGTAAATCATCCATGGCTACTTTAATAGCAAGACAATTAAAGGAAAAAGGATATAAAGTAGGGATTTTAGATGCAGATATTACAGGGCCAAGTATACCAAGACTTCTTGGAATTACAGGACAAAAAGCTATGGCGGATGGTAAAAATATATATCCTATTGAATCTCAAGAAGGAATAAAGGTTATGTCGTTAAATCTGCTAGTAGAGAATGAAGAAGATCCTGTAATTTGGAGAGGTCCTATGATTGGTGGAATGGTTAAGCAGTTTTGGACAGATGTAATTTGGGGAGAATTAGACTATTTAGTTGTTGATATGCCACCAGGAACAGGAGACGTAGCACTAACTGTAATGCAAGATATTCCGATAAATGGAATAGTAATGGTATCTGTTCCTCAAGATTTTGTATCTATGATAGTTGCAAAGGCAGTTAATATGACTAGAAAATTAAATATAAAAGTTTTAGGTGTTATTGAGAATATGAGTTATATTAAGTGTCCTGATTGCGATAAAAAAATTAAATTATTTAATGGAGAAGATACAGAAAAGTTCTTGAAAAATCTAGATTTAAATCTTTTAGGTGAATTACCTATGATAAGTAGTATAAGCAATTTATCAAAAGGTGAAGAGCATCAAGATGAATTTAAAAACATATTTAATAAAATTGTTGAAAACATAATTAATAATTTATAATAGATAATTATTATAACTTTTTTATAGATTAGTGTATCATTATATCAGCTTATAACAGTATAAAAATTTATCATATAAAAACTATCTTAAGTCTTTGATTTGAGATAGTTTTTATATTTTTTGATTTAAATCTAAGGATTGAGCTACATTGTTGTATAAGAGATAAAAATCCAAAAACTAAAATAAAAAATAATTATTATATAAATAAAAAAATATATAATAGAGAAACTATAAATAAACATATTTTTTAAAACATTAGTTTTATTAGTATTTAGAGTGAATGTTTGTTATTTATTAATGAATATAATAAACTTTAGGAGGAGTTCTATGTTTAATGATACATTGATTGAGTGGATAGGTTATTTAGCATCTATACTAATTACTATTTCTATGTTTATGAAGGAAATATTTAAGCTAAGATTTATTAATTTAATGGGATGTATATTATTTGTAATATACGGGCTGATTATTGGAGCATATCCTGTAGCTATAGCTAATGCAATAATAGTTTTTATAAATCTATATTACTTATACAAGTTATTTAGAGAAATGAATACTAAAAATAATATTTAAATTTTAATATAATAATAAAAGTTAAGCTATAGTGAAATAGAAAAATTACACTATAGCTTTAAATATAGAATTAAAAAGTTAATTTTCTATGTAAATTCATACTAAGTTTACATAGAATTAATTTACAGATAATTTAAAGTATAGTATATTTATCAGAGAGTTTATAATTATTATTTAAGGAGGATATTGGATGTTAAAGGATGAAGAAAATATAAAAAGTGATAATGAAAGTATAGAAGAGGAAAATGTAACAGAAGAAACTATAGCTGAAACACAAGAAAACATGGAAGCAACTTTAGAAAATGAAGAAGTATTAGAGCATATAGATGAAGCTGAAAAGGCAGAAGAGTGTTCTAATGAAAATGTTAAAAAGAAAGGTGGATTTTTAGCCAAACTAGGTGCTAATATAATTGATCAGAGCATAAGTTTATTAGTAAGTTTTGCATTACTCTATTTATTTAATTTAATATTAATGCCTTTTGGATATAGATTTGGAGACAAAGTATTAGGATTTTTAGTAATATATGTAATTGTAAATATTTTATATGGTATTATAATGGAAGCTACTAAGCTAAAAACAACTATAGGAAAATTTATTTTTAAATTATAGTAGTGAAAACGTGTCTGTGTTTAGATGCGTTTTTTATTTATGGAGAAAAAGATAGATACCATGCTAAAGTATATATTATACAGAAGCAAATGATATAATTATAATAAGAAAAAATTGAATTAAGAAATTATTGTTGAGAAAGTTATTATTAATAATTAATGTTTTAAGCTGGAGGATTAAATATAAATGAATAGAATCACTACAACAAAGAATAAGAAAATTACAATCTTAGCAACTACAGATATACATGGAAACATTTTAGGATATAACTATGATAAGGGTGAAAGCTTCAATAATAGTGGAATGAATCGTATTTATTCTTATATAAAGCAAGTTAAGAGTGAAAATCTTAATACTTTGGTAGTGGATAATGGAGATATAATTCAAGGAAATACGTTAACAGATGAAATGTATAGTAATAAAAAGGATGAAAAACATCCTGTGATTTCTGCTATGAATTTTATGGGATATGATGCTATGGTATTGGGAAATCATGAATTTAACTTTGGACTTGATTTAATAAAATCTCTTGAAAAGCAAAGTAACTTTCCATTTCTTTCAGCAAATGTAGACTATAGAGAAAGTGGTGAAGACTTTGTAAAGACACATACAATTATAAATTGTGGTGGAGTGAGAGTTGGAATTATAGGGTTAACTACTCCTAATGTACCAAGATGGGTAGGAAATCTAGTGAAGGATCTAAATTTTCATGATCTTGGTGAAACTGCCTATAGGTATGTAAGTGAAATTAGGGATAAAGTAGATATTATAATGGTTATGGCTCATGCAAGCATGGTTTCAGAACATGATAAGAAGAATGAAAGAGATGCAGCTGAAAAAATATTGAGATTATGTCCGGAGATAGATGTACTAGTAGTTGGGCATTTTCATATAACAGTAAAAGAAAAAAGAGGAAAAACGCTCATTGGAGGGGCTACAGATAGTGGACAGGAAGTAATTCGTTTTGATTTAACCTTGGACAATAATAATCATGTTATAGATGGACAAGTTAAAGTTGTATCCATGAAGCCGTATTATCCTAGCGAAGAGTTAAGTGGATTACCAGTTATTAAGAAAGCACATGAAACAACTATGGATTTTGTCACAGAAATAATAGGAGAAGCCACAGAAGATTTTCAACCAAAGGATGAGATAAGCTTTATACCTGAAGGACGGCTTAGAGATACTCCACTTATAGAGTTGATAAATAAGGTTCAACTTATAAATTCTGGTGCAGATGTTACATCAACTTCTTTAATTAGGGATGATAGTAATATAAAAAAAGGTGTTATTACTTATGGACATATTTTCAATGTATACAAGTTTACTACTTTTCTTTATGTAGTAGAAGTTACAGGGAAAGAGTTAAAGAATTATATGGAATGGGCTGCTTCAGCTTACAATCAGTGGAAGTCAGGAGATATTTCTATAAGCTTTACCATGGATATTCCAGGATATCAACATGAATTTTTTGCTGGAGTAAATTATAAAGTAGATATTTCTAAACCAGTAGGTCATCGAATTGTAGATTTAATTTTCAAAGGTGATTTAGTGAAAGAAAATCAAAAATTAAAATTAGCAACCAGTGATTATTGCTATTTTGCAAATTTAAAAGGTAGAAAATTAGCAAAGAATAATTATATTTGGAAATCTTCTAATACAATTAGAGATATGATAGTAGAATATATTAAAAATCAAGGTATTATATCTCCACAAGTGGATAATAACTGGGAGATAACTGGAGTTAATTTGGAATCACCATATAAAGAGAAAATAATTAAATTAGTTAATGAAGGTAGTATTGAATTACCCTATAATAAAGCTTTAAATATAGATGAACTTAAAAAATTGGGTTTAATAGATGTGAAGTAGGAATATTTGTATTGACTATATATATTTATTATGGTAAATTATACTTGTAATTTTAAATTTAGGAAGGGGACAATGAGATGTTGATTAGAATCAATTGTTAGTTAAATTTTCGAGAAAAGAAAATATTTAAATTAAAAGAGGTTTTGTTTACGTTATAGGTCTATAGTACATCTATAGGATTTTTTGTGATACTTCTTTTTAAAACAATTGAAATGAAATCAATCTTATTGAGCTATTTCTAAATTTTACTTAATTATTATAATTAGCTTTGCTTAAGATGTGAATCTTAAGAAGGGTATTTTATAGGATTATTTTTAGTGAATGCCACAATTATTTATGTTTTAAATAATTTGTGATTTACAAGGTGTCCTAAGTTTATAATAATATTTGTTAATATATATTTTTAAATGTAAAGAAGTACTTAAAGTATGAGTAAATATGGTAACATATTTAATACTTTGCTGTGTCTTTGAATTTATAGGATATATAATAATATGAAACTTTATCTGTATATACTGGGTAAAGTAGATGATATATACTAAATTAGAGATTTAGTATATTAACTAAGTAAAATAAAAATGTTAGATTTGGCTGTAAGAGAGAGATTCTTTCTTACAGCTTTTTTGTTGCTCAATAAGGGGATTTCTAAAAAAGTAAAAAGATAAAGTAGAAAAAGGGGGATTTAATAGTGAATTATTATGAGGATAAGAAAATTAGGATAAGAGACATAGAAAAAGGAGATATCATTAATTTGTTTTCTTGTAGAATTGACAAGGAGATTAATAGGTATGATCCAAGACCTATACCAAGTAATAGTAGAGAATTAATTCAAGAATGTAAAATCTATTGTGATAACTTTGAAAGAAATGTGATCAATGATAGATTAGAAGATCGAATGTATAAGTATTTTATAATCACCGATAATGATGAAAATTTTATAGGTTTTGTCAACTTCTTTAGTATAGATACAGTTGCAAAGCAGGGGGAAATGGGAGTTACTATAGGTGATAAAAGATATTGGAGGAAAAGCATAGCTTATGACTCTATCAAGATAGCCATGAACTATATATTTAATACCATGGATATAAATAGAATATATGTGGAGATTGAAGAAAATAATAAGCCATCATTGTTACTATTTAACAAGCTAGGATTTAAAAAATGTGATGAGTATATGGAAGATGGAGAATTTAAATTTATAGTAATGGACATTAAATCTCATAACGAATAAATTTTAAATAGTTTCATATACAGAAATTTACCTGTGAAACTATTTAAATATAGAACTATACAACTAGTTAAATAGTTGAATTCAGTAAGTTTAGATAAAGAATAAATTAAAATATACTTAAATTGAAGGGGGGAAGCGATTGAGGTATCTATTAGATAATCTTATTGCTAAATTAATTATGAAGAATAAAAAAATGTTAAGTCCAATGATATTAAAACTTGAAGAGGATATGAATTCTGGAAATGATAATGCTATAGATATATTTTGGGAAAAGATCGAAAGAGAAGGGGCGCCTCTTATTGAAGACATAGAGGGAGATGAAGAAAATTCAATTGTAACTGTAATTTGGAGACAGGATAGAGAAATTGATAATATATTTGTTTTCAGTGAAATCTTTGGAGGATGGATGTTCGGAGAAGGCGATAAAAAAACTAATTTATATAGATTAGGCAATAGTGATTTATGGTATAGAAGTGCTATTTTATCTAAAAAAGCTCGTTGTTTATATACATTGATAGCAAATGTTAATGAAGAGTATGAATGGAGGGATGAAGATGTAATCATAGATCCTCTTAATCCTAAAACTTATACACCTGTAAGAGATGAAGAAAATCCAGAAGATATAGCGCTTCTTGTACCTACCGAAAATATAATTGAGATGCCTGAGGCTAAAGAAAAAATATGGACAAAGGAAAGAACTGATAATAAAACAGGAAAAATTCATATGTCTAGATTTAAACTTAAGTCAGATAAAAAGGAAAGAAGAGTTTGGATATACACCCCTTATGGATATGAAGAAGATGGAAGTGATAACAATCTAATGGTGTTTACTGATGGATGGGAATATATAAACTTAGTAGAAGCTCCCAAAATACTAGATAATCTCATAGGTGATAGGCATATAAGTCCTACCTGTGCTGTATTTATTGAAGGCTCAGATAATAGAGCAAAAGAATTAATTTGTAATAATGAATTTTTAAAATTTATTACAGAAGATATATTACCATGGGTTAGGGAAAATTATAAGGTGACAAAAAATCCTAAAAATACAATTATTACAGGATTAAGTTTAGGTGGACAATTTGCAGCTTATGCAGCACTTAATGGATATGATATATTCGGAAATGTTCTATCACAATCAGGAGCCTTTGCATGGTTTATTGATGATAAGGTAGAAATACAACTTGATTCTGAAGGAAATAGTAAACTAATAGAGGAATACAAGGATTCAGAGGTATTACCAATAGACTTCTATTTAAATATGGGAAGCCTAGAGGGATTTTCAAAAGGTCATGTGGAGGCAAATAACAGAATGATAGCTACATTAAAAAGTAAAGGATACAATGTAACTTCTGAAACTTTTATAGGTGCTCATCTTTATTATGATTGGCAAGATAATCTAGCAAATGGTGTAAAAGCTTTGTTAGTAGATAAAAAATAAAGAGGTTAATTAAATAAAATTATTAGATAATTTTTATTATTAAAATGATTTGAACAGATACTTAAGGGGGTATAGTATATGAAATTTAAAAAGTGGTCAAAGGAAATATTAAGTTATGAATTAAGGGATGGATATAGACTAGAAAGGGCTGATAATAAAGGGTTCACTGATTACTATACAGTTTACTCACAGATGAACATTGCCAATGGCTTCTTTAAGAAAAGTTATGACGTAATGAGAACTGTAGTTGATGATGAAGATGAATGCTTTTGGATTATTAAAGATGATAAAAAAATAGGTGGAGTGTTTATAGAACCTAATAATATATCAGAATTATTCATTATACCTCCCTATTCAAATGTAGATTTATTATTAGAAAGACTTAAAGAAATTCTAGTTTTTTGGTCAGATACTACAAAGGATATACTTGCGGATATAGTACAACCATCTTTAGTTGAAAATTATGAGAAAATAGGATTTAAGAAAATTGAAAGCGGTAGGTGGATGATAAGACCGACAGAAGAATTCAATATTATGTGGAGAGAAGGTTTTTATGCGAATTTACCTAAAAGAGAAAATCAAGGAGAAATAGGAAAGTTACTTTATGAGGCTTTTGAAAACAATGTGAATCTTCATAGTAGTTATACTCTAGAGGAATATACAGGTTGGGTAAAAGAATACTTTGATGATTATTTAGACAGTGACATGCTAAATAGAGCTTCTACCCTTGTATATGATGGGAATACTAATGAGCTAGTGGGAGTTTGCTATGTATCACTTTGGCAGGAATGGCCTTTAATATCTCAGATAGCTGTTAAGCCAAGCTATGAAGGCAGGGGTATTGGAACTAAGATGCTAAAAAAGGCGCTTACTATTCTAAAGAAAGAATATCCTGTAGTTAGGCTGTATGTTGATATAGGAAATGAAGCTGAGGAGGTTTATGAGAACTTAGGCTTTTTAAAGGGACTTGAGCTGACACAGATGAAGTTAGTTTAATTAAAAGAAATGGTTTCAATATAATCAATTGAAAGGAGGGATGACAATGAAGTTGCCAATAAAAGATTACTTTGGATTATTATATAAGTACTTAAAAAAGCAAAAAAATATGGTAATACTACTATTTTTTATATTAGTTATTAACTTAGTAATACAATTAGCTAACCCACAAATATTGAGATATTATATTGATGCTGTAACAGAGATTTTGGGCAGCGAAAATTTAGTAATAGCAGCTCTGTTATTTATAGCTTTTGGAATTATAAGGCAAGTATTTAAAATTATATCAACTTATATTAGTGAAAAGGTTGGATGGAGAGCAACTAATGCATTAAGAGGAGATTTAATAGAGCACTGTATAAACTTAGATATGGATTTCCATAAAACACATCAATCAGGAGAGATGCTTGAAAGGGTTGATGGAGATGTAAATGCTCTATTTAGTTTCTTCTCCACTTTTGTATTGCAATTTATATCAAATTTAGGACTTTTAATAGGAATAATTTTATTGCTATATAAAGAAGATTGGAGGATTGGATTAACATTAACCATGATTGCTATTTTGGATATGGTTGTAATGAAATATATAGAAAAACATTCATCAAAGCATTGGGAAAAATCAAGGGAATATAGTGCGCAGTTGTATGGTTTTTTAGGGGAACACATTACTAGTGTGGAAGATATAAATACTTGTGGCAGTAAAAATTACACTATGAATAGTTTATATAAATTATTTAGAAAAATGCTGCCCGTTGAAATAAAAGCCAGTTTAGGCCACTATTATATGTGGATAGCTAACATAATTGTCTTTGCATTAGGTAATGCTGCAGCATTAATACTTTCAGCGTATTTTTATGGGAATTCATTAATAACCTTTGGTACTGTATATTTAATATTTCACTATGTTGAGCTTATGGCTAATCCACTAGAAGAAATCAGATCACAGATGCAAAAACTTCAAAGAGCTGAAGCAAGTATTAAGCGTATAAAAGAGCTTTTGCAAATTAAAAGTACAATAAAGTACGGCTATAATGGTCTAAATAGTAAAGATTCTATTGATGTAGCTATAGATGGAGTTTCATTTAGTTATGAAGATGGAGAAGCTGTACTTAAAGATATAAATATTAATATAGAAAAAAATACTATTTTAGGAGTACTAGGTCATACAGGGAGTGGTAAAACTACCTTAGCTAGGTTAATTGTAAGGATATACGATGTATGCAATGGAGCTATTAGATTTAATGGAGAGGATTTAAAGAGCTTCACTAAAGAAAGTTTAATGGAAAATATTAGTTATGTTACTCAAGAAGTACAAATTTTTCATGCAACAGTTAGAGAAAATCTCACACTCTTTAATCCTAGTATTAAAGATGAAACTATACTTAATATCATTGAAGATATTGGATTAATGCCATGGCTTAATAATTTACCCCAAGGGCTAAATACTATTCTAGATAATGGTGGTAGTGGCTTATCTTCAGGAGAAGCTCAACTTCTCGCTTTTGTAAGAGTGTTTCTTAAAAATCCCAAATTAGTTATTTTAGATGAAGCTACTTCAAAACTTGATCCAATCACTGAAGGACTTATAGATAATGCGCTAAATAAACTACTCCAAAATAGGACTTGTATAATTATAGCTCATAGACTTGGAACAGTTGGTAGAGCAGATAGCATTTTGATTCTTGAAGAAGGAACAATTGTAGAGTACGGCAATAGAAAGAAACTTTATAAAGATAATAATTCAAAATTTTATAATTTACTACAAAAGGGTATGGAGGAGGTGCTGGCATGATAAAAAGTAAAAAGGAGAAAATTCCAGTGCTTGAGTATGTTGGTAAGATGATAATGTATAGACCATGGTATTATTTACTCAACTGCTTTTTATGGATAACAATTCATATGTTTCCACTGATACCGGGTTTAATTACTAAGAGATTTTTTGAAGTCTTAGAGAAAAGTGGAGGGTTGAATAGTGAAATTCTAAGCCTTATGGCATTAATTTTAGTAGTAGCATTAACTAGATCAATTATTATAGCTATGGGTGGAAGAGTAGACGCTAACCATAGATTTTCTATGAGTGGATTACTTAGAAGAAATCTACTAGAGTGTATTATAAATAATCCATTAATTGAAAATAAGACTTCTTTAGGTGAGTCTATGAACTGTTTTAGAGATGATATAGAAGAGATTGAGACTGTTATAAGCTTCACCTTAGATATAATTGGGGATGGATTATTTGCTTTAGGAGCACTAATTATTTTATTAACCATAAATGTAAAGGTAACTTTATTTATTTTTGCTCCTTTAGTTATAGTAATATTATTATCACAAAAGGCTATGAAGTATATTTCAAAATACAGGACTACTGCTAGGGAAGCAACTGGTGATGTATCAGGGGCTATAGGGGAAATATTTACTGGAATACAAGCCATAAAAATATCTGGAAGTGAGAAGTATATAATTAATAATCTAAATAATCTTAATGAAAAAAGAATGAAATATATGGTGCGCGATAAGATTTTTGTAAATATCATGGATGCTATATATGAAAATGCTGTAACTATTGGTACTGGATTTATATTGCTATTAACAGGTAAATATATGCTGGAAGGGAGCTTTTCAGTAGGAGATTTTTCACTATTTCTATATTATCTTCCCTTTGTAGCTGATTTTGCAGGCTTCCTTGGAGAAATTTTTGCTAGGTATCAGCAAGGGGGAATTGCATTTAAGAGAATGTTTAAACTCTTAGATGAAAATATGGAAAAAGAGTTATTAGCTCATAATTCATTATATCTAAAAGGTGAATTAATTGAAGAGAAATGTAAACAAGAAGATATAGAATTTAAGAGTTTAGAGGTTAAGGAGCTAACCTATAAGTATAATGAAACTAGTGGTATAGAAAATATTAACTTAAGAGTAAATAAGGGTGATTTAGTAGTAGTTACAGGAAGAATTGGAGCAGGGAAGACAACTCTTATAAAATCTATTTTAGGAATGTTACCTGTAGATAGTGGGAAAATCTATCTAAATAATGAAGAAGTTAAAAAAAATAGTGAAAAGCTAACACCGCCAATAGTAGCTTATACATCTCAGAATCCTAATTTATTTAGTGATACTATTAAAAATAATGTTCTTTTAGGACTAAAGGATGAAGGAGAAAAATTGGAGCAAGCTATATATTCAGCAGTTTTAGATAGGGATATTAAGAATTTTAAGGATGGAATAGATACATTGATAGGTTCTAAAGGAGTAAAACTTTCCGGAGGTCAAAGACAAAGAGTAGCTGTAGCAAGAATGTTTGTAAGAAAGGCTGATTTATATGTCTTTGATGATATATCTAGTGCCTTAGACATAGAAACAGAAATAAAGCTTTGGGATAGGATGTTTGAAAGAAAAAATATAACGGCCTTAGTAGTTTCTAATAGACATGTAGCCTTAAAGAATGCAGATAAAATTTTAGTTATGAAGGATGGAAAAATTGCAGGACAGGGAAAACTTGAAGAACTTCTTAAAAACTGTGAAGAAATGAGGCAGATATGGGGCCTTGAAGCATAGAAGATAGCCTATGAAGCATAGAAGATAGCCTATGAAGCATAGAAGATAGCCTATATAGAAGAAGTTTCTGAATATCCAAAGTTAGACTTTATTTACCTATTGAATAGGAGGAAGGAGATTAATTACATGTTTAATTAATTTCCTTCCCTTTAAGCATTTTATATTGAGTTAAATATAATATATTTTATAAGATATATTCCATATGATAATCAAAGGGTTCAAGATTATATAGCTTTTTATTTACTTCTTTAGTTAGTATACATCCCATACACCTATAAAAGGTTTGAGCATTTTCACAAGATGAGGCAGAGATATAAACTTTACTAGCCTTTAATTCTCTAGCTTTATCAATACACATGTTAAATAGTGTTTTCCCAATACCTTTATGGCGGTGGCTGTTTGTAATGTGAAGATTGGACAATTGAATATATTGTTTTTTACTCCCAAAGAATTCATTTTCTAGGGAAGCAAACCCTACTAATTTACTTTCATCAAAGGCTGCAAAAACTGAACCACCTTTTTCAAATGTAGATTTTAATTCATTACATATGCATAATAGCTCATTATTATCCCAATTCTCTTCATAATAGATATCTTTTAGATACTCACTTCCATCATCTCTTAGTCTCCAAGCTCTGTATATTTTCTCATGTCTATCAAAATCATTTAATAGTTCAGGAACTAAGTCAGTTATTTTTAATTCTTTATATATCATCATTTATTTCCTTTCATAACTTATATTAATAGATTATTTACTATCTAAGGTATCTAAATGAGATAATTTATTTGTATAAATTATTCTATGACAACAGCTAGTTATCTGCCAGTGGTGTATTCCAGTATCACCTGTAGATATAAAAAGTTGTGAATTTATAGGAAGCTCAAGAAAACTTCTAAAAAGCATATTTATAATGCCACCATGAGCAACAATGGCTATAGTAGAATCAGAGGAGTTTTCGCTAACTATCTTTGATAATATGGATTCAGCCCTAGCTCTGAATTCTATCATACTTTCCATTCCATACATAGATGTGTGAGGCCATCTTATAGCAGGTTCAGGATAGCGCTGATTTGCCTCTTCTCTAGATAACCCTGCTAATAGTCCATTATTAAATTCCATAAGCCCATTTTCATATATAATAGGAATGTTAGTAGCATTAGATAATATTTTAGCAGTTTCACTAGCACGTTTTAACGGACTGGAATAAATTTTATCAATATTATAATTAATTGATAAAAAATTTGACATAGTTAAACCTTGCTTATTTCCAAGCTCTGTTAATGAAAAATCTGCTCTTCCTTCATGAACATTTAATATGTCTGCTTCTGATTGACCATGTCTAATTATAATGATATCCAAATTTATAGTTCCCCCTCATAATTAATTTAAGGTTATAAAATAATTATATAATATAAATAAAATGAATTATATGAATTTTTAGTTAAATATAATTGCAATTAAGTGGCTATTCATAGGTGAAGAATAATAAATTTTTTAATAAATTAAAATTTATATATAGATTATATTCATTTATTAACCTGGAAAAGGGTAACAATTATAGCATCTGTATTATAGTTAGTAGAAAAATTTATGGAAGAGAGGAACGTTATTATAAGTAAATAATATGAAATTATTAATTATTATAGAATCATAGGAAGTGTTCTACTAATAAAAAATTCTATATTTTATGTTATAAATAAATAATAAGGGAATTAAAAGGAGTGATACTAATGAAAAGGAAACTTATTACATTAATTATATGTGGAGCATTAGCAGGCACTGCACTGGTAGGATTAACTTTACAAAATAATTCTAAGTACATTAATAATTCAACAATTGAAAGTGTAGATGAAAAAGAAGACACAATAGAGGACAAGAGAAATGAAATTGCTTTGTCTGATGAAGTAGATGAAAAAGATAAAAACAGTAATGAAGAAATAAACCTTAGTAAAGATACTAGGTTATCTCGGGGTGGTGGACAAGCTGATAATTCACAAAATGATAAAAATGTAGTTAATAATGATGAAGGAAGTAATTTAGAGGAAAAAGAAAGTTCTAATACTACAGTTAATAATCAAGAAGAAATAACTGGAGGTAATTCTTATAGTAATACTGAAAAGTCATCGGTACCATCTCAGGAAAAAGTGAATACACCATCTAAATCAACTACACAGACTACAACAGTTACAGGTGATTTTTCATCGCAAATAGAACAGCTTATATTTACAAAAGTAAATGAAGAGAGAGCTACAGCGGGTATGAGCACCCTAAGTTACAGTAATCTTATGGAGAAATACGCAAGAATAAAATCAAAGGATATGGGAGATAAAAATTATTTTGACCATAGAAATCTAGAGGGTGAGCTTATAACAGCACAAATGGCTAGAGATGGTATTTCTTATAGATCTTGGGGAGAGAATATAGCTTATATAGGTGGAGTATCTGATATAAATGAACTTGCAAATCAATTTATGATAAATTGGATGAATTCACAAGGACATAGAGAAAACATACTATCTCCTAACTTTACAAGTATAGGTGTTGGTGTATATAAAGCTGGGAATAGATACTATGCTACACAAGAGTTTTATAAATAATAGTACAAGCATTAAAAGTTTCACTGTAAATATATAATTAAGGATTAAATTAAAAAAGCACTAAGATAAAAAATATCTTTAGTGCTTTTATTTTACATAAAACATTTATTAAAAGTTATTATTCATTTGTTAATACTGTAAGTTTATTGTAATATATAATAAAGGTTAATCCGATGACTACCAGCTCTAATACTCCATCTTTTTCAAAGTGGGAGTAAGAGCTGGTACGTCCCTGGATAACAATTTCCCCTAAAGGACAACGACTTCTAAGTATCAAATAAATTGATACTTAGAATTCTGTTAGTAAGCTTCAGAGAAGCTAAGAACTCTGTTTATAGAGTAATCTTATATTGGTAAGGAGTGGAATAATGAAAGTTAATTTTTATAAATTTAGCGAAATAGATGATTATAAATTGAAATTTGCAGTAATAATGGCAAGATATATGAATCAATGGATATTTGTAAAGCATAAAGAAAGAGATACTTGGGAGATTCCAGGAGGACATAGAGAAGAGAATGAAAGTATAAAGGATACTGCAAATAGAGAATTAAGAGAAGAAACAGGAGCTATAAAATTTAAACTTAATCCTGTAAATATATACTCTGTTGTAAGGGAGAGTAATGACACTGATGAATATGATGAATCCTATGGGGCACTTTTCTTTGCCGATATTGAGGAGTTAGGTGAACTTCCTAACTTGGAAATTAGGGAAATTTGCTTATTCGATAATCAACCTAAAAATCTTACTTATCCATCAATACAGCCTCATTTATTTAATAAAGTTTGCAGAATATATACTTTAGATGATGGAGCAAGTATAAATAAACCTATAAGCATTAGGTAGGAGGGAGTTAAAAAATGGGAAAAAATTTTGAAGATGTGTTAAAATCAGATTATAAAAACAATGAAGGAAATGATTTAAACTCCATGGGACTTAAAAAACCCATTATGTTAATGGAAGGAGATAAAGTTGCAACTATAAGTCTATCTTGGGGCGGAGCAGGAGATGAAAATATTCTTTGGAGATATGAAGTTGGGAAAAAAAGACTCCAAGAAGATTTTGGGCTTCAAGTTATTGAAATGAAGACAACTCTTAAGGGTACAGAATATGTATACAATAATCCAGAAGAACGGGCAAAGGATTTGATGGAAGCTTTTAAAGATCCTTCGATTAAAGGTATTTTTTCTTGTATCGGGGGCGATGAAAGCATAAGAATTTTACCTTATATTGATTACGAAGTAATAAGAAATAATCCCAAAATCTTTATTGGTTATTCTGATAGTACAGTTACACATTTTATATGTATGAAAGCTGGAATTTGTAGTTTTTATGGACCTGCGGTACTTTCTGAATTTGCAGAAAATATAAAAATGTTTGACTATACTAAGTTTTATATAAATAGAGTATTATTTACTAATGATGTTATTGGTAATATTAGACCATCAGAAATTTGGACAAGTGAACGTCTACCTTGGCAAATAGAGAATAAATTTATTCCAAGAAAAGTAAATAAAAATATGGAATATGAAATATTACAAGGAAGTGGAAAGGTTCAAGGACATTTAATAGGTGGTTGTATTGATGTATTAGAAATGTTAAAAGGAACTGAAGTATGGCCAAGTAGTGACAAGTGGAAAGATGGAATATTGTTTTTGGAAACATCAGAAGATAAACCAGAACCTACTTATGTGGAATATTGGCTACGAAACTATGGAGCTCAAGGAATTTTACAAAATATAAATGGAATAGTTTTTGGAAAACCTTATGATAATGTTTATTATAATGAGTATAAGGAAGCTTTTATTAAGGTCATAAGAGATGAATTGAAACTAAAAGATTTACCAATACTATTTAATGTGAATTTTGGACACACAGCACCTATGATTACAATTCCTTATGGAGCAAAAGCTGAAATAGATTGTGAAGAGAAGGGTTTTTCAATAATAGAAAGTGGAGTTAGGAAGTGATAAAATGAGATACGTTATTGTTTCCGTTATAAAGGGAGAAGCAGGAGATTTTAACAATAATCTTAGAAAAGAAGTTTATGATAAGTTTAAGGCTAAGTCTTCAAAATTACCTGCACATTTTACTATAAAAGCCCCCTTTGAATATGATGGAGATATTAAAGAACTAGAGAAATCTATAGAAAATTATTGTATATCTCATAAAAGAGAGCCTTTAGAGATTAACGGTTATAATCACTTTGATGATAGAGTGATATATATGGATATGATAATGAGTGAAGAGGGAAAGGCTCTTCACGATGAATTAATTAGTAAAATGAGTAGGATTCCTTATATTGAATTTACTAATAAAGATGGTAAGGATAAAATATTTCATATTACCATAAGTTCAAAAAGAATAAAAACCATATATTATGATCTTTGGAATTATGTAAATAAGTATCCATGCAATTTTCATGGCTATTTTGATAATGTATGTATTTATAGGTGGGAGACTAATACTTGGGTATTACATAGAGAGTATCTTTTCCAAAAGTAAAATAATATAATAACTACTGAGTGATAATTTAATATCAATAGTTGTTATAGAAAATTAATATAGATATAGTTATATATATAATTAAAATTATAATAAATTTTTAGTTTATGCTAGAATAAACTTTATATATTTATAATATATATCTGGATAGGAGTAGCTATGGGTAATGATATAAAAAGATGTATAATGATATTTCCAGAGTTTCAAAATATAAATACAATTAATGAAATAAGAGAAACTTATGATCCTTTTGTAAATAATGTGAGCCCTCATATAACGTTAGTCTTTCCTTTTGAAAGTAAAATTAAAGAGTACCAATTGAGGAATTGGATGAATGAAGCATTAAAGGGTGTAAAGCCCTTTAATGTGGAACTTGAAGGAATAATAAAAATTAGCAGTGATTCAAGTTTATATTTATGTTTAGAGGTAAAGAAAGGCAAAGAAGAAATAAGAGAAATTCACAGTAGATTATATGATGGAATACTTAAGGCGTATAAGCCACAGTGGTTAAGTCAGATTGAATTTATACCACATATGACTATTGGTAAATTTAGTTCTGAGGAAGAGCTAAATATTGCTTATAAAAAAATTGGAAACGTGAAAGAAAAGTTTTTTTCTAAGGTGGACAAGATATCTGCAGAAATTGTAGTTAAAAATGACAGATCGATTAGGGAAATAGAGATTAATTTACAAGAGTAGATTATATTAATAAGCATTATAAGGAGACGATATATAATGAAGAGAAGATTTGCTAATAAGCCAGATTGGAGTAGAGTATTAAGGAAAGAGTTTAAAATTGAATTCATAGATAATGAAGAGTTAAGAGGATATATATCAAGTATCCATATGAAAGAGATAACAGAACCCTTAATTATACAAACTAAGGGTGTGGATTATTGTATTGTGGATAAGGAATATTCTTGGATTCAGTATTTTCCAGAAAATAAAAACTATGTATTAACAGTTATGATTGATGAAAAACACAATATAATTCAATGGTATTTTGACATTTCAGAAAAATATGAACTTACTGAGGATGGAATACCTTTTTATGATGACTTATTTTTGGATATAGTAGTGTTAACTACAGGAGAAGTAATTTTATTAGACGAAGAGGAATTAGAAGAGGCTTTAAATAATAAGGAAATAACAGAAAAACAATATGGAGATGCAAAAGAACAGGCTAAGGAACTTATTGTATGGATAAATAAAAACTTTGAAAAATTATATGAACTTACTAAGAAATATTATAACCATTTACAAAATATTTCTTAGGAAATATATTACATATAAGAAATGTTTTGTATAAGATACCTCTGAGCATGTTTCAAACAAAGTTGAACATTTCATAAGGATTAGTGTAATATTTTTTAGTATAGGTACAATTTAAAAAATCCACAAAAGAAATTGTAAACCTAATCTTAATAAAAAGATTACAATTTTCGCAAAAGCTATAGAAATGGATGTACACATATGTTAATATATGAGGGAATAAATATTTGAAATAAATATAATAAGTATTAATATTGGAGGTACAACATTGAAAATTACAACTAAGAACATTATATTATGCGCTATTTTCGCTGCATTAACAGCTATTCTCTCACAAATATCAATACCACTGCCATTTACTCCTGTTCCTATAAATCTTGCTATGATATCAGTTTTTATTGCAGGAGGTTTGTTAGAAACTAAGATAAGTGCAATTAGTCAATTGGTATATGTAATAATTGGAGCTATCGGAGTTCCTGTTTATGCAAACTTTACAGGGGGGCTTGGAATTCTAGTTGGTCCTACAGGGGGATATATAGTAGGATATATTATAACTACAATTATAATTGGAGTTATAGTTAAAAGGTTAGGGAACAGTATATATTCTTATACAGTGGCTATGGTAGTAGGTATCTTAGGATGTTACTTCGTAGGAACAGTATGGTTTATGCATATAATTCAAAGTGGACTAATAGAGGCGTTGCTTATGTGTGTAGTACCATTTTTAATTGGAGATATATTAAAAATCATTTTATCAGCTTTCTTAGTTAAAAAGTTAAAAAAATATGTATAGAGGATTAATAAAAGCACGGTAGATATTAACTACTGTGCTTTTTATAACTGATTTAGGATTAAAGTATATTTAGCATATATGACTTAGCTATGTTTTTATATCCATATTTAATTAATGCTTCTACTACAATACTTCTTACTTCATAACCAGTAGTTATTTCTCTAGATAAAGATATTAAGATTGACTCTACATCTGAAACAATTAGTTCTAGTTCTTTAGAGTTAAGTTGAATATCTACATCAGAGCCAGCATTTTCAACACTAGTTTTAATTTTTGATGGTTCAAAGGAAACAACATTTCCATTCTTCTTTATAAATTTCATTTAAACGCCTCCTTACTATAGTTATTATTCACACATAAGTTTATTTATAGTAATTATACACTTAAATATATAATAATAACATATATTTAAGTAATAAAATTGTAGTACTAATAAAATTTTATTTAAAAGAGGAATAATGAAAAATTTGTAGAATTTAATAAGTATATGTTAAAAAACATATAGATTATTCATTATGAGAAATAAATTTTCTCATAATGAAAAAGGTTTAAATTGAAAGGGGATTATTATGACTAAGACTCAACTAAAAGCAAATATTTTACTTCTACTTACAGCTGCAATATGGGGGTTAGCATTTGTAGCTCAAAAGGTAGGAGCAGAACATGTAGGGGCTTTTACATATAATGGTATTAGGTTTGCCCTTGGAAGTATTTCATTGATACCGTTAATTTTATTTTTAAATAAGAAAAAGGGAGAGAATGAGGAAACCAAAAATAATGATAGAGATTCTTTAAAACTTACAGTTAAAGCTGGGATAATTGCGGGTTGTGCCTTGTTTATAGCAACAAGTCTTCAGCAAATGGGAGTTATGGGTACAACTGCCGGAAAGGCTGGTTTCATTACTGGACTCTATATGGTTATAGTTCCTATATTAGGATTATTTTTAAAGCAAAAGGTTAATAAAAGTA
Organism: Clostridium sp. UBA5712; assembly: GCF_002419845.1. NCBI lineage: Bacteria > Bacillati > Bacillota > Clostridia > Eubacteriales > Clostridiaceae > Clostridium > Clostridium sp. UBA5712. The sequence continues at coordinate 420,022 of NZ_DIGW01000011.1, read as the reverse complement.
CTTGGCTAGGAATAGTTATAGCAATTATTGGATTATATTTATTAAGTATTAATGAAGATTTTTCTATATCAAATGGTGATTTATTAGTATTAATAGGATCTGTAGGATGGGCTGTACATATTTTATTAATTGACAACTTTACTAAAAAAATAGATCCATTAAAGTTATCAAGTGTACAATTTGCTACATGTTCAATTTTAAGTTTAGTAATGGCTATTATATTTGAAGATATTAATATGGTAGGGATTTCTGGAGCTATGGTATCAATATTATATGGTGGGCTTTTATCTGTAGGAGTTGCATATACTCTTCAAGTAGTAGCACAAAAAAATGCAAAACCGTCACATGCAGCTATACTTCTTAGCATGGAATCTGTATTTGGTGCATTAGGAGGTGCTATGTTCTTAGGAGAAAGAATTGGTGCTAGAGGCTTAGTTGGATGTATACTTATATTTATAGCTATAATAATTTCTCAACTAAAGCCTTCAGAAAAAGGTTCAAAAGATATGGTAGAAAATATTTAATATTATATTAAAGCTTGTACTATAGCTACTGCAATTATGAATGTAGTAGATTATAATACAAGCTTTAATCATAGTAGGTTATGGTAGAAAACAAATATAAATTTTATAAATATAATATGATAATGGTAGTAAATATAAAATCTTTAATATTTTATTAAAGATTTTTTCACCTATTGAATTAGTTTTAAGATTAAGGAAATTAATATTAATTTTTAGTGGAAATAATAATTCTACACCTTGGTGAGTAAATAAATCTAGAAATATATGTGATGCATACCCAAACCAAAAGCCATAGCATAATATTTCTATTACCACATTCCAGTTGCTTATGTAAATAAAAAAAATATAAACTATATATAATACTATTAAACACAGTAAACTATGAGTAAAACCTCTGTGTTTAAATTTTTTACCTAAGGATTTTGAAATTAATGGATATCTTTTACTTATATAAGAACTTTTAAGATCTATATCAGGAAAGAGTGCTCCAATATTTACTGCACGAAAATATAAAATTATCAATAATAACTGATAAATTAATAAGTAATTGTTTAAGTTCTTTAGGACCATTGGGTAAATAGTTATAACTCCAATTAAAAATCCACCAGATTCATGTGTTTGTTTTGTCATTTTTTCACCTGTCATCTTTTGTTTTACTACTAATTATTAAAGCTATAATATCTGCTCAGTAGTTAAATACATTATATATTAATTATAGGGTTACGTACATATGTTTTTGTGATATGTATGATAAAATTTTGATAATGGAACTATATTAATCAAGTAAGTGAAATTTAAAAAAGATATTTCCTTTACTGTTCTACAAGGAGTAAAGCTGTACAATGATTAATTGGTTTAGTTTAAGAAAAAAATAGTGAAGTATGTTAATAAGGTATACTATAATAATTACAATGAAGTTAAAATATGGTATAATTATTTTAATATGTAATTGGGGGGAGCGTCATGAAAAACATTCAACTAGAAGATTTTACAAAATATAACTTTTTATCATCTCTAAACTTTTCACCAAAGGGAGATACTGCTTGCTTTGTAGTGTCTAATTGTAATTTAGAGGATAACACATATGATTCTAATTTATGGCTTTATGATTTAACTTTGAATAAGTATAATCAATTGACTGCTTTTAATAAAGAAAGAAGTTATATATGGCTCCAAGATAATGAGACTATATTATTTCAAGGAGTAAGAGATAGTAAGGATAAAAAGAAACTTGAAGATGGTGATGAATTTACTCAATTCTACAAGTTAAATATCCGTGGTGGAGAAGCTGTTAAGGCTTTTAAAATCCCTATGTTAGTTGAAACTATAGTTGAGGTGGATGAAGATACATTCCTATTCACAGGGATTCATAAAGTTGGGAGAAAAAGTTTAATTGGACTTTCTGACGCTGAAAAAGTTGAGGAATTAAAGTCTAGAAAAGAAGAGAAGGACTATGAAGTTTTAGATGAGATTCCATTTTGGAGCAATGGTGGTGGATTCACTAATAAAAAGAGAAGTGGATTATATAAATATGTAGTAAGTACAGAGGAGATAAACTTAATAACTGATGAGTATACTTCGGTTATGTCATTAGAATTAAGTGAAGATAAAAGTAAGGTAGTATTTGTTGCAACCTCCTATAAAGATAAGGCAGCAATTAATGATGAGCTATATATTTATAATATTAAATTAGATGAGCTTTCTTTAATTAACGGAGAAGAAAAATTTTCTTATAGCTATGTAAATTTCATGGATGAAGAGAAATTAATAGTACTTGGAAGTGATATGCAAGAATATGGAATTAATGAAGATGGTAGATTCTACCTAATAGATATAAATACTAAGATTAAAACCTTATTAACTCCAGATTTTGATAAAAGTACATGGAACTCTGTAGGTTCAGATTGTAGATATGGAGGAGGAAAATCTATTGTAAGAGATAGTAAATACTTATATTTTATAACTACAGAAATAGATAGTTCTTATATAAATAGAATCAATATAGATGGAAATATAGAAAAAATATGTTTTAATAAAGGGTCTGTAGATTGTTTTGATGTTAAGAATGGTAGTATATTATTTATTGGCCTTAGAAATCAAAAATTACAAGAAATATATTCTTTAAAAGATGGTAGCGAGTGTGAAATTTCAAAATTTAATCAGTGGATTCATGATGAATTAAAAATCTCGAAACCAGAAAGAGTTGAGGTTGAAACAGAACCAGGTGTTGTAATAGAAGGATGGGTATTAAAACCTGTAGACTTTGAAGAAAATAAAAAATATCCTGCTATTTTAGATATTCATGGTGGACCTAAAACTGTATATGGTGAAGTTTTTTATCATGAGATGCAACTTTGGGCTAATATGGGGTACTTTGTATTCTTTTGTAACCCAAGGGGTAGTGACGGTCATGGGAGAGCTTATGCAGACATTAGAGGGAAATATGGAACTATTGATTACCATGATATAATGACTTTTACAGATATAGTTTTAGAGAAGTATAAAAATATTGATGTAAACAATGTAGGGGTAACTGGTGGATCTTATGGAGGATTTATGACTAACTGGATAATTGGTCATACTGATAGATTTAAAGCTGCAGCATCTCAAAGAAGTATATCTAACTGGATTTCTAAGTTTTGCACTACAGATATAGGGTTCTATTTTGTAGATGATCAAAATGGTGGGACTCCATGGAGTAATGTGGATAAGTTATGGTATCATTCACCGCTTAAATATGCAGATAAAGTTAAGACACCAACTTTATTTATACATTCAGAAGAAGACTATAGATGTTGGTTAGCTGAAGGTATACAGATGTTCACAGCTTTAAAATATCATGGAGTTGAAGCTAGACTTTGCATGTTTAGAGGAGAAAACCATGAGCTTAGCAGAAGTGGAAAACCAAAGCATAGAATAAGAAGAATTACAGAAATAACAAATTGGTTTGAAGAACATCTAAAATAATTGTATGAATTATAAATGAAAAAATTTAGAATAGGAGGAGTAATATGGCTATGACTTTTAAACTTATATCCTTGATTTTAATAATAATCTATGGTGGATTATCTATGTTTGCTTGTGCTATGGCCATCAAAGAAAGTAGAGAAAGTATTTTCCCTAATTTATTGATGATTACAGGAAGCGTAGCTATTTTACTTGCTTCTATTACACAGTTTAAAAGTGGAAGTAATATGTTATATATACTTTTGTTAGGATTGATATCAATACATGTAGCTGCAATAATTCATGGATATAAATTATTTAATAAGCTGAATTTAAAACATCATATACTAAGGGGATGTATTTCTTTGATAATTTTAATATGCTATTATGTAGGTTATTTTTCTTAGTATTTTAGTAAGATACTAAAAACATAGGATGAAAAATATATAAAAATATGGTTTAATATACTTATGAAAGAATATGAAAGGGGTAACTTAAGATGGCAGTAAAGAAGATAGTTCAATATGGAGATGAACATTTAAAAAGGGTTAGTGATACTGTAGTTGAGATAAATGAAGAAATAAGAGATTTAATTCAAGATTTAAAGGATACATTATCAACGGTTGAAGGTATTGGACTTGCAGCTCCACAAATTGCTGTAAATAAAAGAGTTATATTAATTGACTTAACGCCTGATAATTCTTCGCCTTTAATACTGATTAATCCTAAAGCTATTAAAGTATCTAAAGAAACAGCTAGAGATTATGAGGGATGTCTTAGCTATGTGGGATATGAAGGATTGGTTGAAAGACCTACAAAAATGATAGTTGAAGCATTAAATGAAAATGGTAAACTTATAAAGTATGAAGTAGAAGATTTTATGGCAAGAGTTTTTTGTCATGAGATGGATCATTTAGAAGGAATTCTTTATATGGAAAAAGCTGATGAAATGTATGAATTAGTGGAAGGTAAAGAATAAAAGTTATTTATTGGTAATGTGAAAATAGATGGAACTGTTAAATGGTTATTTATAAATATAACCTTTTAACAGTTCTTGTTTATTTTGTGAATTTAAAGTTATTATAAATAACTTTAAATAGGCTATTTAAAAACTTTCATATAGATTTATACTAAAATTTAGATTATTATATAATAAAGGTAAAATTTAAGCTTTATTATATAATAAGTGAAAGTATATAATATAAAGAAATACATAAACAAATATTAATTTATAAATTTAGTGAATTAAAGAAATCTTGCATATAGAGACTTAGAAATGCAAAAATTAAGTAAATGTAGTAGAAATATAATAAATAAAAATAAAGGAGTACTATACTATGAATAAACAAGAAATTATAGAGATTTTAGAGGATAATGCTTTAGAAAATATTACAGAAGTAAAAAAGCATGATCACTGCTTCATAATTAAATTTTCTTACGAATTTGACGAGTTAGAAATTGAAGGAGCTAGAGATTTTGCCAATGAAGATTGTGAGGAAAAAAGAGAAGGAGAACAATGGTATGAAGAGTATTTTCTACCTTATTTAAATGATACTGCAATAGATAATATTAATGACATAGTAGATGAAATTTCAGAGGAGTATGATTTAGATTATGAAATGTTGTCTTATGAGCTTTCTGAAGAGGATTATGATTCAATGAATTTTTTAGTTGCATTTTATAGAGAAGTTTTACCTGTAGATATTGATGAATTAATTATGGAGTTATAATTAATTATGAAAAAAATAATTATAATAAATGGTTCTCCCAATAAAGAAGGTCACACAAATAAAATAGTAGATTCAATTTTGGAAGGTATTAATCCCAACGTGGAAATAAAGCATATTAATTGTTATGATATGAATATTAATCCATGTATTGATTGTAAATATTGTAGTAAAGTATTAGGGGAGTGCTCAATTAAAGATTCTATGACGGATATTTATAAACATATACAAGAATGTGATATAATAATTTTAGCATCTCCTATGTATTTTGGTATGTTTCCATCACCATTAAAATCATTGATAGATAGGTGTCAAGTGCTTTGGAGTAAAAAGTTTATTTTTAAACAAAATATAAAAGAACGAAAACAGGGTATATTTATATTTAATGGGGGCAGTTCCTGGAATAATATGTTTAACCATATGGAAACTATAGGTAAATATTTTTTTAATACCCTTAACTGTGATATTTTATTTAAACTATATATAGACAATACAGACATAAATTATAATTATATTAATAAACATTATGATGATATTTTAAAATGTCAAAACATGATAAATGTGGAAGTAAATTAGGCTAATTTCTTATGTTTTTTATCATTATTAGAATTATTACTCATCTTTTGATATTCTACGATATATTCATCTAAATGTTGAGAGCATATTACAACAATATTATCTGTAGGTCTCTTAAATCTAAGCAGTACATGTAGTAGTAGTTTAAAAGATTTAATTTTTTGATTTAGGAATTTAAATTTTAATAACATACCATCACATCCTTAAACTTTATATTTTTATTTTAACAGAGATATAGCATAATGTTAATGATTATTAATAGTCAAATTCATATTAAGTTTTACAAAAATCACCATAAAAGCGATAAATATATCATAAAAAACTTATAAGTAAATATATGAAGATGACTTAAAGCCATTTCTCGGATATCGAAGTAAATATAATAATACACTTTGCGACATGTAACAAATATAAATTTAAAATAATTAAAAAAATGCCTATAAATAATACTATAATTCACATTATAGTAATTATTTGGGGGGAGTTATTATATAATCGTATAATAGACTATTAGGAGGAAAAATGAATAAAGAATATATAAATATTGATAATATGAAAATAGAAGAAGTTATTGAGGAAATAAACTTTTTATATAAAAAGAGCCAAGAATCTGGTTTAACAGAAGCTGAAAAAAATAGACAGCAAGTTTTGAGAAGAAGGTATATAGATAATGTTAAAAGAAATTTTAAGGCTCAAATTAGTGGATATAAACCTGTAGACCCAAAACATAATAATTAGTAAAATAGAATTTAAGTAATCAATAATTATAAATGCAAGATATGAGGTAGGGGAGGCGTAAGATGGGAGTACAAGTTTTAGATTTAGTTAACAACTATAATTTAGAGGTTTTGGTAGAAGGAGATTTAGAATCTAATATTGTGGTAAGTGAGATAAATAGGCCTGGATTACAATTTGCTGGTTTCTATGATTATTTTGATAATAAGAGAATTCAAGTTGTAGGTAAAACTGAGTGGAGTTATCTAAAGTGTCTTGATCCAGAAGTAAGGATACGTAGAATAAAAAAATACTTTTCTTTCCCAATACCTGGAGTAATAATTACAAGTGGATTAAAAGTACATGATGAATTTTTAGAAGAAGCAAGAAATAAAAATGTTACGGTTCTCAGAAGTATTGATAAGACTACAAAATTCATTAATAGGGTTAGTAATTTTTTAGACTCAGAGTTAGCTCCAGAAACTAGGCTTCATGGTGTTTTAGTAGATGTGTATGGAATTGGCATATTGATTATAGGAGAAAGTGGAATAGGAAAAAGTGAAGCAGCATTGGAGCTTATTAAAAGAGGTCATAGGCTTGGAGCTGATGATGCAGTAGATATTAAAGAAATAGATGGAAAGTTATATGGTTCTTGTCCTTATATAACTACAGGAATGCTTGAAGTTAGAGGTATGGGAATTATTGATTTATCAGCAATTTATGGTAGTAGCTGTATAGTTTCTCAAAAAAATATCAACTTAGTTATTTCTTTAGTTAACTGGGACGTAAATGATAAATATGAAAGACTTGGAGTAGATAAAGAGTATATGGAGATACTAGGGGTTGAGGTAGAGAAAATAGTATTACCTTTAAAGCCAGGGCGTAACATAGCAGTTATAATCGAAGCTGCAGCAGCTAATTTTAGATATAATGCCACATCAAATTGTACTGCGGTAGAAACAATTGAAAAGAGAATCATGGATAGTCAAAATCCTTAAGAGTTTTAGTGCGAAAAATATAATTTAAAGAATAATTTTATAAAAATTTTAAGTTGTATTAGGCACTTACTTATAAAGTTTACTGTAATAAATTTAAATATAGTATACATTTGAAATTTTCACAAATTTAAATTGTAAATCAATTTGAGTTGAGTTAATATAAAAGTATAATTATATGACTATGATTTTATTGGGAGGGATTTTAGTGGAAGATTTAAAAAAATTAGAAAAGAAATATGAATTGGTCTGGGATAAATACGGAAAGGAAGACCTTGATAAGGCATTCGAATTATCAGATAGATATATAGATTTTATGTCAAAGTGTAAAACTGAAAGAGAATGTGTTACTGAATTCATAGAAATGGCAGAAAAAGACGGATATTTAGATATAAATCAGTGCATAGCTGAAGGAAGAAAGCTTAAAGCTGGAGATAAAGTTTATGCTAATTGCATGGGAAAAACTCTTGCATTATTCTTAATAGGAACAGAACCTATAGAAAAAGGTTTTAAAATATTAGGAGCACATGTTGACTCACCAAGACTTGATCTAAAGCAAAATCCATTATATGAAGATTCAGATTTTGCAATGCTTAAAACTCATTACTATGGAGGAATTAAAAAATATCAGTGGGTTACTATACCTCTAGCAATTCATGGTGTTGTGATTAAAAAAGATGGAAGTGTAGTAAACATAGTTATAGGTGAAGATGATAGGGAGCCAGTAGTAGGAATATCAGATTTATTAGTTCACTTATCTGCAGATCAAATGGCTAAGACATTAGCTAAAGGAATCGAAGGTGAAAGTTTAAATGTATGTGTTGGATCTATACCAGTAGAAGATAAAGAAGCTAAAAATAGAGTTAAACTTAACATATTAAGACTTCTTAATGAAAAATACGGAATTACAGAGGAAGACTTTGTATCAGCAGAGCTAGAGGTTGTTCCAGCAGGAAGAGCTAGAAGTTATGGTTTAGATAGTTCAATGGTTATGGCCTATGGTCATGACGATAGAATATGTGCATATACTTCTTTTGAAGCAATGATGAAAATTAAGAGTACAGATAAAACTTGTATCACATTACTTGTAGATAAAGAAGAGGTTGGAAGTCAAGGTGCAACAGGAATGCAGTCAAGATTCTTTGAAAACACTGTAGCAGAACTTGTAAACCTTGTTGAAGATTATAGTGAACTTAAAGTTAGAAGAGCACTTGCAAATTCTAAAATGCTTTCTTCAGACGTAAGTGCAGCTTTTGATCCAAATTATCCATCAGTAAGTGAAAAGCAAAATAACGCATTCTTCGGTAAGGGTGTGGTATTCAATAAATATACTGGAGCAAGAGGAAAAGGTGGATGTAATGATGCAAATCCAGAATTTATTGCTCAATTAAGAAGAGTAATGGATAAGCATAATGTTTATTGGCAAACATCAGAACTTGGAAAAGTTGACCAAGGTGGCGGTGGTACTATAGCATACATTCTTGCTGAATATGGAATGGAAGTTATAGATTCAGGTGTAGCTCTACACAATATGCACGCGCCATGGGAAATTGCAAGTAAAGCAGACATATATGAAACTTGCAGAGCTTATGAGGCATTTTTATTAGATATCTAATTTAAATATTTATATAAACAGAGTTCTTTGCTTCAGAGGGAGTTTTTACACTCCCTCTGAAGGTTACTAGCAGAATTCTTAGTATCAGTATTTTCGATACTTAGAATTCGTTGTCCTTTAGGGGAAATCGTTATCCAGGGACGTACCAGCTCTTTACACCTACTTTGAAGAAGAGGGTAGTATTAGAGCTGGTAGTCATAGGATAAGATATAAAAGGTAGAAGAAATATTCTTCTGCCTTTTATATTTTCTTTTATTGCTAACTATTCTTCTGTAAAGTATTTACAAATGCCATATAAGTTATAGGAAATTGGCACTTCAGTAATGTTTAAGTAATCAACTTCATATTTACCATCCCAATCATAGATAGATATATATTTTTCGTTAAATATAGTTATGCCATATTTTTTATTTGGGAATTCAATATATACTTTATATTTATAAGATTCAGGTAAATCATTAGGTTTTTTTATGAAATAGCTTTCATCTAAGGAATTTAAAAAACTAACAATATCTTTAGATTCTGTAGAAGGAAAATCAAATTCTTTAAAAAATTCTTTATAAAATACAGAAATACGCGTTGGCTCTGATTTATTAAGATTTGTTACTAGTTCTTGAGTATAATAATCAAGATATGTTTTTTCTTTATTTAGTGATGACTTTACCCTTGTACAGCCAGTGGTTATTGTTATAATAATAATAAATAAAATTAAAAATTTCTTTTTCAAAATATCAACCCCTCTATTCCTTATAAATTATGAAAGTTAAGGTGTAATTATTACTACTAATAAGAAAAAATACTAGGTATAATATGTATAAATAAAAATGCAATATTTGTATTATAAATATTTACCATTTAATTATAAAAATTATGTTTATATTAATAATAGTATAAAAGGAGGAAGGTTATGATAATTATAGATAGGTTTGAAGAAGAGTACGCTGTATGTGAAAAGGAAGATATGGAAATGGTAAATATACCAATTATATATTTACCAAAGGGCGTTAAAGAGGGAGATTGTATGGATTTAGTTAATGATAAATATATTATTAATAATAAAGAGACGGAAAAACTTAAGAAAGAAATTGAAAAACTTACAGATAATATGTGGATATAATAGTGTTAATTTAATCAAAAAGATATGTTAAGCATATCTTTTTTTATGGAAAACAATATACTTTATACATATATACACTAAGAAAATAAAATTATAGAATATATTTTAGCACTTGGAATTTGAGCCTTAGTTAGAATTGACAATTATACTATTCGGCTATACAATTGAGTTGTTAAAACTTTATCAAATTGATATTGTTAAATAGTTTACATTATTTATTTTATGATAGGGGATAGATTTTCCATGGGTATACTGAAATTTAAAAAAGCTAATTGTAAGAACTGTTATAAATGCATTAGAAATTGTCCTGTTAAAGCTATAGAGGTAAAAAATCATCAAGCTCAGATTATTGAAAGAGATTGTATTTTATGTGGTAATTGTATGGTTGTTTGCCCTCAGAATGCCAAAGAAGTTCGTAATGATGTATTAACTATAAAGAATTTGATCAGGGATGGGAAACAGGTTATTGCTAGTATAGCGCCTTCTTATATTTCAAATTACAACGTTACTCAGTTTTCACAATTTGCTAATGTGCTAAGAAAGCTTGGATTTAGTAATGCTTTTGAAACGGCAGAAGGAGCATACATAGTCAAAAGTGAATATGAAAATTTGATTAAAAATCATTGGAAAAATATAATTATATCTTCATGTTGTCCTACGGTTGTTAAATTAGTTCAGAAGCATTATCCAGAAGCGGTAAAGTATTTAGCACCTGTAATTTCACCAGTGCAAGCTCATAGTAAGTTATTGAAAAGTAATATAAAGGATGCTATTGTTGTGTTTATTGGTCCATGCATATCTAAAAAAGAAGAATGTGGAAGTGGAGAAGAATACAATGATATAACCATTACTTTTGAAGAACTAGATATTTGGATAAATGAAGAAGGATTAAAATTTGAAGATAATATAAACATAGATAAAAACACTTATGTTTCAAGATTATTCCCCATAACTGGAGGAATTTTGAATACAATGAATAAAAGTTCTGAGTATAGATATATTGCTATTGATGGTCTAGATAATTGCATAGAAACCCTAAAAGAAATAATTAATAATAATCTAGATAATTGTTTTATTGAAATGAGTGCGTGTAGTGGTAGTTGTATAAATGGACCAGCATCATCTCATAACAAAGCCCTACGGATATCTTCAATGAATAAGGTAGAAAGTATAGCATTGAATGAATGTAATCCTACTGATTTTGATTTGAAATATAGTATTGATACAAGTAGAAGAATTACAGATGAACAAGTAGTTGTTCAATCTCCTAGTGATAGGGAGACTAGCAGTATATTAAGAAAAATGGGGAAAAACAGTATTGAGGATGAATTGAACTGTGGAACTTGTGGGTATTCAACTTGTAGAGAAAAAGCAATAGCAGTAATTTTAGGAAAAGCAGAAATAAGTATGTGTTTACCCTATATGAAGGAAAAAGCAGAATCTTTTTCAGATAAGATTATAAGTGTTACACCTAATGCTATTCTTACTGTAGATACTAATTTAAAAGTTCAACAGATTAATAAATCAGCTTGTGATATATTTGAAATTCAAAATTCCAGAGATATTATTGGTTTTTCAGTATCTAGAATTTTGGATGAATTTGATTTTATAAAGGTAATTAGCAAAGAAGAGAATGTAGCGAATGAAAATGTTTACTTACCTGAATACGGTAAGTTTGTTAAACAGAATTTTATATATGATAAAAATAGCGGAATTGTTATTTGTATAATGAAGGATATAACTAAACTAAAACTAAAAAGAGAGAAATTAATTAAAGAAAAGACACATAGAGCAGAGATAACTGATAAAATTGTTGAAAAGCATATGTGTATTGTACATGAGATTGCATCATTACTTGGAGAAACAGCCGCTGAAACTCAAGTAGCACTTACAGACCTTAAAGAAGCAATACTTATGGAGGAAGAGGATTATGACTAATTTGTTTTTGGAAAGCGGATTTGCAAGCTTTAACAAACATGGTGAATCTATCTCTGGAGATTTTTATACTACACTAAAAGGTAAAGATAAGACCACATTTGTATTGTCTGATGGGTTGGGAAGTGGTATTAAGGCTAATATACTAGCAACTTTAACATCAAAGATATTAGGCACCATGATGGCTAGTAATATGTCTATAGAGGAAAGCGTATATACAATAGCTAAAAGCTTACCAATTTGCAAAGTTAGAAATATGGCATATTCAACTTTTACTATACTTCAAATTTATCAACGAGGTGATGCATATTTAGCACAATTTGATAATCCGTCGGTAATTTTAATTAGAGAAGGGAAAAACGTTGTATATGATTCAATGTGCAAAGTTATATATGAAAAAGAAATATATGAAAGCAATATTAAGCTTTATATAGGAGATATGATAATACTTTTAACTGATGGAGTTACAAGTGCTGGTCTTGGAAGAACTACAAAAAATGGGTGGAGAAGAGAAAGTGTTATAGAATACGTTCAGAGATGGTACACTCCAGAAATGTCACCACAAAGGATGGCAGCAACCATAGCAAATGCATCTATGGATTTATATTTAAATTCCCCAGATGATGACATAACCGTTGCTGTGTTTAAAATTTGTGAGAGAAAAGTAGTAAATCTTATGATAGGTCCACCAGAGCATAAAGAAGATGATAATAAGGTATTAAAACTTTTTTTTTCAAGAAAAGGTAAGAAGATAATTTGTGGAGGAACTACGGCTAAGATAGTAAGTAGATATTTAAATAAACCTATTGTAATAAACAATAATACATGCAATGAGGAAACACCATCAACTGCGTGTATTGAAGGAGTAGATTTAGTTACAGAAGGAGTTATAACTTTGGAAAAAGTTTTAAATATTGCTAAACAATATAGTGTTACATCAAATATATCCTTAGATTTAAGAAATAAAATAGACGGAGCTTCCATGATAGCAAAAATTTTATTTGAAGAATCAACTGATATAAATTTTTTTATAGGGAATGCAATAAATCCTGTTCATGATGATTCCAATAGTCATATTAGTTATACTATAAAATTAGGAATAATAAGAGAATTAGAAAAGATACTTAGTAATATGGGTAAAAATGTTAAAGTGAGTATGTGTTAAAAAAGAGTTTAAAAGAAGAAAAGTTACAAAACCCTAATCATAGTATATTTTATGATTAGGGTTTTACCAGTATAGTTAAATCATATTTTGAAACATTTGAAGTATATTTAATAATCCATAGCCCCATTGAGGATTAGGATATATATCGCCAAGACGTTGTACAGCGCCTCTTGCAATATAGGTTTTTATACTTTGAGAATACATGTAGGGATCATTAAGTCTAGTAAATCCCCATTCAAATAACATGGCACAAGCACCAGCAACAACAGCAGCAGCTACACAGGTACCATTAACTGTTGCAATTTCGTTGTTAGGAGCTACGGCTATAGCATTTACACCACCAGCTGCTATATCAACATAATTGAATTTAAGGTCGTTAAAACCTGCGCCGGAGTAGTTTAGAAGATAATTATTATTTTGATTATAAGCTGCAACAGAGATTACATAAGGGGAATTGCTTGGATTAGTAGATGTTCCAAAGGGATCAGCATGGCTAAAGTGAGTACCACCAACAGTTAAGCCTTCTTCCGGAATCCAAGCATTAAAGTTACCTTTTAATACAGTATTTGTAATCAATCTAAGTTTCCATATGCCTGATTGTATGTCATAAAATCTAATTCGAATTAATTCATGACCGGTAATATCTTCAGGTAAATAGTAATTAACCTTAACGGAAGTCTTTTCGAATATATAATCATAATATTCTGTACTATTAATTACGGCCCCAATAACACCAGTGCTTTCACCAGAGGGAGATATAATTTCTACTGACATGATGTTAGGTGAATCTACCCAAATATCCATCCATAAACTATTTTGCTCTGGAGATACATCAACTTCTACTATATGAAGTTCTCCAGGTTCAGATAATATTCCAGAAGCATGGCATCCTTTATCTCTTTGATTCCCAGTTGGAACAACAACTACAAGTCCACTATTTTGGCTTAAAGACTCTATATACTGCTCTAAGATTCCAGTTCCATAATGGTTACCTAAATTTGTACCAAGAGGAAAAAGGATGACCATTGGTTTAGATGAAGTTAAAGAATATCTATATAAAAATTCTAGGGCTGCAAAAATAGTAGTTATATTATAAAGGGGAACTTTAACATTAAATTGTGATTTATAGGAAAAATCTTCGATTAGTTTTACAATTACAAAATCGCAATTTGGGACTACACCCTTTAACTGAGGATTTTTACCAGTGGCTCCAATTATCCCAGCCATATTTGTACCATGACCAATTTCATCTATGGTTGGTACTATATCATAGGGGGATTTGCCTTCTCTAGCTGCTTGTATAGCAGATTGAATATCATCTTTTTCATATACAGTACCGTATGGAATAAAGTAATCTAAAGTTTTGCCATTAGAAGGTATTGTTTGATCCCAAATACATTCTATTCTAGTTTCTCCATTATCCCTCATAAATTCTTCGCTTAAGTAATCTATACCTGTATCAAGAATTGCTATATTTACACCACTGCCATTTAAAGTTAAAGGTAGGTCTAGCTGTAAGAAACCTACTTGAGAGGCCTCTGTAGGGGTAATCTGTTGAAGGGTATACATTTCAACTGGTTTTACATATACAATGGATGGATATTCAGGGTCACCAACAGATATTTCTACGTTTTTAGGCAGAGATATGATTGCATATCTGTCATTAATTATAGTTAAATAGTGACTCGGCTCTTGAGTGATATCTTGTTGAATATTTCCTTGATACTGAACAATATAATGATCGTAATTTATATCATAAAAAATGTTATCAGGAACATCTAAATGTCGCTTCATATAAAATCACCTACAATACATTTTGGAATTCTTATAAACACATTATTAGTAGTATATACAATATAATCATCATTTTTATTACATTCATCGCAAGTGTTTGTTCTGTTAAGAGATATATCTGTAGAATAGGATCTACTTATAAAGTTAAAAACACCTAATAGGTCTAAATATCCATATCCTAATTCCTGATTAGGAAAACGGTAATAACTGCTCCTAGCAGCACCATGCATTAGATAACTTCTAATTTTTTGAGAATACATAGTTTGATCATTGCCATTAATAATTCCCCATTCTAATAATATTGCACAGGCTCCTGCAACTATAGCAGTTGCAGCAGAACTACCAGACATGGTGGTAGTGCCACCAGTAACTTTGGTTGTTAAAATATTTGTGCCTAAAGTAGCTATATCAGGATTGATTAGGTTGTTGGTATTAAAACCTCTTCCAGAAGTGGAAATTAAAGCATTATCTTCACCGTAATAAGAAACAGTAACAACATTAACAGCTGTGGATGGTTCAGTTAGTGTATTTAATGGGTTAGGTTGAAGAAATTCGGTACCGCCAGGTAAAGTATTATGGGGTTGTAGCCAAATATCATATCGACCATCAATTAAATATTCTCCTATTAGTCTAAAAGTCCATATGCCAGGTTTTATGTCATAAAATTCTACATGGATAACTTCATGGCCAGTAAAATGTTCAGGATTAAAATATAGAACTCTTGATCTAGTGTTTAAGAATACGAATTTAGTATTCTGTTCATTAACATCCTTGGATTTTAATAGGCTAGAGCTTTCACCAGTAGGAGATACTATGACCAAAGAAGCTCTGTTTGGCTTTTTAACCCATATGTTAAATGTGAAAAATTTCATTTCTTTTGTTATTCTAAGCTCTAGGGATGATGGGTCAGTTTTGTTTTTGATATAACCAGTAGCATGGGTTTGAGCAGCTCCTTCATTTCCAACGCCTGAGACTAAACATATTCCTCTAATAGTACCTATAGAGGATACATATCTGGAAATCAAGCTAGTTCCATCGTGGCTACTTTCTGTAGAACCTAAGCCTAAATATATTACCATGGGTCTTTTAAGTTCAATAGCAACATTTTTTAAATATTCGATTCCAGATACGATTTCACTGGCATTATATACTGGGGTATACTCTACACCATTTTCTAATAAGGCTTTTCTAAAATTAGTAGATTCAAAGAGCTTTACAATTACAAAGTCACTGTCATTGGCTATACCTCTTACATCAGAGTTATTACCTCTGGCACCTATAATCCCTGCAACCTGTGTGCCATGCCCAATAGTATCTTTAGATGGCACA
This sequence comes from Clostridium sp. UBA5712, assembly GCF_002419845.1. Taxonomy (NCBI): domain Bacteria; kingdom Bacillati; phylum Bacillota; class Clostridia; order Eubacteriales; family Clostridiaceae; genus Clostridium; species Clostridium sp. UBA5712. Next base: position 403,585 of record NZ_DIGW01000011.1, on the reverse strand, counting down.
ATGGTATAAGGATCTTCATTGTTTCTATAAGCTTTAATTGCTGCATTAATTTGTTCATTAGAATAAGTAGTACCCATATAGGTGCTAGAACTATTGTTTGAGATAGTTTGATCCCATAGGCTAACTATTCTTGAGGTATCATCTTCTCTAATAAATTCATTATTAAGATAATCTATACCAGTATCTACAATACCTATTAGAACTCCTCTGCCAGTTAAATTCAAATAAGGATTTATTAATATGGAATTTATATTACCCACAGAAGGAGGGGAAGTAGATTTTGAAGTTTCACCTAATACAAACATTTTTCTAAAGTCGAAAAAAATAATTTGGGGAACTTCTTTTAACAATCTATTCATTTCTAAATGGGACACTGCTACTACAGCTAGATTATCTGTAATTACATCACCACAAGCATAGGGTATTTTATCTATCTGTTCTTTAAACTCATCTTTATTTTTATATTGAACAAGAAAGTTAGATACACTTTCATCGTAATATAAACTACAATCTCTTGAATTAATCATAGATACTCCTGATAATAATACTTTATAATATTATTATATTTCAGTTTAAATATTTCATGATATTATTTGCTAAAATAAGTTTATAATATAAAAAAACCTCTTGATTAATCAAGAGGTTTTTTACTGGTGCCGGTGACCGGGGTCGAACCGGTACGGTGTTGCCACCACGGGATTTTGAGTCCCGCACGTCTGCCAATTCCATCACACCGGCTAGTACATTTAGTATTTTACCACAATATCCTAAGGATTACAATAGTATTTTTATCTTAGATAAGGATAGTGTAGAAGTTAATACTTAAGTATTGAAAAATAGGTACTTGATTAATATAATAAAACTGTAAGTAATTAAATCAGAGGGGAGACATGATAATGAAGAGGATCTTGGAAAATATAATTGAAGATTGTAGAAAATGGACAAGTAAAGGTGAAGTGGCTTCATATATACCAGAACTAGCAAAAGCTAATCCTGAAGCTTTAGGTATTTGGGTTACCAATTTAGGTGGTGAAGAATATTTTGCAGGTGATTGGGATATTAAATTCACAATACAAAGTATGTCTAAAGTAATAACCCTAATGTTAGCAATCTTAGATAATGGTACAGAATACGTTTTCACTAAAGTGGGGATGGAGCCTACAGATTCAGGGTTTAATTCCATAACTAACTTGGAAACTCACGAACAAAAACAACCATTAAATCCTATGATAAACGCAGGAGCTATTGCAACAGTGTCTTTAATTAATGGAGAAACAGCTGATGAAAAAATAAATAGAATACTTAATTTTACTAGAAAAATAACTGGAAATGATGAGATAGGTATAAATTACAATGTGTATGAGAGTGAAAAGAAAACAGGAAATAGAAACAGAGCATTAGCTTATTACATGAAGGGTAATGGTATAATAGAAGGGGATGTAGAGGAAATTTTAGATGTCTACTTTAAAGCTTGTTCTATGGAGATAACTTGTAAAGATATAGCTAGGATAGGAGCTATGCTTGCCAATGATGGAGTTCTTATAAATAATGAAAGAGTTATATCTAGAGAGGCATGCAGAATAGTTAAAACCATAATGGTTACTTGTGGCATGTATGATGCATCTGGTAAGTTTGCTGTACATATAGGAATTCCAGCAAAGAGTGGAGTAGGTGGTGGAATAATGGCTGCAGTACCTAGGAGGATGGGAATTGGAGTTGTAGGTCCTGCTCTTGATGCTCAGGGAAATAGCATAGGTGGAATTAAAATTCTAGAAAAATTATCCCATGAATTAGATTTAAGCATATTTTAGAAGTTGAAAAACAATGTAAGGATAAAAATATATCTATTGCAGAAATGACTTGTGTTGGTTCACTTTTAATTATTGAATTAGCCTTAAATATGATGAAGATATCAAGATTTAAAGTTAAGAATTATTTACCAGCAATTTTTTGATTAGTTATTATTTATTTGTTTATATAAATATTCAGTTGTATTTAGAAATATATTTTTGCATTTAATAAACCTTCTAAGATANNTATCTTAGAAGGTTTATTAAATTATATTTTATTAAATAAAATATATATTATAATTATAATGAAGATGAATGAAAACTTATATTTAAAAATTACAAGTTTTATTGTTAATACCATGAAGTAATGATATAATCATTTATCAAAAGAATCCTGTTTATTTACTTGACTTTAGGCTCAAAAAAGTAAAGAATAATATAGGGGATAATAAGAAAAAATGAAGGAATTCAATAAAAGTGATTAAATAATTTGAATGGATGTGATTAAAATTAATAGAGAAAGCTTAGCTGTTTTAGATGGAAATAGCTTACTATATAGAGCATTTTATGCTATACCAGAACTTACAACAAAAGAAGGCGTTTATACTAATGGAGTATATGGGTTTTTAAATATGCTTCTTAAAATTAAAGAAGATATAAATCCAGATTATATTGTAGCTGCCTTTGATAAATCTTCTAATACATTTAGACATAAGGAATATGAAGATTATAAAGCAGGAAGGAAGAAAACACCTCCAGAGCTTTCTATGCAATTTCCTATAATAAGAGAAATATTATCCAAGATGGGAATAAGCGTATTTGAGATAGAGGGATATGAAGCAGATGATTTAATAGGTACTATATCTGTTTTAGCAGAAGATGAAGGTATGGAAGTTTATGTGGTAACAGGAGATAAAGATGCTCTTCAACTAGCCACAGATAACGTTAATATAGTTATAAATAAAAAAGGAATTACAGAAAAAGAGATATATAATAAAGAAAGATTTATTGAAGATTTTGGGGTGACACCTACTCAATATATAGATGTGAAGGGCCTAATGGGAGATAAATCAGATAATATTCCAGGAGTTCCAGGGATAGGGGAAAAGACTGCATTTAAGTTAATTAAGGAATATGGTAGCATAGAAGATGTTTTGATGAATATATCTAATATCAGTGGTAAAAAACTTAAAGAGTCTCTTCAAGAGTATAGTGAACAAGCAATTTTTAGTAAGAAGTTAGCTACAATTATTACTAAAGTTCCTGTAGAAATATCTATGGAACAGTTAAAAACTAAAGGAAACTTTAATAATAGTGAAGTTAGAGATATGTGTCTAAAATTACAATTTAAATCTCTTCTTAATAAATTTGAAAATCTTTCACAAGATAGTTCTGAAACTCCAGAAAATCAAAGATTAGAAGTTGTTGATTATAAAGTTATTAATGAAATTAAAGATTTGAATGATGTTATACCTAATATAAAAAATAGGGCTTTTGTAAAATTATATGTGGAGGATACAAGTAATTTTACCCAAATTATGGTGAAGACCATAGGCATATTGTCAGAAGGTCAGGTGTATCTACTTTATTGTGATAAATTGCTAGAAGAAGATAGAGAAGGCTTTATAAATGCAATGAAGATAATTTTTCATAATTCTAGCCTTGAAAAAATTACCCATGGTATTAAATATGGATATACTGCTTTTTTAAAGCTTGGTATTGATTTAGACCTAGTAAATTTTGATGTGGAAATAGCAGCTTACTTATTAGATTCATCAAAATCAGAGTATTCCATAAAAACACTTTACGAAGAAAGGTTAGGAAAGACATTTGACGGAGATGAAGACTCCCTTAAAGCTAATGAAATTGTAGCTCTTGAGAAAATATATACAATCTTAAAAGAGGAAATTAAAAAAGAAGATATGGAAGAACTAATGTTTAAAGTAGAGCAACCTCTTACTAAGGTTATATCATATATGGAATATGAAGGGTTTAATATCAATAGAAAAGAATTGGAAAATCTAGGAACTAAATTTAGTGGAGAGATTGATACTCTTACAAAAGAAGTATACCATTTGGCAGGGGAAGAATTTAATATAAATTCTCCTAAGCAACTTGGGAAAATATTATTTGAAAAACTAGACCTACCAGTAATAAAGAAAACTAAAACAGGTTACTCCACCAATGCGGAAGTATTGGATGCGTTAAAGGATAAACATGAGATAATAAATAAAATTTTATATTTTAGACAAATTACAAAACTATACTCTACCTATATAGAGGGACTTAAAAATGTAATAGATGAAGATGGAAGGATACATTCCAACTTTACTCAAACTGTAACTACTACTGGCAGATTATCTAGTACAGAACCTAATCTTCAGAATATACCAATCAAAAATGAGAATGGAAGATCAATAAGAAAGGTTTTCATACCACACAATAAAGATTCAGTAATTTTGTCAGCGGATTATTCACAAATTGAACTTAGAGTTCTTGCACATATTTCTGAAGATGAAAATATGATAAAAGCTTTTAGAAATAGTTTAGATATCCATACTTCTACAGCATCAGAAGTATTCAATGTGCCAATTGAAAATGTAACTAAGATAATGAGAAGTAATGCAAAGGCTGTTAACTTTGGAATTGTTTACGGAATAGGTGATTTCAGCTTGGCTCAAGATTTAGGGATAACACGAGGAGAGGCTAAAAAGTATATTGATACATACCTTGAGAGATATGGGAATGTACAAAAGTATATGGATAGAGTAATTGAAGAAGCAGAAGAAAATTCTTATGTAACAACACTTCTTCATAGAAAAAGATATATTCCAGAAGTAAAATCTTCTAATAAAATTGTAAAAGCTTTAGGAAAAAGATTAGCTATGAATGCACCTATTCAAGGTAGTGCAGCAGATATTATAAAGATTGCCATGGTGAATGTTGCTAATGAGCTTAAATTAAAACAACTTAGGAGTAGATTAATTTTACAAGTTCATGATGAACTTATACTTAATGTATATAAGGATGAACTTGACTTAGTAAAGGATATAGTTAAGAAGGAAATGGAGAATGTACTGGATCTTAAAGTTCCCCTAGATGTAGATATTTCTATAGGAGACACTTGGTATGAAGCAAAATAATATATTAAGAGTAGGTTTAACAGGGGGCATTGGATGTGGAAAAAGTACCATAAGTATGATTTTTAGGGAAAATAATATTCCTGTTATTGATGCAGATAAAATTTCTAGAAAAGTACTTGTGAATCATCCTAATATTTTATTAGAAATAAGAAGAGCTTTTGGTGATGAATATTTTGATGAAAATGGTGAGTTTCTAAGGCGTAAAATGGGAAATCTAATATTTTCTGATAAAAATAAAAAAGCTCAATATGAAAATATAATAATGCCTCATATTTTTCATGATATATTTAGTGAAATAAATAAATATAGTGATATAGGAGAAGAAATGTGCATAGTAGATGCACCTACATTAATAGAAAGTAAACTTCATACTTATATGGATAAGATAATAGTTGTTATTGCCAGTGAAGAAATACAGTTAGAGAGAGTTATGAAACGAGATAATTTTTCAATGGAAGAAGCAACTATAAGAATAAATAATCAAATGAGTACAAAAGAAAAATGTAAGTTTGCAGACTTTATCATTGATAATAGTGGAAATCTGCAAGAAACTAGGATTAAAGTGATGAAAGTAATAAGCAAGCTTAAATAGATTAGGGGGAAAAATGACTTATAAATCTAATAAAAGGACCAGGAAGAATATATTGATAATAGTTATAGCTGTAATTATTATTGTTAATTTTAAAGTTATATTAAAAAGCTTTTTTCCGTTAGAGTATGAAAAAAGTATTATTGAATATAGTGAGATGTACAATGTAGATCCGAATTTAGTAGCAGCGGTAATTAATACAGAAAGTAAATTTGTAGTAGATGCAACTTCATCAAAGGGAGCAATAGGATTAATGCAGATAATGCCAGATACGGGAAAGTGGATTGCAGAAAAACTAGAAATAAGTAATTTTAATGAAGAAATAATAGCAGATCCTGAGATTAATATAAGAATGGGAACTTGGTATTTAAAAAAATTGAGTGAGGATTTTAACGGGGACTATATTCTTGTATTAGCGGCTTACAATGGTGGTCCTGGAAATGTTACTAAGTGGCTTGAGGATGAGAAATATTCTAGCGATGGAGAAAACCTTCATAAGATTCCATTTAAGGAAACTAAAAGTTATGTTCAAAAGGTTAAATTTAATCATAGAATATATAAATATCTATACAATTTAGGTCAAAAGGCAGAGTAAAACATATATTGCAATAATTATAGTAGTAAACCCAATTTAGTTTATTATAAATTAAATTGGGTTTATTTAATAAATTGCTTTAAACTAAGTTGATTTTAGTTGTTGAATCTAGTAATAGATGATGGTATAATAATTGAGTAAAATTATATTATTATGCAGATGTGGTGGAACGGCAGACACGCTATCTTGAGGGGGTAGTGAGAGAATTTTCGTGCGGGTTCAAATCCCGCCATCTGCACCAAAAAAAACAATGGGAAGGAGCCTAATGCTTTTCATTGTTTTTTATTTATTTTTAATATTTTATAAGATTATATGATAATTTAAATCTTATCTATTTAAATATCAAATAGTATCATTACATATTCAAATATACAAGGTTGTTCGAAATTGTTGAAAAATTCACAAAATAAACTTACAATGAATATAAGGTAGTAAACTGTAACATCATGGGGAGGATATTATGGATAATTTACTAGAGATAGTTAAGAGTATCAACGGAGTTATTTGGAACTATGTATTGATTTTTTTACTATGTGGAACAGGGATTTATTTTACATTTAAATTAAAGTTTGTTCAAGTTGTAAAATTTGGTGAAAGCGTTAAACTTGTTTTTGGTAAAATAAAATTTGGCAAAAAAGCAGGAGCAGATGGAATGTCTTCATTTCAAGCTTTAGCTACTTCAATCGCTGCGCAAGTAGGTACAGGAAATTTAGCCGGAGCTGCTACAGCTATTGCAATGGGTGGACCTGGAGCAATTTTTTGGATGTGGGTTAGTGCATTCTTCGGAATGGGAACTATATTCGCAGAAGCAACTTTAGCTCAGCAATACAAGACTGTAGTAAATGGACAAGTTACTGGTGGTCCAGCTTATTACATTAAAAATGGATTAAAGAATAAAAAAATAGCAAAGGTACTATCTGTGTTTTTTGCAATAACTATTATACTTGCTCTTGGTTTTATTGGAAATATGGTACAAGCAAACTCCATAGGAAGTGCTTTTAAAGAATCCTTTGGTGTTGATGCTAGAATAGTAGGTGTGGTAGTCGCTGTATTAGCTGGTGTTATTTTTATAGGTGGTGTTTCTCGTATAGCATCCTTTACAGAAAAAATTGTTCCAGTAATGGCACTATTATATATTATAGGTAGTTTATTTATAATAGTAATGAACTATGCAAATATATTACCTGCTTTAAAAATGATTGTAGTTGGAGCATTTAATCCTCAAGCTATAGCTGGTGGAGTTGTAGGAGTAACTGTTAAACAAGCAGTTAGATATGGTGTTGCTAGGGGATTATTTTCAAATGAAGCAGGAATGGGGTCAACTCCACATGCTCATGCAGTAGCAAAGGTTAATCATCCGTCAGAGCAAGGATTAGTTGCCATGATGGGAGTATTTATAGATACTTTCATTATATTAACTTTAACAGCTTTTGTAATATTGACTACTGGAGCATTAGATAGTGGAGAGACTGGAATTATATTAACTCAAAAGGCGTTTGCTGCAGGGATGGGTGGAGAATTTGGAGGAATATTTATATCAGTAGCATTATTCTTCTTTGCCTTCTCTACAATTATTGGATGGTATTTCTTTGGGGAAGCTAATATAAAATTCTTATTTGGTGATAAAGGAATAACCCCTTATAGAATATTAGTAATGATATTTATATTCTTAGGTGCTGGTATGAAAGTTGATTTAGTTTGGGAGCTTGCAGATACTTTTAATGGATTAATGGTATTCCCTAACTTACTTGCCCTTTTAGCGTTATCTGCAGGGGTTAAAAAGTGTTTAGATGATTACAATGAAAAGAAAAGCAAAAACTTACTATAATTAATAATTAGTATTATAATTATAATACTAGATTACTATATCAAATATGCAGATTATTACCTTAATGACTTTTAATAGAGATAATAGCCTTCCAGAGTTAAAGATTTTATTCTGGAAGGCTTTATGTTATATTTAATATATTATAGAATGAATTTTAGTTTTAAATGATATGATAAGTATTTATTGAAGGATGATGTAAATGGAAAGAGAATATAATATCTCATTATTTGATTTAGAAGAAACAAAAGAAAAAAAAAATAATATAGATTTAAATAGTAATGAACCTTTAGCACAAAGACTTAAACCTAGTAATTTAGATGAATTTGTAGGGCAGGACCATATATTAGCCAAGGATAAACTATTATATAGAAGCATTAAAGGTGATAGAATTACATCTTTAATATTTTATGGACCTCCTGGAGTTGGAAAAACAAGTCTAGCAAAAATTATTGCTAAAACTACAAAGTGTAACTATGTTGAGTTAAATGCAGTAACTTCTGGAATTAAAGATATAAAGAATGTAATAGATGAAGCAACGAGAGAAATTTCTATGAGTGGAAAGAAAACTATACTTTTCATAGACGAAATACATAGGTTTAATAAAACCCAACAAGATAGTTTATTACCTCATGTAGAAAAGGGAATAGTAACCTTAGTTGGTGCTACAACAGAAAACCCCTTTTTCGAAGTTAATAAAGCACTTTTATCTAGATCAATGATTTTTAAATTAGAGCTATTATCAAAAGAAAATATAGTATCATTATTAAATAGAGCACTTAAAGACAGAAAGTTGGGCTATGGAAGTATTAATATAAAGTTATATAAAGAAGCAGAAGAATTTATATGTGATAATGCTGTCGGTGATGGAAGAAGAGCATTAAATGCTTTAGAATTGGCTGTTTTAACTACTAATAAAAGAGAAGATGGTATAATACATATAACTCTAGATGTAGTAGAAGAGTGTATGCAAAAAAAACAAGTTACCTATGATAAAAGTGGAGATTATCATTATGATATAATATCTGCCTTTATAAAGAGTATTAGAGGAAGTGATCCTGATGCTTCAGTGCATTATCTTGCTCGAATGCTGTCAGGTGGTGAAGATCCTGAATTCATAGCTAGAAGACTTGTAATATCAGCATCAGAAGATATAGGCAATGCAGATCCATATGCGCTTTTAATAGCTAATGCGGCTCTAAATGCAGTGAAGTTTATAGGAATGCCAGAAGCTAGAATACCTCTAGCTCAGGCAACTATATATTTAGCTGGAGCACCTAAAAGTAATGCATCTTATAATGCTATTAATTTAGCTCTTGAAGACATAGAGAAGGAAGAGGTAGGTAGAGTTCCTTTACATCTGCGAGGTAATAATTATAGCGGATCTAATATTTTAAATGAAGGATCAAGATATAAGTATCCTCATGATTATGAAAATCATTATGTTAGACAGCAATATATGCCTAAGGAGTTACTTAAGAAAAAATATTATACTCCAACATCAATGGGGTATGAAAAACGTATAAAGGATAGATTAGATACCTTAAAAAAATAAAATCTAAAACATAAATAATTTTTTGTATTATGCACATCTTATAAATAGGTAATATATTTTTAAAATAAAGTGGAGTTAAGAGCTAAAAATGTATAACTTAAAATTTATATATTTTTACTAAAGATTTAAAAATAGTTGGAGGTTATAAGATGAGCAATAATAAGTGTATAAAAGTTTCAGGGGAAGATGGAAGAATAGTAGAATTAGAATTTATTGATGTGGTTAATGTAGGTAAAAATGAATATGTAATTGCAGGTCCCAAGGATTCAGATGAAGCTTGTGCATATAAGGTTGTAAGTAGAGAAAATGGTATGGTTGAATATGCTTCTATAGGAGCAGGTAAAGAGTTCAATCAAGTTTTGACTGCCTATAATGCAAAAAAATGATTAACCATCCTTTGTCTTAAATAATTTGTATTATATAAGAAAGGAAGGTGAAATAACATGAGTAAATCGAAAAAGAAAAATAAAAAGAATAATCAAATTAAACCATCACAAAAGAGTACTATAGATCAAGTACAAATTTTAAATAGAGATGTGCAGGATGCCCACCATATTGAAAGTGCTACTTTAATAAATGGATTATTTGGTGTAGAAATAAAAGATAATCTCATAGACCCAGATACTAGATTTTATATTTAAAAATAATATATACATGTCTACTAATAAATAGTATAAATTAGATAGTAATACGATTAAGTTTTATATTTTTAATATGGCATTGTTTTATAGGTTTATATGCTATATAATGAAATAAGATTTATTTGAAAGAATTTAGGAGGACATGAAAATGGAAGAAATGAATATAATAACACTTACTGACTCAGAAACAATGGAAAAGGTAGAACTAGAAATAGTTGAAGATTTAACTATAGATGGAGAGCACTATGTTATTTTAGCACCACTTGAAGAAGAAGAGGAAGCTTATGTATATAAGGTAATTGGAGAAGGTGCAACAGCTTCATATGAAATGGTTGAAGATGAAGCTGAATTTGATAAAGTTGTTGCAGAATATGATAAAATATTTGAAGAAGAGATGAGACAGTAATAAGAGATAAATTATCTATGATTATAAACATATATAATTTATAATTAAATGAAAAAAGATAACCTTAATTTATAAGGTTATCTTTTTAATTTATTTATATTGCTGCATTTTTATCAGCATTTAAATTGTTATTTCCCTTTTTTAGTCTAACAGCTGGTTCACTTGGTAAACCGAACTTAGGAATAAATCTATCCCATCCAGTTAGAGTAAGTATTAGGATTGAACCTACAGCTACGAATGCCATAAAGTTAAATTTAATTATATCCATAGCTACAAATTTGTGTAATGGATATACTGAAGAAGCAATTCCTACATAGAATCCTATATATACGTGCCAAGGAATCAATTGAGAACCAAACACTCCAAGAGCATCACCAAAGGTTGCATTTCTAAGATATAATTTATACATATCCTCTTGGCTTCCTTCAACGTTTTTATCAACTAATTCTTTAATGATAGGTCCAATAGTTACTATTTGAGCCATCTCGTCAGCAAGGGCAGCGTTACCACCTATACATAAAACACCATTCCAGAACATTAATTGTCTTACATTTCCAGATATCTTTAGAACAAGAGCTGATATTGGAGCAAAAGCATCCATTTTAGCCATGACTCCACCAAAGGCACCAACCCACATCATCATTACTATAACCCAAGAACCAGCTTCGCCAAATCCGCTTTCAACTAAACCTAAGAAAGAAGATAAGCTTTCTACAGTTCCTGCAAAAGAACCAAAAATGAATGAAGAAGCGATTCCTAAGAATAAACATAGTAGAGTAGGTGTTCCCATGATAGCTGCAGCTATAACAAGTATAAGAGGAATTACCATATAGAAAGGAACTCCATGTTTAACTTGATTTAAAAGTTCAACAGCAGCAGGTTTTTCAGCTTCGATAGCAGACCATGCTTCTGCTGGAATAGCATCAATAGCTAATTTTGCATTAGCTACGTCTGTAGGTAGTTTCATAGCTAAACTAACAACAAAAATAATAATTGCAGTTATAATAAGACATGTTACTGACCAAACTCCTTGAGTTCTAATTCTATCAATAACCTCAACTTTTTGGATACCAGAACTTACAACTGTTGTATCAGAAATAAGACCAATATTGTCACCGAAACAAGCACCACCAGCTATAGCAGCTGTAGTAAGAAGAATATTTCCTCCAACTATATGGTTAAGCCATAAGAAAATAGGAGCACATGCAGCAAATGTTCCCCAAGAAGTCCCAGTAGCAACTGAAAGAATAGCAGTTACTAAGAATCCACATACAGCAACAGTTCTTGCATTTAATCCAAGAGATAGAGCCATATTAACTATAGAAGCACCAACTCCTGTTGACATGAAAGCGTTTGCCATTGCATAAGCAAACATTAGTATAAAAAATACTAAAATAAGTTCCTTTACATTATCGACTGCTGCATCGATAAGTTCACTGAATTTTACTTTTTCTGTGATAAAGGCTACAATACATGCAAATATAGTTGCTATTGGTGCAGCTGTAAGCACGTCTACCTTCATCATCATAAGTCCGGCCAATACAAATATTGGTACAAACTTAAAGGTTGCTTTTAAAAATTTCATTTTTATATCCCCCTATAAAAAATTTACTAGAAAAACTAGTTATTTATTTAACTAGTCTTACTATAAAATTAGTTTAAAACGTTTTCTCAAAAATATCAAGTATTTTTCAGAAAAAACGCATAAATTAAATAATTTAATGTAGAATGTTAGGAGTATTTGCTAATATATGTATTATAAAAGAATAATTGTTATTATGTGTAAAGGGTTTTATGGTTATTATTAGTAAATAAATATGAAGTTTTTGGAATGAACTTTAATTTGTATAACTATCATATATAAAAAAACTCACAATAATTATTAACTATTGTGAGATTTTTTATATTTATTATGCACAAATTTCTTTATCAGAATTGACCTCAGAAGTTTGGTTCTTAAGTTTAACTTTAGGTTCCCTTGGTAAACCAAACTTAGGAATAAATCTATCCCATCCAGTAATAGTAAGAAGAAGTAATGAAATTACGGTTACAAAAGCCATGACATTATATTTAATAATATCTGTAGCTATAAATGTATGTAATGGATATACTGAAGAAAGTATTCCTACATAGAATCCTATGTATACATGCCAAGGAATTAATTGAGATCCAAAAACACCTAATGAACTTGAGAAGGTAGCATTTCTAAGACGAAGTTTATAAAGATCTTCTTCGCTTCCTTCAACATTTTTATCAACTAATTCTTTAATAATAGGTCCAATAGTTACTATTTGAGCCATTTCATCAGAAAGAGCAGCATTACCACCTATACTTAAAACACCATTCCAGAACATTAACTGTTTTACATTTTTAGATATTTTTAAAACAAGAGCTGATAGTGGAGCAAAGGCATCCATTTTAGCCATGATACCACCAAAGGCACCAACCCACATCATCATTACTATAACCCAAGAGCCAGCCTCGCTAAATCCACTTTGAACTAATTCTAAGAAAACTGGTAGGCTTTCTACTGTTCCTGCAAAGGAACCAAGGATATAAGAAGAAATAATTCCTAGGAACAAACAAAGTAGAGTAGGTATACCCGTAACAGCGACACCTATAACAAGTAATAGCGGAATTACCATATAGACAGGTACTCCATTTTTAACTTGATTTAAAAGTTCAACAGCTGCAGGCTTTTGAGCTTCAATAGCAGACCATGCCTCTGCTGGAATAGACTCAATTGCTAGTGCAGTATTAGCAGCTTCTGTAGGCAGTTTCAGTGCTACACTCATACCATAAATAATAATTGCAGACACAACAAGACAAAGGACAGACCAAACAACTTGAGATTTTACTCTTTCAAGTATCTCAACCTTTTGAATACCAGAACTTACAACTGTAGTATCGGAAATAAGACCAATATTGTCTCCAAAGCAAGCACCACCAGCTATTGAAGCAGTAGTAAGAAGAATACTTCCTCCCAATATGTGGTTTAGCCACAAGAAGATAGGAGCACATGCTGCAAAGGTCCCCCAAGAGGTACCGGTAGCAACAGAAAGTATAGCAGTTACTAAGAAACCGCATACAGCAACACTTCTTGCATTTACTCCAAGAGATAGTGCTATATTAACTATAGAAGCACCCACTCCAGTTGACATAAATGCATTTGCCATTGCGTAGGCAAACATTAGTATAAAGAATACTAAAATAAGCTCCTTTACATTTTCGATGGAAGCATCGATAAGTTCATTCAGTTTAATTTTTTCTGTGATGTAGGCTACAAGGCAAGCAACTATTGTTGCTATAGGTGCTGCCGTAAGTACATTAACCTTAAGCATCATTAGACCTGCCAATACGAATATTGGTACAAACTTTAAAAATCCTTTTAAAAATTTCATTTATGATCCCCCTATAAATTAATTAAAATGAAAATATAGTTATTTTTTTAACCATTATTTTCACATTACTAGTTTAAAACCTTTTCAAAAAAATATCAAGTGTTTTTCCAGAAAAAATACATAAATTTTAGAACTTTTTATAAAAAAATTAAAAATATTGAGTTAATTAATGAAAACGATAAATCAAAAAGTAGAAATAGGTAGAAATAATATTGAAGATCAAAATATTTGCATATATTCCATGTAAATGTTTACTAAAATTAATTTCAAAAAATTTAGTATATAAATAATATTATAAATAAAATTTACATTTTAGTATTTATAACTTGAAGTATTATAGAATATTTCGATACACATGTTAAAAAAATAACAAATGGTATGAAAAAACATGCTATTACCATCTTATGATATTAATAGCATGTTTTAAGAATTATTTACTTATATTACAGAATTACTTCCTTATCAGTGTTATATTTTTATTTCTTTTTTAATCTAACAGCAGGTTCTGTTGGTAGACCAAATTTAGGAATAAATCTGTCCCATCCAGTAAGGGTAAGTAGTAGGATTGATCCTACAGCTACAAAAGCCATAAAGTTGTATTTAATTATATCTGTAGCTACAAATTTGTGTAATGGATATACTGAAGAAGCAATTCCTACATAAAAACCAATGTATACGTGCCAAGGAATTAATTGAGATCCAAATACTCCAAGTGCATCACCAAAGGTTGCATTTCTAAGATAGAGTTTGTACATATCCTCTTGATTTCCTTCAACATTTTTATCAACTAATTCTTTAATAATAGGTCCAATAGTTACTATTTGAGCCATTTCATCAGAAAGAGCAGCATTACCACCTATACATAAAACACCATTCCAGAACATTAGTTGTCTTACGTTTCCAGAAATTTTTAAAACAAGAGACGATAATGGGGCAAAAGCATCCATTTTAGACATTACACCACCGAAGGCACCAACCCACATCATCATTACTATAACCCAAGAACCAGCCTCACCAAATCCATCTTGAACTAAAGATAAGAAAGCAGGTAAGCTTTCGACAGTTCCGGCAAATGAACCGAAGATGTATGAAGAACCAATTCCTAAGAATAGGCAAAGAAGAGTAGGAATACCCATAACAGCAGCAACTATAACAAGTATTAGAGGAATTACCATGTATACAGGAACTCCGCTCTTTACTTGATTTAAAAGTTCAACAGCTGCTGGCTTTTCAGCCTCAATAGCAGACCAAGCTTCTGGTGGAATAGCATCAATAGCTAACTTTGCATTAGCTACATCAGTAGGTAATTTCATTGCTAGGCTTACTACAAAAATAAGAATTGCAGTGATTATCATACAAGAGAGAGACCAAACACCTTGAGTTCTAACTCTGTCTATAACCTCTACATCTTGAATACCTGAGCTTACAACTGTTGTATCAGATATAAGACCAATATTATCACCAAAACAAGCACCACCAGCTATAGCAGCTGTAGTAAGAAGGATATCTCCTCCAACTATATGGTTAAGCCATAAGAAGATAGGTGCACATGCTGCGAAAGTTCCCCAAGAAGTTCCGGTAGCAACTGATAGTACGCAAGTAACTATGAATCCGGTTACAGCAACAGTTCTTGCATTCAACCCAAGAGATAGAGCTACATTAACGATAGAAGCACCAACTCCTGTTGACATAAAGGCACTTGCCATTGCATAAGCAAACATTAATATAAAGAATACAAGTATGAGCTCCTTTACATTGTTTACAGCAGCATCAATTAGTTCATTCATTTTAATTTTTTCTGTGATGTAGGCTACAAAGCAAGCAACTATTGTTGCAATTGGAGCTGCCGTAAGTACGTTGACCTTCATCATCATTAAACCTGCCAATACAAAAATTGGTAAAAATTTGAATAGTCCTGTTAAAAATTTCATTTTTATATCCCCCTATAAAAATATTTGATAGAATTGATTAAATTTTCTATCATGTCTTAATTTTAAACATTTTGTGACTAATTTCAATATATACGACAAAGCTTTAACAAAATTAATGTTCTTAACAAGAACTTAACAAAAAAGTCGAAAAATAAATAGATAAACTTCTAGAATTTACAGAAGTTTACCTATTTATAAAATGTATTTTAACTAATTTGTAAAATGAAAATAAATTCTAATAGTCAGAATCTGAATTACATAAATTATTTACGATTGCTATAGATGCACTGGCACCAAGTCTATTTGCACCAGCATTTATAACCTTCATTGCATCTTCAGTAGTACGGACACCACCAGAGGCTTTTACTCCCATATTAGGTCCAACAACCTTTCTCATTAGAGCAATATCTTCAGGAGTTGCTCCACCTGTACTAAATCCAGTTGAAGTTTTTACAAAGTCTGCACCTGCTTCTTGTGATAATTCACAAGCCTTGATTTTTTCTTCTTCAGTTAATAGACAAGTTTCTAAAATAACTTTAACTATAGCCTTTCCTTTAGCGGTATCAACAATTTCTTTTATATCATTTCTCACAAAATCGTAATCCTTATCCTTTAAAGCTCCTACGTTGATAACCATGTCTATTTCATTTGCTCCAAGTTCGATAGCTCTAGCTGTTTCGAAAGCCTTAGATTTAGTATCCATAGCTCCTAGAGGGAAACCTACCACTGTGCACACGAGTACTCCAGAGTCCTTTAGTTCCTTTGCTACTAACTCAGTATAACAAGAGTTTACACATACTGACTTGAATTTATATTCCTTTGCTTCTTTGCAAATTTTTATAACCTGATCCTTGGTTGTTTCAGCTTTTAAAATAGTATGATCAATCATTGATGCTATGTTCATCTTTATACCTCCTAATGGTTATAATTGATTTTGTATGATCTATATGTGAATATTATTAACTTTATATAGTAAAATATATCTTTATTAATATAACTTTCATCACATTTTAAAAAGTTTAATTTAACTTTTTAATCATCTTAAAAGAATACTTATCTTGTTTTTTATTTAGTTTAGAACTAAGTACATAAGAAATTACCATGGCTACTAAAGCCAGTAGCACTGAATATACTTCAGAGTTAGCTAAATTAAGCTTATTAAATACGTATAGACATATTATAAGAGTAATTACTGTAATAATGGTAGGGAAGGCATAGGCCCAAAATGTCATGTTGCTAAAAACCTTATTATCCATTGATACTAAAACTCTTTCACCAACAGTAGCGTGTTCTGTATTTTTTAATTCTACCAATATAGTATCTTTAGGACATCCAGATTTACAAGAGGAACATCCACCACCACAACCACCTTTTTTTACAAAAGCAACAGTAGCTATATCTCCATTAATTTTCTTTATAATACCTTCTTCTTGCACGAAATCACCTCCAAATAAATATAGAAGGCTAAAAAGCCTTCTATATTATAACATAAAATTAAATTTATTTATACTGTAGCATTGTTATTTTCAGAAGAAGTAGCTTCACTAGCTGGCTTAGCAGGAGATGGTACTGCTTCTTTTTTTAATACAGGTTTTCTAAGGTTTAATATGGAGTTCTTTGGACATTTATTTGCACATATTCCACAACTAACACATTTTGTGTAATCAAATACTGGAATATTATTTACTATCTCGATTGCATCTTTAGGGCAGTTTTTCATACAGATACCACAACCGATACATCCTACATCACAAACATCCATAACTTCTTTACCTTTATTTTTGTTATTACAGTCTATTCTAACCTTAGATTTTTTAGGTACAAGATGAATTAATGTTTTTGGACAAGCTGATATACAAGCACCACAAGCTACACATTTTTCTTCATCTATAGAAGCTACACCATTAACTATGGATAGTGCACCGAATTCACAAGCCTTTACACAAGAACCAAGACCTAAGCATCCAAATTCACAAGCTTTAGAACCACCACCAGGGGCTACGGAAGCTTGGTTACAGTCTAGAATTCCTACATAATTATATTTTTCTCTTGCAACATCAGAAGTTCCTTTGCATCTTACAAAAGCTACCATTGGTTCAGCTGTTGATGCTTCAACTCCAAGAATTGAAGATATCTTTTCAACTGCCTCAGCACCTCCAGGGCTACATTTGTTAGTTGTAGCTGTACCCATAACTACAGCTTCTGCATAAGCATCACATCCAGCAAATCCACATCCACCACAGTTTGCACCAGGTAAACATTCTCTTACTAGAGGGATTCTTTCATCAACTTCTACTTTAAATTTACTGTTTGCATATCCTAATAGCGCTCCAAATACTAAGCCAAGGCCACCTAGGCTGACTACTGGATATACTAAATTTGATAAATCCATTTAAATTCCCTCCTTTAAACTAAACCACTGAATCCATAGAAAGCAATAGCCATTAATCCAGCAGTTATTAGAGAAATTGGTAACCCTCTAAAAGCAGCAGGCATATCAGTATTATCTTCCATTCTCTCTCTTAAACCTGCAAGTATTACTATAGCAAGTACATATCCAAGAGCTGCCCCAATAGTATTAGATAATGATTGAGCTAATCCATACTGTTTATCTATGTTTGTAACAGCAACACCAAGTACTGCACAGTTAGTTGTGATAAGAGGTAAGAAGATACCTAGAGATCTATAAAGACCAGGTTGGATTTTCTTAATAACAATCTCAACGAATTGTACTAATGCTGCAATAACAAGGATAAAAGCTAATGTTGATAGATATTCCATTTTAAATGGAACTAAAATTAACTTATTTACCACGAAGGTAATAAGAGTAGCTAGTAACATTACAAAGGTAACAGCTGCACCCATACCTTTAGCAGTTTCTGTCTTTTGAGAAACTCCAAGGAAGGAACATATACCTAGAAACTGCCCTAATATTACGTTGTTAACTAATAGGGCTCCTATAAATATAGTAAATAATTCTTTCATTAAATTTCACCTTCCTTATTTTGTAGTTTCAGATTTTTTAGCTTTTGAAATCTTATATTGATTCAAGCATGCTAAAAGTATACCAAGAGTTATGAAAGCTCCAGGAGCAGATGTCATAACCATAGCTGGAACATAAGATTTTGGTAGGAATTGCATTCCATAGAATGTTCCATTACCAAGAACTTCTCTAAAGGTTGCTAATACAACTATAGCAAGTCCAAACCCAAGTCCCATTCCAATAGCATCAAAAATTGAAGGGATTACTTTATTTTTTGATGCATATGCTTCAGCTCTACCTAAGATAACACAGTTAACTACTATAAGAGGTAAGAATATTCCAAGAGATTTATATAAGTCAGGAATATAAGCTTGTAATAAGAACTGTATTAAAGTAACGAAGGTAGCGATAACTACGATATAAGCTGGTATTCTGATTTTATCAGGAACGAGTTTTCTAATCAAAGAGATAACAGCATTTGAGCCTATTAATACTACTGTTGCAGCAAGAGCCATACCTGCCGCATTCTTTACACTACTTGTAACAGCAAGAGTAGGACACATAGCTAGTACTTGTATGAAAACTGGATTTTCGGTAATAATACCTGTTTTTAATCTATTAACTAATTCTTTCATTCTACTTTGCTCCTTTCAAGTTAGTATTGTAGTAATTTATAGCAGTGTTTACACCAGTAGTTACTGCTTTAGAAGTAATTGTTGCACCAGTAATTGCTTGAATATCGGAACCGACAGTAAGTTCCTTTTCAGAAGAAAGACCTTTATATTGTGCTGCGAAAGAAGGATCATCCTTTGCTTTAGAACCAAGTCCAGGAGTTTCAGTATGACTTAAAATTGTAATACCAGAAACAGCTCCTTCAGCATCGATACCAACCATTAATTCAATTTTTCCACCATAGCCTGATGAGTTAACTTGAAATACATAACCAGCATCAGTTCCACTAGTCTTAGCTTGAAATATACCTGTTACGTTTTCATCGGCAATACCATCTGTTAATTCTGAAAATTCTTCTGCTTCTAAGACAACTTTCATAGCAGCAGCTTGGTCCTCTTTAGCTTTAGCTTCAATTGGTGCTCTAGTAATATCATAAGCAAAGGCAAGGATTAGACCAGCAATTGCAGTAATTGCAAGAAGAATTCCTCCTAATTTTAAATTTTCTTTCATTATTTTGCACCTCCGAACACACGTGGATTCGTCCATTTATCAATCATTGGAACTAATAAGTTCATTATTAAGATTGAGTAAGAAACACCTTCTGCATAACCACCGTATAAACGAATTAATGATGTTAATAAACCACAACCAACACCAAATATGATTTGACCTTTTCTAGTCATAGGAGATGTAGTATAATCAGTAGCCATGAATATAGCACCAAGCATTAATCCACCTATAAATATTTCATATATTCCATTTCCCTGCATAAATCCATCTCTACCTAATACTGTAGTGATTACAAAAACTGTACCAATATACGTAGCAGGAATGTGCCATGTTATAACTTTTCTATATAATAGATAAGCTCCACCAATAAGTAGGGCAAAAGCAGAAACTTCTCCGATACATCCAGCTAAGTTAGTTCCAAGGAATGCATCTAGAGTATCAGGAAGTAATCCACCACCATTACGAAGTATAGCAAGTGGAGTAGCTTTAGTTACTCCATCTATAGTCCATTCAGTCATTTGACTTGGGTATGCAGCAAGTAAGAATGCTCTTCCAGCAAGGGCTGGGTTCATAATATTTTGACCAAGACCGCCAAAAAAACATTTAACAACAATGATAGCAAATGCACTACCAACAGCAACCATCCAAAGAGGAAGTGTAGGAGGCAAGTTAAAAGCAAGTAGTAATCCAGTAATAACTGCGCTTAAATCTTTTAATGAATTTGGTCTTTTAGTTATTTTATTAAATAAGTATTCGCTTAGCATTGCAGAAACAATAGCTGTTATCATAACTAAGGCTGCTTCTTTCCCAAAGAAATAAATACCTGCTACAGTAGCTGGCACTAAAGCGATTAGTACATCTCTCATTACAGTTGATACTGTTTCCTTAGATTTGATATGTGGCGATACTGATACGTTATATAAATTTCCAGACATTATGTTCACCTCTACTTTTTCTTTTTATTAGCTATAACTCTTTTTTTACCCTCTTTGCAAGTTTGAGTTAAATTTCTCTTAGCAGGGCAAGAATAGCTACAAGCACCACATTCAATGCAGTTAAGTCCACCAAACTTTTCAAAGTTTTCATAATCGCCTCTTACAACTTGAGCATTAAGTTTATTTGGAAGCAAGAACATTGGACATGCGTTAACACATTTTCCGCATCTGATACAGTTTGATTCAACAGTAGGCACAGCCTCTGATTTTGTTAAGCAAAGTATACCAGAAGTACCTTTTATTGCAGGAATGTCTAAAGTAAATAGTGCAGTTCCCATCATTGGACCACCGCTAAGAACTTTAACAGGCTCTTCGTTAAATCCATCACAATAATCAACAAGTTCTCTCAAGCTTGTACCAAATTTAACTCTTAGGTTTTTTGGAGTTTTTATTGCACCTCCAGTAACAGTAACTATTCTTTCAGTAAGTGGTTTGCCAAGAATAACTGCTTCTCTTATAGCAAAAATAGTAGCTACGTTTTGAACTATGCAACCAGCATCTGCAGGTAGTTTTCCTGTTGGAACTTCTCTTTTAGTAACAGAATAGATTAACTGTTTTTCTGCACCTTGTGGATACTTAGTTTTAAGTTCTGCTATTTCAACATTTTTAATAGGTTCTACAACTGCTTTCATTATTGTTATAGCATCACTTTTGTTGTTCTCAATACCTAAGAAGATTTTTACTTCAGGAAACATTTGAGAAAGGATTTCTAAACCTTCAGCTATCTCATTAGAATATTGTAGCATTAACTGATGGTCACAAGTTAAGTAAGGTTCGCATTCAGCTGCATTGATAACAATAGTATCAATATTGCATTCTTTTGGTGGATTTAGCTTTACATGAGTTGGAAAGCATGCACCTCCAAGACCTACAATACCAGCTTCTTGAATTATATCTAATAGCTCATTTTTAGATAAATTCTTATAATTTTCGTGTGGTGTATAGGCTATTTCTTCATAAGTATTATCGTTTTCAATAATAACGCTCATAGCCTTTGAACCATTTGATGTAAGCATAGGTGTTACATTTTTAACTATTCCAGATACACTAGAATAGATATTAGATGAAACAAAAGATGTGCTTGCACCAATTTTTTGTCCAACTACAACTTTATCTCCCTTTTTTACAATAGGTTCACATGGAGCCCCTATATGTTGGCTCATAGGGAACACTAAATCACCCTTTGGAAGATAGGTTTCAATTTCTTTTTTTTCTGAAAAATGTTTTCCGTGAGGCGGATGAATGCCTCGTTTAAAAGTTAATAGTCCCATAATATTCCTCCATTCCTATAGTATAAATTATAAAGACATTGTATTAATGACTCCTATAGTACAAACTTTATTATAACTCGAAAATCTTTATGGTGCAATATATTGAATTGTTTATATGATTTAAGAATAATTAAAACTATAGGGGATAAATTAAAAATTAAATAGAAAATAATGCATACATTGTCTAATATTAAGGTATTACTTACATAAATTTAGATAATATAATTCCATACTCGTAATAAATTACAAATTTTAAGGAATATTATAGTGAGAAAAAATAAATATAAATTTATTACATTAAAATTTTTGGATAAAATATTATTGCATTAATTTTTATAGTATGCTAAAATCAAGTAAGCAAATCTTTATAAAATAAGCAAATATTAAGAGGAGAAAATGATGACAAATAGAGAAGAAGAAATATTAAATCTTATAAAGGATAACCCCTTAATATCTCAAAATGAAATAGCAGATATTCTTAAGATTACTAGGTCATCTGTAGGAGTACATATAGGAAACCTTATAAAAAAAGGATACATCTCAGGTAGAGGATATGTAATGAGTAAAGAAAATTTTGTGTCTATAATAGGGGGAACTAATATAGATATAGTAGGATTTTCTAATGATGAGTTAAGACTTAATGATTCTAACCCTGGAAATATAAAATTTTCTTTAGGTGGGGTTGGTAGGAATATAGGTGAAAATTTGTGTAGATTAGAAGTTTCTACAAAACTAATTTCTGTTATTGGTAATGATATTTATGGTCGTAAGATTATAGATGAAGGCAGAGAAATTGGTTTAGATTTAGAACATAGCCTTAAATTAGATGGAGAATTTACATCAGTATATATGTCTGTTCTTGATTATTCTGGAGATATGAAGGTAGCAATTTCATCCATGGATATCTATGATAAGATGACCATAGAATTTATTAAAACTAAAAAATCAGTAATTGAAAGTTCTAGAATATGTATTATAGACACTAATATTCCTAAGGAAGTAATAGAGTATGTAGTTAATAACTTTAAAAATACAAAATTTTTCTTAGATACAGTATCATCATCTAAGGCAGTTAAGGTAAAGGACATCATTCATAAGTTTCATACAATAAAACCTAATAAAATTGAAGCTGAGATTTTATCAGGAATGAAAATTAGTACTATGGATGAGGTAGAAAAAGTTAGTGATTACTTTTTAAACTTAGGTGTAAAAAATGTATTTATAAGTCTAGGTGAAGAAGGAGTATATTATAATGATGGGATAAGTAAAGGATTATTTACTCCACCCAAAGTTAAAGTTGTCAATGCTAATGGTGCAGGAGATGCTTTTGTTGCTGGATTAGTATACTCAAGTATGAATAATTTTGATTTAATACATACTTTGAAGGTTGCTTCAGCTTGTTCTTCACTGGCAATTACTCATAAAGATACTATTAATCCAAATATGTCTTTGGAAAATATAAATAAAAAATTGGAGGAGATTAAATAATGTTAGAAAAATATTTAGATATAAACCCAGAGGTAAAAGCAGCATTAATGGAAGGAAAGCCAGTAGTTGCTTTAGAATCAACTATAATTTCTCATGGAATGCCTTACCCTAAAAATGTAGAAACTGCATTAAAAGTGGAAAGCGTAATTAGAGAAAATGGAGCAATCCCAGCAACTATAGCTATTCTTGAAGGAAAATTAAAAGTTGGATTAACAACTGAAGAAGTTGAATTTTTAGGAAAAACTTCTGGAGTAATAAAAACTAGCAGAAGGGATATACCTTTTATAGTTGCTAATAAACTAAATGGAGCTACTACAGTTGCATCTACAATGATTATTGCAGCACTTGCTGGAATTAAGGTATTTGCTACAGGTGGAATTGGAGGAGTTCATAGAGGTGCTGCACAGACTATGGATATATCAGCTGACCTTGAAGAATTAGCTATGACTGACGTAGCTGTAGTATGTGCTGGATGTAAATCTATTCTTGATATAGGGTTAACTCGTGAATACCTAGAAACTAAGGGAGTACCTGTAGTAGGATTCCAAACAGAAGAATTACCGGCATTCTACACAAGAAAATCTGGCTTTAAAGTAGACTATAAAGTGGATAGTGAAGAAATCCTTGCAAAAGCATTAAAGGCTAAATGGGATTTAGGTTTAGAGGGTGGTATGGTTGTTGCAAACCCAATACCAGAAGAATTTGAAATGGATTATGATACAATTAATAATGCTATAGAAACAGCTGTTAAGGAAGCGGAAGAGAAAGGAATAGTAGGAAAAGAGAGTACACCATTCTTACTTTCTAAGGTTAAGGAGATTACAGGTGGATCAAGTTTAGAATCTAACATTCAATTAGTATTTAATAATGCTAAGGTTGGAGCAAAACTTGCAGTAGAACTATCTAAGCTACAATAGCATTTTAAACAATATATAAATTTTAAACAATATATAACTAGATAAGCTTTAATTTCAGGTAAAACTTATCTAGTATATAACATGTAATATTACCTATATAAAATATAAAAAGGTATGAAACCTAAAAATTTAAAATGGTTTCATGCCTTTATATATATATATAAGTACAAGTATTCTAATGCTACACCAATAATTAGCATTAAAATAAAAACCTAAGGAATTACCCCTAGGTTTCAAATAATATTGTACATAGATTAGCTTGTTTTACCATATATTAGATTAAGAATGTCATCAGTATATAGAGTTTCTTTTAAAAGTAATTCTTCAGATAGCTTAACTAATAAATCTAAATTATTATTTAAGGTGTTTTTAACTTCTTCATACAATTCATCCAGTACAGATTTACACTCTTCCAATACTACTGTAGTATAATAATCAGTAGGTATTCCTTGCATTTCTGAAAGTCTTAAAAGACCTAGAGATTTTCCCATACCATATTCACATACCATATTATTAACTATATTGGTAGTTTTCTTTAAATCATTGAAGGCTCCAGTAGTTATTTTTTCTTCGCCAAAGATAATTTCTTCGGCAGCTCTTCCACCCAATAAAACCATAATTTTTCTTTTTAAATAATCTAGATTATGGTAGGTGTTATCTTCACCTATAGTTAAAGTGTATCCACCTGCACCCTTAGAGGTAGGGATTATAGTTATTTTAGAGATTTTTTCTTCTGGAACTTTTAAGTGGGAAATCAATGCATGTCCAACTTCATGATAAGCAGTAATTTTCATATCTTCTTCTTTAAGGGCTTCTTTATCTAATTTTTCATGACCAGCTACTACTATTGAAAAGGCTTTATCCATATGTTCACCAGTGATATATGGAGCATCTTCTTTGCATGCAATTATAGCAGCTTCATTCACTAAATTTTCTAATTTAGCACCAGAAAAATAGGCTGTATTATGTGCGATATCTCTTATGTTCATATCACTTACTGGTTTATTTTTAAAGTGAAGATTTAATATTTTTTCTCTTGCATTAATATCTGGAAGAGATACCTCTATATGCCTATCAAATCTACCAGGTCTTAAAAGAGCTTCATCTAATATATCAAGTCTATTAGTAGCTGCTATAACTACAATACCTTCACTTTCTTTAAATCCCGACATCTCAGTTAGAAGAGCATTTAAGGTTTGATCCTTTTCATCAGAATTACCAGATTTATTAGAACTACGTTGCTTACCTATAGCATCTATTTCATCAATAAAAATAACAGCTTTACCATGAGTCTTAGCTTTCTTGAATAAATTTCTAATTCTACTTGCACCTACTCCAACATACATCTGAACAAAGTCTGAACCAGATACAGCATAGAAAGGAACCTTAGCTTCACCAGCTATAGCTTTTGCTAA
Source organism: Clostridium sp. UBA5712 (assembly GCF_002419845.1). NCBI lineage: Bacteria > Bacillati > Bacillota > Clostridia > Eubacteriales > Clostridiaceae > Clostridium > Clostridium sp. UBA5712. The sequence continues at coordinate 377,458 of NZ_DIGW01000011.1, read as the reverse complement.
TAGAGTCTTACCAGTTCCAGGATCTCCATAAAAAATTACACCTTTAGGCATTCTTGCGCCGTAAGAAGCATATTTTTCTGGATTTTTAAGAAAATCTACTATATCCTTTAAACTTTCTTTAGCCTCATCATTACCGGCTACAGAATTAAAGTTAAATTTATCCTTAGAAACACTTTGTCCATCAATTGCAGTAATAGAAGTCATTGTTCCACCAGAACTATTCCTTTTTATAGTCATAAATATAGTAGTTACAGCAGAAAGACTGAGGAATATAACTGCTATACGTTGATTTGTTGGTAAAGTGGAAGAACTTTCAACTGTAATACCTTCTTTTAAAAGAGTTTCTTTAAGAGTATTACTATTAGGATTATCTGTAGAATATTTTTTTCCAAACTTATCTATAACAGTAATTTTAGGTGTTTGAGACATGGATACCTTAGATATATTATTACTTTCTAAGTCCAGTAAAAAATCTGAATATGTTTTATAGGGGATTGTAGCTGCACCTATATTTAATAAAATTAAAGCTACAATTGATAATACTAAAATACTTAAAGGAATAATAATTAAATTCTTTTTAATGTTATCTATCAATAATCTTACCTCCTTAAAATTTGTATATATCTTTTTATAAAATAGAATTTAATATATACAATATAAAATGATTAAAGAATAAGGTTTTATCTATAAAAAGATTGTTTAATGCTGTAATTAGTATTATACAAAATTTAAAACTAAAGTCCACAAATTAACCTAAGATTTGTAAATGTAAGTTATGGTAGAATTGTAAAGATAAGTGGAATAATATGTAATAATAAGATATACCTAGTTACATATCAATGTAACTAGGTATATTCTAAATAAGGAATCCCCCTAATAATATTCTGTTATATTTTATTTATATACTTAAATTAATGATTAATTAAATTAAAGTTGATTTTTAACTACTTTACCATCAATCATTACAAGTTTAACAGTATTTCTAAGATCAAAAGGATGTCCATTATATATTATAATATCTGCATCTTTGCCTACTTCAATACTACCAACTCTATGATCAGCATTTATTGCACGAGCTGGATTTATGGTAATAGATCTTAAAGCCTCTTCTTCATCCATTCCTTCTCTAGCAGCAAGGGCAGCACATAGAGATATATATTGAAGTGGAATTACAGGGTGATCTGTCATAATGGAAACTTTTATTCCAGCTTTGTTTAAAATCATAGGAGTTTTAAATGTTAAATTTTTCAGTTCCACTTTACTTCTATCAGATAAGCTTGGACCTATAATTATAGATTTTATATGTTCATCTTTAAGGCTTTCGGTTATTAAATGTCCTTCAGTACAATGTTCCAAAGAAAGGTCTAAATCAAATTCTTTAGCTATTCTAATAGCAGTAAGAATATCATCAGCTCTATGAGCATGAGATTTCAATGGAATTTCCTTTCTAATGACATTTGCTAAGGCTTCTAACTTCATGTCAAAGTCTGGAGCTTTAGCATTACCATTTTTGAAGGCTTCTTGTTTTTCTACATAATTTTTAGCTTTTATTAAATTTTCACGAAGGATAGCTGCAGTAGCCATTCTAGTACTTGGAGTAACTTTTTTACCACTATAAACTCGCTTAGGATTTTCTCCAAAGGCAGATTTCATAGCGGTACATTCATTAATAACCATATCATCTATAGTTTTCCCATAAGTTTTCATAGTTGCGAAGGTTCCACCTATTACATTAGCACTTCCAGGACCAGTTGCTACAGTTGTAATACCAGCCTCTAATGCTTCTTGAAAACATTTGTCCACAGGATTTATTGCATCTATAGCTCTAAGATGAGGCGTAACTGGATCAGTAGTTTCATTTCCATCACTACCTTCAAATCCTAATCCATCTTCCCACATTCCAATATGACAATGAGCATCAATAATACCTGGCATTAAAAAGCCATTTTTTCCATCGATAATTTCTATGTTTTCGGGAATTGCTATGTTTGAACCAAGGTTGCATATTTTGCCATTATCAATTAGTATAACACCATTTTTGATAATTTCATCTTCTGCCATAGTGTGGATAGTAACATTTTTAATAGCTATCATTTAAATCACTCCTAAAATAAAAGTTTTACTTCACAGTATTACTTAAATTGTAACATATTAGTAAAAAATTTTGGAGGAATTAATCCAGTTTTTATTCCTTGAATTACTAACATATAAGTACAAGTTGTATCAAATCTTGCATCATGATAGCCAGATGTCTTACCAAATAGAGAAGTACATTTATTTTGAAGAAAATCTTCCTTAAGGTTTAAAAAGTTTATCACTTCTCCAAGAGAAGGATTTTTTAATAAGCCTCTAGAATTAGTAGCTTTACATATTTCTTTATAATATGACATAGTACAAAATGAACCTTTAGGATTAAAAGGAATATCTAAAAATTCTAGTTCGCTTTTTAAAAATTTAATATCAAATTGAACATTGTGTCCAATAATTATATCACTATTGATAAAATCATCTATAAATTCCTCATAAGTATCTTCGAAATACTTTCCATTACTCAGTTCGTAGAGCTTTTCTAAAGAAAAGCCATGTATAGCTTCAGCACTTTCATTCATTTCTTCTACAGTGAAGAAATAATTTTTACCTACTGTTGTTTGAGGTTTTGTGCTAGTATCAACAGTAATATATGATAATTGACATATATTACCGGGTTTTATACTAGTAGTTTCAGTATCGAAAAATAATAATTTCATAAATGTATTCTCCTTAATTTCTAATATAAACTATATATTTACTAAATTTAGTCAACTTTAGCCAATAAATTAATAGTATAATTCTATTAAAGTTATGTCAATATACTGAATAATTTTAGAGTTCTATAATTTGTATAAATTGTATAATTAATAGAAAGAATAATTTGAATGAAAAGAAATATTATAAACATTAAAATATTTAGGTAAATTTTATATTGGGTTAATTATATATTTTACGTAAAGTGAAAAGGTTTAACTTACAATGTAAAGGATTATATATTAACAAAAAGTAAAAAATTAATATATTTTTAATAAAAGGTCGAAAAAAAACTATATATATTAACTTATTGTTAACAAAATTAATTATATTCAATGTTTTTATATTATGCTATAATGCAAATATTGAACACAATTATAAAAGGGGGCTTATATTATATGAGTTTATTATTTGTAATACCTACTAATAAACAAAATAAAGAGGAGTTACTAAAAATACTTCAGCAGCATAAGGAAATAAGATTTGTTTCTCTAGTTGGTATTGACTTTTTAGGTAATGATACAGACGAAAAAATTCCTGTTAAAAATTTCATAGAAGATATTGAGACATTTTTACATGGTACAGCTGTCCAGACTGATGGATCATCTGTAATATTACCGGGAATAGCTACCCTTAATAATGCAAAGGTAGATATGAAGGTTGATTTAACTTGTAATTGGTATGTAGATTATAATTATGATTATATAGATGAAGAAACAAATAAACCAGTAGGAACTATTAGAATGCCATGTCACTTATACCATGAAGATGTTGCCGTAGATTCTAGGTACATACTAAAAAATTCTGTAGATCACTTTAGAGCTTCTATGATGAAGTTATTTGAAGAAAATCCACAATTTTTAACTAACTTTGACATAAACTATGATGAAATAGAGGACGTAAGTATTACAGCAGCTACAGAATTAGAGTTTTGGGTAAATACTCCAAATGAATTAGCTGAAATAGAAGAATTATCCACTTCCCAAGTATTAAAGGAGCAGTACTGGAAGAGAACTAAGGGTCCTGTAAGAACAGCACTGGAAAAATCTTTAGATTTATTAGCTAAATATGGACTAGAACCAGAAATGGGTCATAAAGAAGTAGGGGGAGTTAAAGCTAAACTATCTGAGTCTGGAGTTCTAACTCACATAATGGAACAATTAGAAGTGGATTGGAAGTTTTCTACAGCCCTTCAAACTTGTGATAATGAACTTTTGGTAAGAGGTCTAATAAAAGAAACTTTTAGAAAAAATGGTCTTGAAGTTACATTCCAAGCTAAACCAATTGAAGAGGTAGCAGGAAATGGAGAACATTTACATGTAGGCGTTACTTTAAAGCTTAAAAATGGTAAGAAGATGAATTTATTCCACAGTTATGCTGAAAAAGACTTTTTAAGTGAAGTAGGATATGGAGCAATAATGGGAGTATTAAAGAATTATGAAGTAATAAACCCCTTTGTTTCTTCAAATTATGATGCATTACAAAGATTAAAACCAGGCTTTGAAGCACCAGTATGTATAGTAACTTCCTTAGGATTTACTAAAGATGTGCCTTCAAGAAATAGAACTATTCTTGTTGGACTAGTGAGAGATGCAATTAATCCAATGGCTACTAGGTTTGAGTTGAGATCACCAAATCCTAATACAAATATTTATTTAGTATTATCTTCAGTTATAATATCTATGGTAGATGGAATAAGCTATGTAGTTACAAATAATAAAAGTAGAGAAGAACTTTTAGCAGAACTTTCTAAAAAACCAGGTGAAAAAACTTCTTACCTAGAGGAAGGCAGATGTTATAGAAGTGAAGAAGATGTATTTGAATTCTATACAGAGGAAGAAAGAGAAGAGTATTTTGGTAAGGCTCCAAGTACTGTATATGAAAATTTATTAGCTTTTGATGATGAATCGAGAGTACATGTTTTAACTAAAGATGGAGTAATAACTAATAAAGTAATTAAAGGATATAAGGAAGCTGTACTTGAAAGATGGACTACTGAGTTAGAGCATAGAATTCTTCCAAACTATTCTAATGAAATTAGAAACATTAGAAGATCTAATGGCGATGATTTTATGGAGTATGATCTTGAAAAATGGAGTGAAATAAATAAGCTAAGAGAAAAACTTATGAAAGATAATTATGTAAGTAGAAGCTTATTTACTCAAATGAGAGAAGCAATTAATGATAAAAATTATAAGGAATTATCTGAGTTACAATTAATTGTAGATGAAGATATGAGAATCCTAAGAAGATTATATATGAATTATAGAAGAAATCTTATGGATATATAGATATAAACAAAAGGTAATCACTGAAAAATTTTCGGTGATTACCTTTTTAAATTAATGATAACTAAAACATAAATTACATAAATATAAGTTTTAGTATAAATATGATGGATAGAATATACATTACTATTGAGATTGGTTTTTTAGTTTCTTTCTTACCAAATATGTTATTTAATAAGTTTATTAATGTATATGAAAGAATTCCAAGGGTAAGACCATCACCGATACTATAACATAATGGCATTGCGGCTATAGTAATGAATGCAGGGAAGCCTTGAGTAAAATCGGTAAAGTCTATTTTCATAACACTTTCTAGCATCATAAAACCAATCCAAATTAAGCAAGGAGCTGTAGCACAACCTGGTATAGCTATAAATATTGGAGATAGAAACATTGCCAATAAGAATAAAATACCTGTAGTAACAGCTGTTAACCCAGTTCTTCCACCTTCACTAACTCCAGCTGCGCTTTCTACATAAGTAGTAACGGTTGAAACTCCAACTAAAGAACCAAAGGTGGTTCCTATAGCATCTACAAGTAGAGCTTTCTTTGCCATCGGCACATTACCATCTTTATCTAGCATATTGGCCTTAGAACATACTCCAACTAATGTACCAACAGTATCAAAGAAGTCTACGAATAAGAAAGTAAGACAAATTGTTATAAAATTAAGAATAGCTGAGCTATTAGTGAATACAGAGAAGTCAAGCTTGAAGGCAATTGATTTAATAGATTCATATTTGAATAATCCATTTGGAAGATATATGCCAGCGGCGGTAGCTCCTTCAGGATTTATAACTGCATATATCCAACCAATTATAGAACAAATCAGAATGGACCAAAGCATAGCTCCTTTGATATTTTTAGAGTTCAAAATAGCTATAATAAGAATGCCAATAACTGCGATTATAGCACCAGGAGCTACCATAGAACCTAGAGATACAAGGGTAGCTTCATTAGACACTACAATACCTGCACCTGTTAAACCTATAAAAGCAATAAAAAGTCCAATACCAGCAGTAACAGCGTACTTCATTGTAAGTGGGATACAATTAACTACAGCTTCACGCACTCTAGTTACAGAAAGAATAATGAAAATTATACCTTCTACAAAAACAGCAGTAAGTGCCACTTGCCATGGAACACCCATGGCACCGCATACTGTAAATGCGAAGAAGGCGTTAAGTCCCATACCAGATGCCAGTGCAAAAGGTGCATTAGCATATAGTCCCATGAGTATAGTAGTAAGTCCCGCAGCTAGACATGTAGCAGTTACAAGTGCTCCAGCAGTACCATCACCCATAGCTGTACTAAGGAAATTAGGATTTACAGCAATAATGTAAGCCATTGTTAGAAAAGTGGTAATTCCAGCAACAATTTCACGCTTTACGTTAGTTCCGTTTTCAGTAAGTTTAAAATACTTGTCCATATAAATCCCCCTAATATTAATAGATATAATTATTAATATTAGCATAATCTATAAATATTACTAAAACAAGATATTTATTACATATAAATTATAAAAGGTACAATTTCCAACACTTTCTTATCAGAAGGAAATTCATTATTATAGTCTAAATGAGAAACAAAGTCTTTATAGTTGCTATGAGATGTAATAAAATCCCATAATAATTTAGATACTAAAGGGTTACTATCAATAATATTATGATTTGACTGGGGATAGTCATAACTTGCTATTTCACCAACAATTGTACAAGGTCTACCAATATAACACTCTATGTCCATAGATGCATGTTTACTACAAACAGAAGTAATGACTAAAGAATCAGAATCAAAAGGAAGGGAGACAGGATATTTTAATACTTTATCTTCTGTTAAAGATTTTATATTTCTTTTTATCCAATTAATCATAGAGGTATTATCTATATCAGAAGTTATTTGTTGAAACTCAAGTAATTCTAATGTATTTCTTAAAAGTTCTAAAGTACTATCTGATTTTTCTATAGTACACTGTAATTCTACAATATCTCCAGGAGAAATTGTATTCAGGTCACTATATATTTTTAAAGATTTGATTGCATTGTTTCGATTTAATAAAGTTTCTAGATTTATAAATATATTAATAGATGAATTCTCTATTTCATCTATTGATTTTCTTTGAGTACTTTTAGATAAAGTTACTGTAGCTGAACCTTGAATAATTTTTCCACAAGTTAGTTCGGACAATGGTAGAGTAGCTTGAATTGTAGTTTCTTCTCTTTTTCCACTTATTTCAATGTTTTCATATCGATTTATAGCAATTTTATACATATCTCTAATAGTATCACCGTTAATATAGTAGGGCATAAAGATGTTCTTCATATTATAACTCCTTATTTATCAATTTTTAATATATTCCTATATATATTCAAGATTAAATATATTTATCATTATTATTACAAATAATTTCATGTATAAAGGTATAAAGTTAAATATAATAAAAATAATCTAAATATAATGTAACTGTTTCCAAATCTATGATATAATAACGTGGTAGAGGAGGGGGACATATGGAAATTTTAATTGCATTAATACTCGGTGCCATTGTAGGGTACTTTCTAAAATTAGGTGAGAAGGGGAAAATTATAAATGGTAAATTACAACAACTTGGTGTAATATTCTTATTATTTTCTATGGGAGCTTCTATAGGAGCTGATAAGGGCATAATAAAAAATCTTCCGACCATAGGGTTAAAGTCTTTTTTATTTGCAGTAGCTACAATAGGTGTAAGTATAGTACTTGTGTACATTTTATCAGAAAAGTTTATGCCTAAAGAAAATCAATTACCCAAGGAAGAATCAATCTTAAATGCGGAAATAATAGAAAATGAAAAAGTGGTTACTGAATTTCATAGTGAAATTTTAAATGCAGAGATTGTAGAAGATGAAAATGTTGTAATTGAAGAGTGTAGTGAGCTTTTAAATGAGGCATGTGGGGAGGACAAGTAATATGACGTACATAATAATAGTATCTATATTAGTTGGAATGGGTTGTGGTTATTTTGTGTTTCCACCAGAAATAATGAGTAGTATTGATAATCTTGCATCCATTTCATTATTTGTTTTAATCTTTTTAGTTGGTATAGATGTAGGTGGCAACAAGACCATATTTAAAGATCTAAAAAAGGCAGGATTTAAGGTTTTGTTAGTACCATTTGGAGGAATTGTAGGTAGTTTACTAGGAGGACTTTTAGTAGGATTCCTATTTAATATGGCTCTTAATGAGAGCTTAGCTATAGGTTCAGGATTTGGATGGTATAGCTTATCAGGAGTAATGCTTAAAGAAATGGGTGGAGATACTTTAGGAGCTATAGCATTTTTAACAAATGTATTCCGTGAGATGATAACAGTTATTTTAATTCCAATATTAGCTAAAAAGCTGAATGGCTACACAGCCATAGCACCTGCAGGAGCTACTTCTATGGATACAACATTACCACTTATAGCTAAAGCAACAAATCCAGAGATAGCTGTAATAGCATTTATAAATGGAGTTATATTAAGTTCTTTAGTTCCAGTATTTGTAACATTCTTTTATAACTTAGGATAATATTACTTTATATGTTTTTAATTTTTATAATTGTAAATAAGGAACTATATAAAAATGATGGTATAAATAAGTTATTTATACCATCATTTTTATGTTTATATTTATATTAGTTAGGGACTAATAACTAATAACTAAATTAAGGTGTTTATCTATTTATATAGTGAGTATGAAGTAAATGGTGAGATTTTTCTCCATTAGGTTTTCCAAGGAATTCATCATAAAGCTTTATTATCTCAGGGTTTTCATGAGATTTTCTTATAACCTTATTAGCATCCTCACTATAAAGAGCATTCATTCTTTTTTCTATTAATGAATATTGCTCATTAGAATATGGTTGACCACCACCGTTTATACATCCTCCTGGACATGCCATAACTTCAATGAAGTGATATTTTTTAGATGTATCTTCTATATTATCTAACAAATTCTTTGCATTTGCAAGTCCATTTACAATAGCTATATTAATTTTGTTACCATCAATAATTAATGAAGCTTCTTTGATTCCTTCAAGGCCTCTAACAGATTTAAAATCAAGTTCTTCTAAAGTGCTATTTGTAATCCATTCATAAGCAGTACGTAAAGCAGCCTCCATAACGCCACCACTAGTTCCGAAAATAACTCCAGCACCAGTAGATTCACCCATAATAGTATCAAAATCAGAGGAAGGTAGAGAAGCAAATTCTAATCCAGAGCGTTTAATCATTTTAGCTAATTCTCTTGTAGTTATAACTACATCGATATCTGGATTATTATTTTCATTGACAAATTCTTCTCTATTAGCTTCGGATTTTTTGGCAACACATGGCATTACAGATACAACATAAAGTTTTTCCGATGGTATACCCAGTTTTTCAGCAAGGTATGTTTTTGCAATAGCGCCCCACATTTGTTGAGGAGATTTGCATGTTGATGGAAGATTTAATAGGTTTCCATAATGTTTTTCTATGAAATTAATCCATCCAGGACAACAACTAGTAATCATAGGAAGATTTTCACCACTCTTATACCTTCCTAGAAATTCTGTAGCTTCTTCCATAATAGTTAAATCTGCAGCAAAATCAGTATCATAAACCTTATCAAAACCAAGTTCTCTTAGTGCTTCAACCATCTTGCCAGTAACAGCACCTTCTTTAATACCAAATTCTTCTCCAAGTGCTGCACGAACAGCCGGAGCAGTTTGAACTACTACCAATTTATCTTTATTTCCTATAGCGTTTAATACATCTATAGTATTATCTTTTTCCATTAATGCCCCAGTAGGACAAACATTTATACATTGACCACATAAAGTACAAGCGCTATTATTTAGCTCTTCAAAGAATGCAGTGCTTATAGTGGTATTAAAACCTCTATTTATTGGTCCAATTGCACCAACATTTTGAACTTGGCTACAAACAGCTTCGCATCTTCTACATAAAATACATTTAGAAGTATCTCTTACTATAGATGGATTTTTAAGTTCTTTTACAGCTACAGATTTTGAACCAGTATATTTTAAATTAGTTACTCCATAAGTACTAGCAAGCTCTTGGAGTTCACAATTTAAATTTTTTTGACAGGTTAAGCAATCCATAGAATGGTCTGATAATAAAAGTTCAATTATAGTTTTTCTTGCTGCTATTACTCTTGGAGTACTAGTATTAACAACCATACCTGGAGCAACAGCTGTACAACAAGATGGTGCTAAATTTTTTCTTCCTTCCACTTCAACTACACAAACTCTACAAGAACCAGGTTTATTAGTTGTCTTTTTATCATGAAGATTTAGGTAGCAAAGGGTAGGAATTTTTATATTAAGCTTACGTGCAGCATCAAGAATTGTGGTTCCTTGCTCCACTGATATTTCTTTATTATTTATTTTAAGTGTAACTAAACTCAATACTTTCACCTCTTTTAAATTATTAAACTAGATCTATTGCATCAACTGGACAGCTAGATTTACATGCACCACATTTAATACATTTGCTATGGTCAATTACATGCTTAGTTTTAACTTTCCCTTCGATACAGCCAACTGGACATTGTCTTGCACATTTAGTACAGCCAATACATCTATCAGTAATAACAAATTTCATAAGGTCCTTACAAACTCCTGCTGGACAAATCTTATCTACAACGTGACTTCTATATTCATCATAGAAATATTTCATTGTACTAAGAATAGGGTTAGGAGAAGTTTGTCCTAAAGCACAAAGTGAAGTATCTTTTATAGTGTTACTAAGCTCTTGAAGCTTATCCAGATCACTTAAATCACCTTCGCCCTTTGATATTCTTTCAAGAATTTCAAGTAATCGAGTGTTACCAATCCTACAAGGTGTACATTTACCACAAGACTCCTCTTTTGTAAATTCTAAATAGAATTTAGCTATATCAACCATACAGTTATCTTCATCCATTACTATCATTCCACCAGATCCCATCATAGAACCGATAGCACTTAAAGAATCAAAGTCAATAGGAGTATCTAAAAATTCTTTAGGAATACATCCACCAGAAGGTCCTCCTGTTTGAACAGCTTTGAATTCTTTATCAAATTTAATTCCTCCACCTACTTCAAAAAGAATTTCTCTTAAAGTTGTTCCCATAGGCACTTCTACAAGACCAACGTTATTAATTTTACCAGCAAGAGCAAAAACCTTAGTACCAGCGGAAGATTTAGTGCCGATTGAACTAAACCAATCTGCACCATTATTAATAATAGCTGGAATATTCGCTAAAGTTTCAACGTTATTAACGCAAGTTGGCTTATTCCAAAGTCCAGATTCAGCAGGGAATGGTGGTTTATTTGTTGGTTCTCCACGGTTACCTTCTATTGAATGAATAAGAGCAGTTTCTTCACCACATACAAAGGCACCAGCTCCGTATTTAATTTCAATATCAAAATCAAAGCCTGAATTTAGTATATTTTCACCAAGGAGTCCATATTCTCTAGCTTGATTTATAGCAATTCTAAGTCTTTGAATTGCTAGTGGATACTCAGCTCTAATATATATATTACCTTTAGTAGCACCTATAGCATAACCAGCTATAGCCATAGCTTCAAGAACACTATTTGGATCTCCTTCTAAAATCGAACGATCCATGAATGCACCTGGATCACCTTCATCGGCATTACAAATAATATATTTTTGATCAGCATCATAGCCTTTTGCAAATTGCCACTTCTTTCCGGTAGGAAAGCCGCCGCCGCCTCTTCCTCTTAGTCCAGATTTCAATATAACATTTATTACGTCATCAGGAGTGCATTCTGTTAGACATTTTCCAAGAGCTAGATATCCCTTTTCGGCAATATATTCATCAATATTTTCAGGGTTTATTAATCCACAATTTCTTAGAGCTATTCTAACTTGCTTCTTATAGAAAGTCATTTCATCTTGAGTCTTAACTTTTTCTTTTATAGTTGGCTCTTCGTAAAGTAATCTTTGTACAACATTTCCATTAACAATATGTTCATTTATGATTTCTTCAGCATCCTCAGGAGTTACGTGAACATAAAACACATCATCTGGAGTAACTTTTACTATAGGACCTTTTTCACAGAAACCAAAACAACCAGTTATGGAAACGTATACTTCATCTTCCAAATCTAACTTACTAATTTCTTTTTCAAGGTTATCTTTAATTAAATCACTTTGTGCAGACTTACACCCAGTTCCTCCGCAAATAAGTATTTCTTTTTTATAGTTATTTTTTTCACAAACAAAGCCATCGATACCAGTTGCTTTTCTAATATCAAGGGATGATTTGTATTCCTGATAAATTTTGTTTAATTCTTCAAAGGAATTTATTTTATTCAACTTTGTTACCTCCTAATTCTACTCATATTCAGCTAATATACTTTTTACTTGGTCTGGAGTACAGTGACCGTAAACCTTATCATTTACAGTTAAAACAGGAGCTAGACCACAAGCACCAACACATCTTAAAGAACCTAGTGTAAATTTCATGTCTTCTGTAGTTTGTCCAGATTTAATACCTAGTTCTTTTTCAAATTCTTTAAGAACATCTCCAGCACCACGAACAAAACATGCAGTACCCATGCACACATTTATTACATTCTTACCACGAGGTTCAGTAGTGAAAAATGAGTAAAATGTTACAACACCATAAACTTTAGATATAGGTAAATTTAGTTTATCAGCGACGAAAGTTTGAACTTCCTTAGGTAGATATCCAAAGATATGCTGAGCTTTATGCAAAACCTCTATTAAAGCTCCATCTTTGACAGGTAAGGAATTAATAAAGTCTTCTAATTCCTTAAACATTTGATTTTTTTCTAAGTTACAACACACTTAAAAAATACCCCCTTACTAAATAAGTTTAACATTGAAAATATACAAAATATTTTCAATAATTCATCAAATCACTAACAGTATAATACTTTTTTAAAGATTTGTATAGTGGGATTTTAAAAAAATGTAATCTATTACAATAAATATTTATCCGATGACTACCAGCTCTAATACTCCATCTTCTTCGAGGCGGTAGCAAAGAGCTGCTACGTCCCTGGATAACGAGTTCTAAGCTTCCGTGGGAGGAATACTTCCTCTGAAGCTTAGAACTCTGTTTATCAAGAGCCATATTAGAGAATTTAATTTAATATTTCATATCAATAATTTCTATTAGTACAATAATATTTTATGGTAAATAAAAGAAAATAATGGTAAAATATTATTATAAAGCAAATATGTGGGGTTGATATTGTGAATTGTTATGATTTAGCCATAGTCAATGGGAATATATATGTGGAAGGGGAATTTATTAGAGGAAATTTGTACATTGATAATGGAATTATTAAAAACCTGTCAAAGGATATTTTCTTATCAAAAGATATTTATGATGCAAAAGGAAATTATGTATTACCAGGATTTATAGATCCTCATGTACATTTTCAGCTTAGGGTGGGTAATGAGGTTTCTGCTGATGATTTTTACAATGGTTCTATAGTAGCTGCATATGGTGGAATTACTACATTTATAGATTTTTTAGATCCAGTAAAAAATATTGAAGAGTTAGAAAAAGCTTTTGTAGACAGAAAAAGAAAAGCAAAGGTTTCTGTTGTAGATTATGGATTTCATAGTACTATTGCAAATTTTCAGGATAATGAAGAACTATTTATTGAGGAGATTAAAAAGAGGGGAATTTGTAGCATAAAATTCTTTACTACTTATAGTTCCAGTAATAGAAAAACTGGATTAAGAACTATCAGTAATTTACTGAAAATTTCGAAAAGAATGAAGGTTATACTTATGTCTCATAGTGAAAATGAAGAGCTAATCAGAGAGGGAAAGTTTCCAGTAAGATCCCATGAAGAAAATAGACCCACATTATGTGAGACTACAGAAGTTTTAACTTTAGCTGAAATGACTAAGAATATGGATGGGTATATGTATATTGTGCACCTTAGTTCAGGAGAATCTTTAAGACGAATTACGGACTTATATAAAAGTTTAATAAATAAAAATTTATTTATAGAAAGCTGCCCTCAATATTTTTATTTATCTAAAGATAATTATTTATTAAAGGATGGTTTTCTATATACCTTAACACCACCTCTTAGGTCTTTAGAAGAAATTGATGAATTAAGAAAAAATATAGATCATGTTAGTGTAATAGGTACTGATCATTGTCCATTTAAATCTAATGAAAAAGCAAGAGCAACTTTAGATTTAATTCCTATGGGAATAGGTGGAATAGAATATTCTTTTAATTTATTGTATACAATGTTTGGTGATAAAATAATTGATAAATTTACAAAGAATCCAGCAAAGATTCATGGTTTATATCCTAAAAAAGGAACGTTACTCCCAGGATCAGATGCTGATGTTGTAATATTTGACCCTTTAGATAGACATAAAATAAAATACTCTCATTCCAATTGTGACTACAATTTATATGAAGGACTAGATGTAAAAGGTAAAGTAATTACGACTATTTCAAGGGGAAGATTTATTATAAAGGATGGAAAATTGGTAGGTAATGAAAAAGGAAATTACGTAGGTAGAGAGTTAAAGTTATAGAAAACACTAAAAAGCTTGTATAGTTATATATTTTTGTGACTAATTAATCAGTAAGAATAAAGGGAGGTGCTTTAGTAGGATTATAATCTTGCTAAAGAGAATTATGAATTATAAGGTAATAGGTAGTAGTGTATCTAGATTAGATGGTGTGGCAAAGGTTACAGGGAAGGCTAAGTATGCTGATGACTATTTTGAAAGGGAAATGCTAATAGGAAAGGTGCTTAGAAGTCCTTATGCCCATGCAAAAATAAGAAGTATTGATGTTTCTAAAGCAAAAAATTTAGATGGTGTTGAAGCAGTAATTACTTATCAAGATTTACCAAAAATAAAATTTGCAACGGCCGGACATCCTTGGACCTTTGATGAAGCACATAGAGATGTAGAAGATAGATTAATCATTACTGATAAAGTTCGCTTTTGTGGAGAACCAGTGGCGGCAGTTGTGGCCATAGATGAAATAATAGCTCTAAAAGCTATAAAACTTATAGATGTAGAATATGAAGTGTTGCCATTTGTAATGGATCAGGAAGAAGCTATAAAAGAAGGTGCCCCAATAATACATGAAGAAAGACAAAATAATATTATTAGCTCTTTTGGCAATGAAGTAGGAGACGTAGAAATAGAGTTAAAAGAAGCTGACAAAGTATTTACAGGTAAATTTAATACTAGTACTGTACAACATTGTCATCTGGAAAATCATAGTGCGTATGCTTATATGGAGTCAGATGGAAGAATTGTAATAGTAACTTCTACTCAAATACCACATATTGTAAGAAGGATAGTAGGACAGGCACTAGGGATGCCATGGGGAAGAATAAGGGTTATAAAGCCATATATAGGTGGTGGATTTGGAAATAAGCAAGATGTTGTTATAGAGCCATTAACTGCAGCAATGACACTTGCGGTTAATGGAAGACCAGTTAGATATGCATTAACTAGAGAAGAATGTTTTATAGACACAAGGGTTCGTCATGCTATGCGATTTACATTTAAAACTGGAGTTACTAAGGAAGGTAAGTTACTAGCAATAGATATAAAGAACTTAGTAAATAATGGAGCATATGCATCTCATGGACATTCAGTGACCATGAGCTGTGGGAGTAAATTTAGACCATTATATAATTTTAATGCTATAAAATATGAGCCTAAAACTGTATATACTAATATGCCGGTAGCAGGAGCTATGAGAGGATATGGAGTTCCACAAATTTCATTTGCTCTAGAAAGTCATTTAGATGATATTGCTGGAGAACTAAATATAGATCCTGTGGAATTCAGATTGAAAAATTTGGTGAAGCAAAATCATGTAGATCCATCCTCCAAAAATGTGGTGCGCTCCATGGGACTATCACAGTGTCTTGAAAAGGGAATGGAATTAATAAATTGGAATGAAAAGAAAAAGCTATATAAAAATCAAATAGGTAGTTTAAGACATGGAGTGGGAATGGCTTGTTTTAGTTATTTTGCAGGTACCTATCCCGTAGCTCTAGAAGCAGCAGGTGCAAGGATTGTGATGAATCAAGATGGTTCAGTACAGTTGCAAATCGGGGCTACAGAAATTGGTCAAGGTAGTGATACTATATTTGCACAAATGACTTCAGAGGTTTTAGGAATTCCAATTGATATGGTTCATGTAATTTCAAATCAAGATACTGATATTACTCCATTTGATACAGGTGCTTATGCATCAAGACAAACTTTTGTTACAGGTGCTGCAGTTAAAAAAGCTGCTATGGAGGTAAAGAGTAAAGTTCTTCAGTTTGCTAGCAGAAAAAATGGCCTCAATCCAGAGGTAATGGATATAGTTGATTGTAATGTAGTTGAAAAAACAACAGGTATAGTTGTCTGTTCTCTTGAGCATATAGCGTTAGAATCATTTTATGATAGGATTTACAGTTCTCCTATAACTAGTGACACTTCTGTTAATATAAGGACTAATGTAGTTGCTTATGGAGCAACCTTTGCAGAGGTTGAAGTAGACATAAAAACTGGTCAAATAACCGTAGTAGAAATATATAATATTCATGATTCTGGAACTATAATTAATCCAATGCTAGCAGAAGGGCAAGTTCACGGTGGTGTAAGTATGGCACTAGGATATGCTTTATCAGAGCAAATGATATTTGATGAGAAGACTGGAAGAGCTCTTAATAACAATCTTTTAGACTATAAATTACAAACTATTTTAGACACGCCTAATATTGGTTCAGCATTTGTAGAAATTCCAGATGATGCAGGAAGTTTTGGACAAAAATCTCTAGGCGAAAATACAACACTTTCTCCAGCCCCAGCTATAAGAAATGCAGTTTTAGATGCAACTGGTGTTGCTTTTAATAGAATACCAATGAATCCACAAAGAGTATTTGAAAAGTTTAAGGAAGAGGGCTTAATATAGGATTTACCTTAAATTTAAGAGTGCAGATTGTATAGTTAGTAGACTATATAAATATAGAAGGAGGTGAATTTTAGTAGAGTGTTAAATCTCTATTAAAGATAAAAATGTTTGATATTAAGAATATACAAGAGCCTAGAAGTGTAGAAGAGGCAGTAAAAATTCTTCATGAAAATAATAATCTAAAAATAATATCTGGTGGAACTGATGTTTTAATTAAATTGCATCATGGTGATATGGAAGAAGTAGAACTTTTAAGTCTAAAAAATTTAAAAGAATTAGACTTCATAAAGGTTCTAGAAAATGACACCATAGAAATTGGCTCCACTACTTGCTTTACTAATATATATAGAAATAAAATTATAAAAGATTTTATTCCTGCTTTAGGGCAAGGTGCTGTATCTATGGGAGGACCACAAATAAGAAATATGGCCACTATTGGAGGGAATGTATGTAATGGAGCTGTTTCAGCAGATAGTGCACCAAGTTTATTTGCATTTAATGCTAAATTAAGACTTAGAAGTTTTAAGGGGGAGAGAATAGTTCCAATAGAGGAATTCTACGAAGGTCCTGGAAAGGTTAATATAAGAAAAGATGAAATTCTAATAAGCATTTTTATTGAAAAAAAAGACTATGAGGGAGTAAGAGGAACATATATTAAGTATAGTAATCGAAAGGCAATGGATATTTCTATGCTAGGTGTATGCGTTGTAGCTAGTAAGAAGGAAAATAAATTTAAAGATTTAAGAATAGCGTTAGGAGTAGCTGCGCCTACTCCTATAAGATGTAAGGATGCAGAGAAGTATGCCCTTGGTTTAGAATATTCAGAAAAAAATATTAATAATATTGCACAATATGCAGTAAAATCAGCAAGTGCTAGAGACTCATGGAGAGCATCAAAGGCTTATAGGGAGCATTTAATAAAAGAATTAACAGTACGAGGTATTTATGAAGTAACTAAATAAGGTGGGATTTTATTATGATTGATAAGAATTATAAAAGGATATCAGTAAAAGTAAATGGAAAAAATTATAATTTAGAAGTAGATGTACGAGAATCGTTGTTAGATGTATTGAGAAATAGACTTCAATTTACAGGGGTAAAGCAAGGATGTTCAGTTGGAGAATGTGGAGCTTGTACAGTACTAGTGGATGGAATACCTATAGATTCATGTATTTATATGGCTATTTGGGCTGATAAAAAAGAAATTTTAACTATAGAGGGGGTATCAGAAAATGGGAACTTATCAAAGGTGCAAAAGGCATTTATAGAAGAGGGTGCAATTCAATGTGGATTCTGTACTCCAGGATTAGTACTTACAACTACAGCATTGGTAAATAGTGGTAAGGATTATACTGATGAAGAAATAAAAAGAGAAATATCTGGACATTTATGTAGATGTACAGGATATCAAAAAATATTTAATGCTACAAAAAAATCCCTTAAGAAATAAATTGAATAGAAAAAATTCCAGTTGATATTTAGGCTGGAATTTTTTGTGGAAAAATAAGAGATATAAAGAGTCGTGATCAACTTTCTATATCTCTTATATAGATTTGGGGAATACAAAGTAGTTATTTGCTTAAAGACATACCAGATTTAGTTTTAATAACAGGTTTTTGAGACTTATCGCTAGGTAAGATTAAATTTAATATTACAGCAAATATAGTTGCAGTTGTTACACCAGAACCAAAAATTATTTGTAAGGATTCTGGGAACATACTAAGAGCTTCAGGTCTAACAATGACACCTACACCTAAAGCAAAAGATATCCCAATTACAAAAATGTTCCTTCTAGTCATATCAACTTTGCCTAGAATTTTAATACCAGAACAAGCAATAGAACCGAACATAACTATACCAGCAGCTCCAAGAACTGGACTAGGCATAATTGATATTAAAGAAGCAAATTTTGGTATCAGACCCATTATAGATAATATTATTCCAGCTATAATTATAACAAACCTACTAGCAACTCCTGTAACATTTATAAGGCCAGTACATTGGCTAAAGGATGTATTTGCAGTAGAGTTAAAAAATCCAGCTAGAATTGATCCAAGACCATCACAAAGTACACCTCCAGAAAGTTGGTTGTCAGAAACCTCAATTTCACATGCCTCTCCAATAGCTAGAGTATCACCTACAGTTTCTACAGTAGTTGCTAGATAAACAGCTAAAAAACTAATAATCGCTGGTATAGAGAATTTAATTCCGAATTTAAGAGGTCTAGGAATAGAAATCCAGGATGCAGCAGATATTGGAGTAGTGTCTAATAAGTTGAGAGGTATAGCTAATAAATATCCACATAATATACCTATAAATATTGAGCAAGAACTTATAAAAGTATTTTTAGATTGATTGGTAATTATAATAATAATTAGGACAATAGCACCAAGCAATAAAAATTTAGGATCTCCATAGTTTGGGTTTCCAGAGCCTCCAGCTAACCAATCAATTCCAACAGGAATGATAGTGATGCCTATCATAGTAACAACAGTACCAGTAACAAGTGGTGGAAAAATTTTTTTAACATGGTTAATAAAAAAGCTTAGAATTACTTCTAGTAAGGCACCTACCATTGTAGCTGTACATATGGTAGCAATACCTAAAGTCATATTGCCGTTATAAGTGCTACCGATGGCAATAGCCGGACTTACAAAAGCAAAGGAGGTACCCATGATAAATGGAAGCTTGCTTCCTATGGGTCCAATACCTTTAGCTTGAATAAGTGTTGTAAGACCAGAAGCAAATAGGGCACATGAAACCAGAAATGATGTATCAGATATTTTTAATCCTAGTGCACCAGCTACTACTAGTGGAACTGCTACTATACCACTGAAACATGCAAAAATTGCTTGAAATGCAAGAATTAAAGTTTGTTTCATAGGTGGTTTGTCATCTAGTTTAATTCTAAGAAGCGATTTCTTTGGAGCGTTAGTTGTTTGCAATTTAATTCCCCCTCTAAATTTATAATTATATCTTATGCATAATGCGTGAAGTGCTATAAATATTTTACTAACCAGTTAATATAAAAAATAAAGAAAAAATATATACTTAACTATAGTTTATGAATAAGTATAATAAGGATATGAATAAATATTAAGATAATAAAATAATTTAAGCTTGAAATGAATAAATTTAAATTATTTAAATTTTACCAATCAAGAGGATGAAATGCAATAAATTTACATAAAATAAATAGAATAGAATAGTTTGAATTATCTGATTTGAATATTGACATTAAATGTAATGGGAGTTATAATTTGATTAATTAGTCAGTAAGAGGAAATTATGACGAATTTCAAAAATGTAAGTATAAATTTATTTTGGAATAGGAGATTAATAAATTGAGGAGTGGATTTTGTGGAGAATATTAAAACCCTTATGGAGAGACTTAAAAAACTAGATTTCAGGGAGATGTACAATAATGATTTTTTCTTAACATGGGAAAAAAGTAACGAAGAATTAGAATCAGTATTTGTTGTTGCTGATATTCTTCGTACAATGAGGGAAAATAATATATCGACGAAAATATTTGATAGTGGATTAGGTATTTCGGTATTTAGAGACAATTCTACTAGAACTAGATTTAGTTTTGCTAGTGCGTGTAACTTATTAGGGCTAGAGGTACAAGATCTCGATGAAGGAAAATCTCAAATAGCTCATGGAGAAACTGTCCGTGAAACTGCAAATATGATTTCTTTTATGGCAGACATAATTGGAATTAGAGATGATATGTTTATAGGAAAGGGTAATGCTTATATGAAAGAAGTTTCTAATGCTGTTCAGGAAGGTTATGCTGATGAAGTATTAGAACAACGTCCAACTCTGATTAATTTACAATGTGATATAGACCATCCAACTCAATGTATGGCGGATTTATTACACTTGATTCACTATTTTGGTGGAGTGGAAAATTTAAAAGGTAAAAAATTAGCTATGACTTGGGCTTATTCACCTTCTTATGGAAAACCACTCTCGGTTCCGCAAGGAGTTATTGGACTTATGACAAGAATGGGAATGGAAGTTGTATTAGCACATCCAGAAGGATATGATGTACTTCCTGAAGTAGAGGAAGTTGCTAAGGCAAATGTAGAGAAAAATGGTGGAAGCTTTACAAAGACTAATTCTATGAAAGAAGCCTTCGAAAACGCAGATATAGTTTATCCAAAGAGCTGGGCACCATTTGAAGCTATGGAAAAACGTACAGAACTATATTCAAAGAGGGATATAGCAGGTATTAATGAACTTGAAAAAGAATTGTTGAAAGAAAATGCTAGATATAAGGATTGGGAATGCAATGAAAAAATGATGGAGCTTACTAAGGATGGTAAAGCATTATATCTTCATTGTTTACCAGCGGATATAACAGGTGTAAGTTGTGAAATTGGAGAAGTAGGAGAATCTGTATTTAATCGTTACCGTGAATTACTATATCGTGAAGCTGGATATAAACCATATATTATTGCTGCCATGATGTTCTTAAGTAAAGTTAAGGATCCTATATCTGTTTTTGAGAAATTGCTGGAAGAAGATAAGCCGAGATTTATAGAAAAATAAAGAGTAAATAGATTAATTAAATTATGTATTTACTTAAGGGTATATAATGCTTTTAAGTAACTTATGAATTATAGGGGGGAGTAAATATGAGTGACAAAATACGCCCAATAAGTTTTGAAAAACTCATTAACTGGATTTTTACTGAACTAAAAACTAAAGATAGTATTTTTGGAATTCATAAAGATAAGTTTTACTATGGAATCCCTAATAACACTATCTCTTTTTTAGGAGAGAAGTTAGGCCTACCAATTGGACCAGCAGCAGGTCCTAGTTCACAATTAGCTCAAAATATTATAGCAGCATATCTTACTGGTAGTAGATTTATTGAGTTAAAGACAGTCCAGATTATTGATGGAGAAGATCTTCCAGTGTTAAAGCCGTGTATTAATGCTGAGGATGAATGCTATAACGTAGAGTGGTCTACAGAACTAACTGTAGAAGAAGCTTTTGAGGAATATGTGAAAGCTTGGATTATATTACATGTTTTAATGAAGGAACTTAACTTAAGTGTAGACAGAGACTTTGTTTTTAACATGAGTGTAGGATATGATTTTGATGGAATAAAATCAGATAAAATAGATTCCTACATAGAAAATTTGAAAAATTCACAAAATACAAAAATATGGAAGGAATCTATTCAAGTGTTGGAGAATAATATAGAAAAATTTTATAGATTTTCAATTGAAGATTTATATAAAATTCCTTCAAGGGTGTGCAATTCAATTACCCTATCAACTCTACATGGATGTCCTCCACAAGAAATAGAAAGAATTGCTATTTATTTATTAAAAGAAAAACATCTTCATACCTTTGTAAAGATGAATCCTACATTGCTTGGTGAAGCATTTGTAAGAAAAATTCTTAATAAAATGGGTTATGAATATATAAAACTAAATTCACATCATTTTAAAAATGATCTGCAATACAATGATGGAATAAAAATGATAAAAAAATTAAAAGCCGTAGCTGAAATGGAAAGTATGGAGATTGGAGTAAAACTTACAAATACTCTTCCAGTAAGGATATTAAATGAAGAACTACCAGGAGAAGAGATGTACATGTCAGGTAGATCTTTATATCCTTTAGCTATTAATTTGGCAAGTAATCTTTCAGAGGAATTTGAAGGGAAATTATATATTTCATATTCTGGTGGAGCTGAATTCTTTAATGTAGATAAGATATTTAAAACAGGAATATGTCCAATAACTTTTGCTACTACAATATTAAAACCAGGTGGTTATGAAAGAGTTAAACAGATAGCTGAAAAGGTAGAACCACTTATTTCTAATAGAAAGTCAACAATTGACATGCAATTGCTAAAAATATTAGCAAAGGAATCAATTGATGATAAGCATCACCTTAAGAAAGCAAGGGTAGTTAAAAGTAGAAAACTATATAAGGACTTACCAATATATGATTGTACAATTGCACCTTGTAGTGAAGGCTGTCCAATTGAACAACAGATTCCAAAGTATATAGAGCTTGTGGGAGAAGGAAAATATGATGAAGCTTTTCAAGTAATAGTTAGAGATAATGCAGCCCCAGCTATAACAGGAACTTTATGTAATCATAACTGTCAAAATAAATGTACTAGACTAGATTATGATAGTTCCTTAGAAATTAGAAGAATGAAAAAAATAGCTGTGGATAATGCTGAAGAATTATATATAAAGAATATAAAGCCATGCGCAATTAAAAGTCATAAAAAGGTAGCTATCATAGGAGCTGGGGTAGCAGGTTTATCTACAGCGATGTACCTTAGAAGAAATGGTATTAGTGTAGAAGTATTTGAAAAAAGAGATAAACCATATGGGATTATAAATTATGTAATTCCAAGTTTTAGAATAAATAATTTAGCTTTAGAACAGGATTTTAAAATGGTAAAAAGCCATGGAGTTAAGATAAATTTTAATGTAGCTGAACAGGTTGATCTAAATGTTCTAAGAAAAAATTTTCATTATGTTGTCCTAGCAACTGGAGCTTGGAAGCCAGCAAGTATTTCACTTAAAAGAGGTACTGATAAAGTCTTAAATGCTATTGAATTCTTAGAGGATTTTAAAGAAAACAGTGAGGATATAAAACTAGGAACCCATGTATGTGTTATTGGTGGAGGGGACGTAGCCATGGATGTATCTCGTGCTGCCAAAAGAGTTAATGGAGTTGAAAAGGTAACTATTATATATAGGAGAACTAAAGATTTAATGCCTGCTAGTAGAGAAGAAATTAAATTAGCTATTGAAGAAGGTATTGAATTTAAAGAGTTATTATCCCCTGTAGCGTTAGAAGATAATATTCTTGTTTGTGAAAGAATGATTTTAGGAGAACAAGATAAATCAGGTAGAAAAAGTCCAATTTCCTTAGGAAAATATGAAAGTATAAATGCAACTACAGTTATAGCAGCTGTTGGAGAAAAAATAGATTCAAAATTATTTAAAAGTC
Source organism: Clostridium sp. UBA5712 (assembly GCF_002419845.1). Classification (NCBI taxonomy): domain Bacteria; kingdom Bacillati; phylum Bacillota; class Clostridia; order Eubacteriales; family Clostridiaceae; genus Clostridium; species Clostridium sp. UBA5712. The sequence goes on along the minus strand of NZ_DIGW01000011.1, from coordinate 353,426 downwards.
TTGGTATAGATATAAATTCTAAAGAACTTCCTGAAGTAAACAGTAAATGTGAAACTAATATATCTAACGTATATATAGCCGGAGATGCTAAAAGTGGTCCAGGTACTATAGTAGAAGCATTGTCTCATGGGAAAATTATAACTAGGGACATTTTAAAAAAAGAAAATATGCCTTGTGATCTCATTAGGGCTGAGGAAAATACTTGTGGATATGAACTTAAGAAATCTTATGAAAGAAAAGGTGTACTACTTGAATCAATACCTTCTAAGGAAGAGGCTATAAGATGTCTTAAATGCAATAATATTTGTGAAATATGCGTAGATGTTTGTCCTAATAGAGCAAATGCGTTTATCCATATTAAAGAAGGTCCTATAGTAGGTCATCAAATTATACATTTACATGGTATGTGTAATGAATGCGGAAATTGTAGAGTATTTTGTCCATATAAAGGTAATCCTTACAAAGATAAAATTACTATATTTTGGAGTGAGGAAGATTTTGAAAACAGTAGCAATTCAGGTTTCTGTGTAATAGATTCTATTAAAGGTATTTTTAAAGTTAGGGATGAAAAAGGTGAAATTTATAATTGGTGTATTGAAGAAAATAACTCAGAATCAATCTCCAAGGAAATGAAATCTATTATTAAAACTTGTGTAAACAGGTATGAATATATAATCTAGAGGTATATAAATACGGTTATAATATTTAATCTATAGGGGGAGTGTGAATGCTACTAGTAGGTAATGGGATAGTTGTAACCAGAGATGATTTAAACACAATTATAGATGATGGATGTATAGTTATAGAAAAAGATAAAATTGTAGAAGTAGGAATTACAAAAAATTTAAAAGAAAAATATCTAGACTATAAATTCATTGATGCAAGAGGGAAATTAATAATGCCGGGTTTTATAAATACACATATGCATTATTACAGTACCTTTGCTAGAGGAATTGCTAATGATAGTCCTCCAGCAAAATGTTTTTTAGATATATTGAAGGGATTATGGTGGAGATTAGACAAAAAGTTAACTCTAGAGGATGTATATTATAGTGCAATAGTTCCAATGATAGATCAAATTAAGAATGGTGTAACAACTTCCTTTGATCATCATTCCAGTCCAGATGGTTTAAGGGGGAGTTTATTTACTATTGCAGATGCAGCTAAGGAAGTAGGTATTAGAAGTAACCTGAGTTATGAAACTTCTGATAGAGATGGGGAGAACGTAATAAAACAAAGTATTGAAGAAAATATTGAATTTATAAAGTATTGTAATAGGGAAAAGAATGATATGATAAAAGGATTATTTGGACTTCATGCATCCATGACTATTAGTGAAAATACTGTAGAGAGATGCCTAACAGCCATAGAGGGTTTAAATACAGGATTCCATGTACACTGTGCTGAAGGAATTGAAGATGTACAAGATTCTATGGAAAAGTATGGTGTAGGCGTAATTGAAAGATGGTATAAAAGAGGTGTTCTTTCTGATAAAACTATGGCTATTCATTGTGTACACATAACTGATGAGGAAATGGATATGCTGAAAGAAAAGAATTCCATAGTAGTTAATAATCCTCAATCTAATATGGGAAATGCAGTGGGAACATCGCAAATCTTAAAAATGGCTAAAAAACAAATATTGTTGGGGTTAGGAACAGATGGATACACCTCTGATATTTTAGAGTCTTATAAAACCGGAAGTACTATTCAAAGGCATGAAGCTAAAGACTCAACAGTAGCTTGGGTAGAATTACCACAAATGCTTTTCAAAGGAAATAGAGTTATAACTGAAAGATTTATAGATAATTCCATAGGAATTATAAAAGAAGGTGCATTAGCTGACGTTATAATTGTTGACTATAATTCTCCAACACCTATATATAAAGATAATATAGATAGTCACATTCTATTTGGAATAAGTGGGAGACATGTTGAAACCACTATTGTAAATGGGAAGATTATAATGATGAATAGAAAACTGGTTAATTTAGATGAGGAAAGAATTAGGGCTAGAAGTAGAGAACTAGCAACTGAGGTTTGGAAGAGGTTTTAAAAAGGAGTGAAAAAGGGTGGACATTTTAAATGTTCTTACTGTTAATAAAGGAGAAAAAATATCTATAGTAGGAGCTGGAGGAAAGACCACTCTTATGTTTATCCTAGCAGAAGAGTTGAAAAAAAGAGGAAGAGTTCTTATAACAACAACAACTAAAATATATCTACCTAAAAGAAATCAATACAATTGTTTAATTCTAAAGGACAGCTTTGGAGCTTATATTAATGAAGAAAGTAAGTATATTCTAAATGGAAATATAGTATGTGTATACTGTGGAAATATAAGTAAAACAAAGGAACCAGATAGTGAAATTCATGTTTATGGTTCTAGTGTTAATGGAGAAAATAAAGTCATTGGAATTGATGATAAAAGTATTTCTAATATACTTAACAATTATGATTATATTTTAATAGAATCTGATGGAGCAAAAGAAAAAGCTTTAAAAGCTTGGAAGGAAGATGAGCCAGTAGTAAGTAATTTTACTAGTACAACAATAGGAGTTTTAAGCGGAGAAGCCTTAAATTTAAAAATCCATGATGGAAATATTCATAGGATTGATGAGTTTTTAAAACTTATAAATAAAAGTGTAGGAGATAGTATAAATGAAGAAGATTTGCTAGCTTTAATATTTAAAAAAGAAGGATTATTTAAAAACTCCAAAGGTAGAAGAATTTTATTTATAAATAAGGTAGAAGAAGAGGACTTTAAGAAGTTAGAAAATCTAATAGAATATATAACAGTAAAAAATAAAGAATTAAAGTTATTAGACGGAATACTTATTGGAAGTTTATTAAATAAAACATATAGGGTTATATATGAAGAATCTACAGAAAAGCTTTAAGGGGGATTCAATGTGGTAACTGGGATTGTTATGGCATCAGGCCGTAGTACTAGGATGGGAAGGTATAAATTACTATTAAAGTATAAGGGTAAATATCTAATAGAATATGTTTTAGATGCAGTAAGTAGAAGTAATTTAGAAGATAAAATTGTAGTAACTGGCAATGAAACAATAGCAGAGTTAGCTCAGACTAGAGATTTAAAAGTAGTTAAAAACTCCCAGACATATATGGGACAAAGTCAATCTATAAAACTTGGGTTGAAAGCTGCATCTAAAATATCTGGATATGCTTTTATTACAGGGGATCAACCTTTTTTAAATGAGAGTCTTATAAATAAACTTATCGAAAAATTTGAAAAAAATCAAGATAAGTTTATTGTACCAATTTATAAAGGTAGAAGAGGAAATCCTGTAATATTTCCATGGAAGTATCGAAATGAGCTTTTAGCACTTAATGGAGATTTGGGCGGAAAAACTATTTTAAAAAATCATGAGGATAATATATTTTTTGTGGAAGTAGACGAAGAATATTTTCTTTGGGATATTGATACAGAAAAGGATTATATAGAATTATTACAATCAAATTATCATTAAGCAAGGGGACGATTTGGTGATAAATAATAGAATAATTGTAAGAGGTGGAGGCGATATTGCCTCAGGTACTATACAAAAACTTCATAGAAGTGGATTTAAAGTTCTAGTACTTGAGATAGAGATACCTTCTAGTATTAGAAGAAATGTATCTTTTAGTGAGGCAGTATTTGATGGTGAAACAACAATTGAAGGTATGAAGGGTGTTCTTGTTAGAACCTATGATGAAATACTAGAAGCTTGGGATATGGGATATATTCCGGTAGCTGTTGATAGATATGGAAAGCTCATTGAAACGGTTAGGCCTATTGCTGTAGTTGATGCAATTTTAGCGAAAAAAAATATAGGTACCACTATAGATATGGCACCTATAACCATTGCATTAGGTCCTGGATTTAAAGCAGGTATAGATGTAAATGTAGTAATAGAGACAATGAGAGGACATAGTTTGGGAAGATTAATATTTGATGGATATGCTTTAGAGGATACAGGAGTACCAGGATCTATATGTGGTTATGCAAAGGAAAGAGTAATTTATAGTTCTTATGAAGGAAAAATTAAGAATATAAGACAAATAGGAGATATAGTTAAATCTAATGAAACTATAGCACTAATAGATGATTTAGAAGTAAAAGCTAAAATTGATGGAGTGCTAAGAGGCATTATTAGAGATAACACTTATGTTACAAAGGGGTTAAAAATTGCAGATGTAGATCCAAGGCATGATGAGATCAGTAATTGCAATACTATTTCTGATAAGTCAAGAACTATAGGTGGATCAGTTCTAGAAGGAATATTATACTTTCAATCTATTAAACCCTTTTTATCTGTAGCAAACTAAATAAAATTTTCTAGTTTATTGGTATTACTAAACTTATTTAGTAATACCAATAAATTAGATTATAATGCAGGTTAATTGTATTGAATTATATAGGTTTTTATTTGAATTAACTAATTAATTAGTTAGTAAGTATTCAAATTATTGAAATAATGGTTGAAAAATAAAATATATTTATATTTAAAGGGGGATTTAAATATGTCAGAAATTACATGCCAGGAAGAAATACTGAAGTTAGCAAAAAACTATAAGGCTGATATGACAAGGTTCTTAAGAGACATGATAGCTATTCCTAGTGAAAGTTGTGATGAAAAGAGAGTAGTTTTAAGAATCAAAGAGGAAATGGAAAAAGTAGGTTTTGACAAAGTAGAAATAGACAAGATGGGAAATATACTAGGTTATATAGGACATGGCAAACATGTAATTGCTATGGATGCTCATATTGATACTGTTGGAATTGGAGATATAAATAATTGGACTAATGATCCATATGAGGGTTATGAAGATGATGAAGTTATTTATGGTAGAGGTGGTTCTGATCAAGAAGGTGGAATGGCTTCAATGGTTTATGCAGGTAAGATAATCAAAGATTTAAATTTAGAAGATGATTACACGCTAATAGTTACAGGTACTGTACAGGAAGAAGATTGTGATGGATTATGCTGGCAATATATTATAAATGAAGACAAGATAAAACCAGAATTTGTAGTAATAACTGAACCAACTTCAACTAATATTTATAGAGGGCACAGAGGGCGAATGGAAATAAAAGTGACAACTCATGGAATTAGTTGTCATGGTTCAGCACCAGAAAGAGGAGATAATGCGATATTCAAAATGGGTCCTATTCTTAATGAATTAAAAGAGTTAAATAAAAGATTAATAGATGATCCATTCTTAGGAAAAGGAACTTTAACAGTTTCAGAAATATTCTTTTCTTCACCTTCTAGATGTGCAGTAGCTGATGGTTGTACTGTTTCCATAGACAGAAGACTTACTAATGGGGAGACTTGGGAATACGCTTTAGATCAAATAAGAGAATTACCTTCAGTAAAAGAGGCTAAGGCTAAAGTAGAAATGTATACCTATGAAAGACCTGCCTATACAGGACTTATCTATCCAACAGAGTGCTATTTTCCAACTTGGGTTCTTGAAGAATCACATCCGGCTTGTAAAACTTTAATAGATTCTTATAAAGGGTTGTTTAAGGAAGATCCATTAGTAGATAAGTGGACATTTTCGACTAATGCAGTATCTATAATGGGAAGGTATGGTATACCTTGTGTTGGCTTTGGTCCAGGCCATGAAGATCAAGCTCATGCACCAAATGAATTAACCTGGAAAGATGAACTTGTAAAATGTGCAGCTATGTATGCTTTAATTCCAATTACCTACGTAAAAGAATACTGTAAGTTCGACGAAGTAGAAGGAGTTTCATTTAAAACAACTTCAAATCTATGATTTGGTTAGTCGCACTTACTCATTCGACGGAGGAGAAGGATTTTTAAAGGTTAAATCAATAAAACTGAGGTGAAATTATGGAAAAAGTTAAGGGATTAGTATGTTCTAAATGTGGTAAGAAAGTTGGAGAAGAAGTAATGTATCACTGTCCAGACTGTGGCATAGAAGGAACACTAGATGTAATTTATAATATGGACTCAGTTAAAAAGGAATTAACTAAGGAACATCTAAAGGAAAATGAAGATAAGAATGTTTGGAGATATATTCCTATTCTTCCTCTGGAATCTAGAGAAGGTATGGCACCTTTACAAATAGGAGGAACACCACTTTATAAAGCCAATAGATTAGAAAAATTATTAAATATAAAGAATGTATATGTAAAGGATGAAGGTAGGAATCCTACAGCATCTTTTAAGGATAGAGCTACAGCTATTGGTGTGGCCAAAGCAATAGAACTAAAAAAAGGTATTATGTGTGCAGCATCTACAGGCAATGCAGCTTCTTCTCTTTCAGGATTTGCAGCTTGTATGGGAATAAAAAACTATATATTTGTTCCTAAAAACATTCCAGAGGCAAAACTAACGCAGCTTCTAGTATTTGGAAGTGATGTAATTTTAGTAGATGGTGATTATGATGTAGCATTTGGATTTTGTTTAGAAGCTGTGAATCATTTTGGTTGGTATAACAGAAGTTGTGCCATAAATCCTTACTTAGCAGAAGGGAAAAAAACTGCTGCTTTTGAAATATGCGAGCAATTAAACTTTAAGGTGCCAGACAAAGTAATTATGTCTGTGGGGGATGGATGTTCCATATCTAGTGTATGGAAAGGGTTTAAGGAATTTTATGAACTAGGTTTAATAGATCGGCTTCCAACAATGGTATCAGTACAAGCAGAAGGAGCTAATCCAGTTAATAGAGCTTATAGAAATGGAATAAGAGCATTTAGTTATATACCACCAGTAACTATTGCAGATAGTATATCTGTAGGAATTCCGAGAAATGGATATAAAGCTTTAAATGCTCTTGAGGAAAGCAATGGGATTGCTATTGATGTCAGTGATGAAGAAATTTTAAGTGCAATAACAACCTTAGCAAGGCAGACTGGAGTATTTGGGGAACCAGCAGGAGTAACTAGTTTTGCTGGACTTAAAAAATTAGTTGAACTAGACCAAATAAGAGAAGATGAAACGGTGATTATTGTAGTTTCTGGTAGTGGACTTAAGGATATAAAATCAGCTCAACAGGCAGTTAATAAACCAGAATTAATAAAGCCGGATATGAATAAATTAATTGAATATCTAAAATATTTGTCTTGAATTATAAGTAATTCCTTTATAAAGATTTTGAGGAGGATATAAAATGCATAAATTAATAGATTTAGAAGTTAATGAGGATCAAATTCTAAAAACAGCAGAGAGTGCAAAAGAGAGAAATATAATTATTCCTACTATTGCTCAAATGAAGGATCCAAATAAAATACCACAAGAGATTAAAAATAAACTTGCCGAAACTGGCCTTTGGGATATTGATCCAATCAACTTATTTAGAATATCTTGGTATAATCAGCCAATTAAAGAAGGCGGTTTATATAACACATTACCCAATTATATAGAAATACCACAAGAAATATCAGGAGTTAAAGCTAGGATTTTTGCTATGTCAGGAAAGTTTTTTCCTATAGGAGCTCATAAAGTTGGAGCAAGTTATGCTTGTCTTGTACCAAGACTAGTAACAGGGCAATTTGATCCAAAGTTTCATGAAGCTGTTTGGCCATCAACTGGAAATTACTGCCGAGGAGGGGCTTATAACTCAACATTACTAGGGTGTAAATCAATTGCTATTCTACCTGAGAATATGAGTAAAGAGCGTTTTAATTGGCTTAAGAGCATAGCTGGAGAAGTAATCGCAACTCCAGGATGTGAAAGTAATGTCAAAGAGATCTATGATAAGACTTGGGAACTCAGAAGAACTAGAGATAATGTTGTTATATTTAATCAATTTGGCGAACTTGGAAATCATCTTTGGCATTATGAAGTAACTGGTAATGCCATGGTTTCCATAATAGAACATGAAAAAGGCGATAATGGAAAAGTGGCTGGTATTTGCTTGACTTCAGGTTCAGCAGGTACCTTAGGAAGCGGAGATTTCATTAAAGATAAATATCCAGGAGCTAAACTTGCAGTTGGTGAAGCCCTTCAATGTCCAACACTTTTAAATAATGGTTTTGGTGATCATAGAATTGAAGGTATAGGAGATAAGCATGTACCTTGGATTCACAATGTAAAAAATACAGATATGGTTATCGCGATAAATGACGATGATAGCGTAACTATGTTTAGACTATTTAATGAACCAGTTGGTCGACAATATTTAAGATCCATTGGAGTATCAGAAGAAGTCATAGAAAAACTTAGTTGGGTAGGTATTTCTGGAGCAGCCAATATAATATCTGCAATAAAATTTGCAAAGTACTATGAGCTTGACGAAAATGATATGGTATTAACTGTTCTTACAGACTCAGCAGAAATGTATCAGTCTAGACTTGAAGAAATGAGAAAAGATAGAGGGCATGAATATGAAGAAAAGGATGCTATGGTTGATTATAACAGAAGTATTATAGGTATAAGAACAGATTCTATGGAAGAACTAACTTATGCGGCTAAGAAGAGAATTCATAATTTGAAATATTATACATGGATAGAACAACAGCAATATGAATTAAATGAATTAAATGCTCAATGGTATGACTATGATAATTATTGGGGAAGACTTCATAAAATGGCACCAGAATTAGATAAATTAATAGAGAAATTTAATGAAAAAGTTAAAAACTTATAAGAAATAAAAGTAAATTTTATATCCTTGTAATCAAGCATACATTATAATTTAAATATGCTAGGACCCTGAGTTTATATTATATTTGATGGGTCCTATTCAGCTATATAATATGTTGGTGAATTTATATATTAGTAAATCATTGGGAGGAAATTTATGTATGAGTTTGTGCTAAACGGAAAAAATATTTCATTTAAAGAAAATATGAACTTGCTTGAATACTTAAGGGAAGAAGCAAATTTAACATCAGTTAAAAATGGGTGTGGAGAAGGTGCTTGTGGAGCTTGTATGGTTTTAATAAATGGAGTTCAAGGAAGGGCGTGCATAAATACTCTTGGAAAAATTAATGGTAAAGAAGTACAAACTGTTGAGGGTTTATCAGAATTCGAAAAACAAGTATTTTCATGGTCTTTTTCAAAGGTTGGTGCAGTTCAGTGTGGATTTTGTATTCCAGGCATGGTGATTAGTGCTAAGGGATTATTTAATAGAAATCTAAATCCATCTAAAGAGGAGATAAAAGCTGCTATTAAAGGAAATGTATGCAGATGCACAGGATATGTAAAGATAATAGAAGCAATTGAATTAGCAGCACAAATTTTTCGGCAGGGAAAACTAAATTTTGATTTAGAACGAAACGGTTCTATAGGAAAATCGTTAACAAGAATTGATGCTATGGATAAAGTTTTGGGAACTGCTATATATGTTGATGATATGAAGGTTGATGGGCTTGTATATGGTTCCGCATTAAGAACAAAATATCCAAGAGCACTGGTTAAAAAAATTAATATAGATAAAGCTCTAAATCATCCTAATGTTATAACCATATTAACAGCAAAGGATATACCTGGGAATAGATATATTGGACATATTTCAAAGGATTGGCCAGCTTTAATAGCAGTGGGAGAAGAAACTAGATACGTGGGAGATGCTATAGCACTAGTGGCTGCAAAATCAAAAAAGGCTTTAACGGAAATTTTACAGCTTATAGAAGTAGAATATGAAGAGATTGTACCACTAACGAAACCTGAAGTGGCTATGAGATATGATGCTCCAAAAATTCATCCTGAAGGAAATATATATAGAAATGAAAGAGTTATAAGAGGTAATATTGAGGATGCATTAAAAAACTCTAAATATATAGTTACTAATTCTTATTCAACTCCATTCACAGAGCATGCTTTTTTGGAGCCGGAAAGTGCTTTGGCAATGCCGGATGGAGATGGAGTGCTAGTTTATACTGGCTCCCAAGGAATTTATGATGAGCAAAGAGAAATATCAGAACTATTAGGGCTGCCTAAGAAAAAAATAAGGTGTATTAGCAAATATGTTGGAGGTGGCTTTGGTGGAAAAGAGGATATGAGTGTTCAACATCATGCAGCTTTACTAGCATATATTATAAAAATGCCTGTGAAGATTACTTTAAGTAGGAAAGAAAGCATAATAATTCACCCCAAAAGACATGCTATGGAAATTGAAGTAACTACAGCATGTGATGAAGAAGGAAAATTAACAGCTTTTATAGCTAATATAGTTGCCGATACTGGAGCATATGCATCTTTAGGAGGACCAGTATTACAAAGGGCATGTACCCATGCTGCAGGGCCATACAGATGTGATAATGTTGATATCACTGGCACAGCAGTTTATACTAATAATCCACCTGCAGGAGCTTTTAGAGGATTTGGGGTAACTCAATCTGTATTTGCAGGGGAGTGTAATTTAAATCTTTTAGCTGAAAAGGTTGGTATATCAAGCTGGGAAATTAGATATAGAAATGCTGTAGAACCAGGAGATATACTTCCTAATGGTCAGATAGCTGATTCAGGTACAGCAATTAAAGAAACGTTACTAGCTGTAAAAGATAAATATTATGACAATGAAATTGTAGGAATTGCTTGCTGTATGAAAAATAGTGGAATAGGAGTTGGACTTCCTGATATAGGTAGGTGTAACCTAGTCATAAAAGATGGAGTTATTAATGTGAGAACTAGTGCAGCTTGTATAGGGCAAGGCATAGGTACTATAATGACACAGATAATTTGTGAAATTACTGGATTATCACCCAATAAAGTTGCAATAGGTTTTCCTGATACCTTTGATTCACCTAATTCAGGAACAACTACAGCTTCAAGACAGACATTGTTTACAGGAGAGGCTGTTAGGATTGCCACGATGAAGTTTATGGAAGAAGTGATGAAGCAATATAGTGAAGAAAAATTAATAAACTATGCAAAAGAAAGTTGCATAGATCGTAGTATCATTAGAAAATGGCTCTTAAATAATACAGATAAGGTTCTGAATTTTTTAAATGATAGAGAATTTTATGGAGAATACAGGGGAATAACAGACCCGATAAATTCTCCAAAGGAAAATCCTGTTAGTCATGTAGCCTATGGGTATGCAACACAGCTTGCAATACTTGATAAAAATGGTAAACTTAAAGAGATAGTTGCTGCTCATGATGTAGGAAGAGCAATCAATCCTATAAACGTGGAAGGACAAATTGAGGGGGGAGTTGTTATGAGTTTAGGATATGCTTTAACAGAGGATTATCCACTTAATAATTGCATACCTATAGCTAAATTTGGAACTTTAGGTTTATTTAGAGCTCCAGCAGTTCCTAAGATATTACCTATAATAATAGAAAAGAATACTAGTGATTTAGCCTATGGGGCAAAAGGGATAGGAGAAATAACATCTATCCCAACAGCGCCGGCAATTCAAGGAGCTTACTATATGCTAGATCATAAATTCCGAACTAATTTACCTCTAGAAGATACATTTTATAAGAAATAAGAAGAAAAAGAGTTCACTAGGTAGAAAGATTAAATTATAGTTTGAATATGATAATTTAATTAAGGAGGAATGTGATGAGCCAGATTAAAGCAATAAAAGGAAACATTATTTTTACCAAAAACTTTGGAGAATATGAAATAATCGAAAATGGGTATGTGGTACTAGTGAATAAGATAATAAAGGGAGTATATGAAGTATTACCAGAAGAACTTAAAAACGCATTAGTAACAGATTATGGAGATAAATTAATTATTCCTGGTTTTGTTGATTTGCACCTTCATGGACCTCAATTTCCTAATTTAGGGTTAGGATTAGACAAGGAATTAATGCCATGGTTAGAGACATATACTTTTCCAGAGGAAGAAAAGTATTGGGATACAACCTATGCAAAAGATGTATACACTAGTTTAGCAAGAGAACTTTGGAAAAATGGAACTACTAGAAGTTGTATATTTGCCACAGTACATCTAGATTCAACAAAGCTCTTAATGGATATCTTAAACCATTCAGGTCTCGGTGCTTATGTAGGAAAGGTAAATATGGATAGAAATTGTCCGGAATTTTTAAGAGAAGATTCAGTGAAATCTATTGAAGATACGGAAAACTTTATAAATGCATATGGGGATAAGTATGAACGCGTAAAACCAATTATAACTCCTAGATTTGTCCCAACTTGTACTACGAAATTATTAAGAGGATTAGGTGACTTAGCTGAAAAATATAAAATACCAGTACAGTCACACTTAAGTGAAAATAAAGATGAAATAGAATTTGTAAAATCCTTGCATCCAGAGTATAAAAATTATGCCAGTATTTATAAAGATGCAGGGCTTCTTGGTAACCAACCAACAATTATGGCTCACTGCGTATTACTTGAAGATGAAGAAATAGAAATGCTTAGGCAGAATAAAGTGTTTGTAGCTCATAGTCCAAATTCAAACTCCAATTTAGCAAGTGGTATAGCTCCAATTAGAAAATTTATAACTGAAGGAATACCAATTGGACTTGCTTCTGACATATCAGGAGGACATAGCTTGTCTATGTGCAACGTAATAGTAGACAGTGCACAAGCATCAAACATTAAATGGCTTGAAAGTGGAAAAAAAGAAGCACCACTAAATACAGCTGAATTGTTTTATTTAGCAACTAAGGGAAGTGGAAGTTTCTTTGGAAAGGTTGGTAGTTTTGAAAAAGATTACGAATTTGATGCATTAATTATAGATGATAGTTCATTAAAAAGTTTCAAAAAACTATCAATACAAGAAAGATTACAAAAATTTATTTACACAGGAAATCCTAAAAATATCATTAAAAGGTATGTGGCTGGAAAAGTTATAGATGAGCCATATATGTAAATTAAAAACTATATACTTTTAGATGAAATTAGGGTTAAGTGAGAAAGAAGGTTAATCATGGAAAAAGATGTGGATAAGAGGATACTTAAAGCGGCACTTGAAGTAGTATCTAAGGAAAAAATTAGTGGAACTCGTATGCATATAATTGCTAAGGAGGCTAATATGAGCCAAGCTAACCTACACTATCACTTCTCTACTAAGAATGATATTATGGTAGCATTACTTAATAGCATACAAGAGGAGTTTTCTAAGGGTCGTAAGAACTATATAGATACTGAAGCTAAAACTGTTACTGAAAATATTCAAGGGTTCTTTGAACAGAAAAAAGATGATATTTTAATAAATAAAAAGATGGAATATGCCCAAATTGATTATTGGGTTCAAGGAACTGTAAATGAAGAGATAAGGATTATATTTCAAAATACCTTTAATATCTGGAGAAAGAGTATAGAAGAGACTTTTTCTAAAGAAGAACAAGAAGGAATTGATGATAAAACTATGAGAAATATTCCTTTTGTAATGGTATCCTTAATGTTAGGGGCTTCATTACAGTACTTAATCGACGAAGGGAAATTTGATTTAGATGATTATTTTCAAGTTGCAGAAGAGATGATATTAACGGCATGCAACAAAACAAAATAAAATAATGTCATTACAGTAAAATAAGTCTTCTATATATTTAATATAGAAGATTTTTTTAAAAATTATATGTAATAAATTTGAATAAAATGAATAAATTGAATAAATATATATGAATGGGGGTATAGCGTAAAAGTGTTGAAAATTTACAGTCCTAAAACTATAGAAGAAGTTAAAGAATATATGAAAGATCATTCTAATCTTAAACTGTTAGCTGGGGGAACAGACTTAGTTCTAGACTTTAAAAGAAATAAAGTAAAGTGTGAATCCATAGTTTCCTTAGAAAAAATTTCAGATTTGAAAAAAATAGTAGATGATAAGGATGAAATATATATTGGTGCTATGGTGACTTTTAGTGATTTAATTGAAAATAATATTATAAAGGATTACTGTAATTTACTTTTAAATTGTAGTATGTCTATGGGATCACCACAAATTAGAAATGTAGCCACTGTTGGAGGTAACATTGCTAATGGAGGATCAGCAGCTGATATAATACCTTGTATAATTAGTTTAGGAGGAGTATTACTTATAGAATCAGAAGAAGCAATAAGAAGAGTAAGTTGCGAAGAATATTTTGAAAATTATAAAGAAGAGAGATTAAAAGAAAATGAAATATTAACTCATATTATTATACCTAAAACACAAAACATAAGTGGCTATTACAAGTTAGGTAAAAGAAATTCTTTAGCCATTTCAAGAGTAAGTGCTGCTGTAAATTTAGAAATAAAAAAAGATAGGATTTGTGCTATAAATATATGTCTTGGAGCAGTTGGAAGATATCCCTTTAGGGCTAAAGAGTTAGAAGAAAGGTCTTTGGGAAAAGATATTAAATGGCTATATTCTGAAGAAGCTTTAGAATATTTAGAAAGTATTGTAGAGAAAAGCATTGAGGGTAGGAAAACTATGCCTTTTAAAAGGGAGGCAATTAAAGGTGTATTTAAAAGAGCCTTAGATAACGCTTTACAGCAGTAGATATAATTTTGAATTATAGAAAAGAGGTATGTTGTGGTAGAAGTAAATATAAAAATAAATGGAATTGAATATAAAAGAAATATAAATAGTATGATGAGACTAATAGATTTTATAAGGGACGAAATTAAGCTAAAAGGAACAAAGGAAGGGTGTGGAGAAGGAGAGTGTGGTGCTTGCACTGTTATTCTAGATGGTAAAATCGTGAATTCTTGCCTTTTACTAGCTGCAACTTTAGATGGTTGCGAAATAATTACTATAGAAGGTATTAGTAATAACGGAATACATCCCATTCAAGAAGCTTTTATGGAGGTAGGAGCAGTTCAATGCGGATATTGTACTCCAGGAATGATACTAAGTGCTAAAGCTATACTAGATAAAAACATAGATGCAACTGAAGAGGAAATAAGGGAAAGTATTTCAGGAAACCTTTGCAGGTGTACAGGTTATGACAAAATAGTTCAAGGCATAATTTTAGCTCAAAGCAAGTTGAAAAATAATTAGAGGAGAGGTTGCAATGGAGTCTGTTGGAAGAGGACTTATAAGGCCAGATGTATACAATAAAGTACTAGGTAAATCGATTTATCCTGACGATTTAGAATTTGAAGGTATGTTATATGCTGGAGTAAAAAGAAGTACAATTCCCTATGGAAAAGTTAAAAATATAAATATGGAAGAAATAAGATCCATGGAAGATGTGGAAATGGTCATAGATTATACTATGATACCAGGAGCTATAAGTCATGGTGTTGTATTTAAGGATATTCCTACTCTTGTAAAAGATATAATTAAAAGAGTAGGGGATCCCATAATTATAATAGTTGCTAAAAATAAGGAAGCTTTAAAAGACGCTTTAAATAATGTGAAAATAGAGTATGAAGAGTTTAAGGGTATTTTTAATATTGAGGATGCTTTAAAAGAAGATGCTCCAATTTTAGGTGAAGTAAGTAATTTACTTTATGATTTAAAGATAAAAAAAGGGAATATTGATGATGGATTTGAGGAAGCTAAATATATAGTAGAGAACTGGTATAATACTCCTATGGTAGAACATGCTTTTCTACAGCCTGAGGCATCTGTAAGCAGAGTTGATGAAGAGGGAGTGGTAGAAGTATATGTTGCAACTCAATATCCACATTATGATAGAGAAGAGGTAGCTAGGTGCTTAAATATTGAGGAAGAAAAGGTTAGAATTAGAAATATGACTATTGGTGGAGCCTTTGGAGGTAGAGAAGATATTAATCCACAATGTCACGCGGCAATTGCAGCTTATTTGACTGAAAAACCAGTTAAGGTAGTTTATGATAGAGAAGAATCTACTATATCCCATAGTAAAAGACACCCTATGAAAATTTTTTTAAAAACAGGGGTGAGAGAAGATGGTAAACTTTGTGCGTTAAAAGCTAGAATCTATGGAGATACTGGTGCATATGCTTCATGGGGGATAAATGTATTAAGAAAGGCCGCAGTACATGCTACCGGTCCATATAATATACAAAATGTAGATATAAGAGCCATGGCTGTATATACCAATAATCCATATAGTGGGGCAATGAGAGGATTTGGAGCAACACAATGTCCTATTGCTACAGAAAGTCAGATGGATATGTTAGCTGAAAAGATTGGGATTCACCCACTAAAATTTAGATATATAAATGCTTTTAAAGTAGGAGATAAAACTGCTACAGGTCAAGTGTTAAAATCAAGTGTAGGTCTTAAAAAATGTATAGAAAAGCTTGCAGACCTTGATGGAGTAGAAATTTAAAAGAAGGTGTGAAATTGATATGAAGAACCGTGGTGTAGGGTATGCTACTATATTTTATGGTACTGGGTATGGAAATGGGTTTCCTGATGAATCAAGAGCAACGGCAGAACTTAGGGAAGATGGTGAAATTGTAGTATATGTGGAAGTTTCAGATGTAGGTTCTGGTGGTATAAGTGTGATGTGGCAAATTGCTACAGAAACACTAAATACAGATAAAAATCTAATTAAAGTAATGTATGATAACACTAGCTTTGTAAAAGATAGTGGTACTGCAGCAGCAAGTAGACAAACTTACAATACAGGAAATGCTGTATATGATGCTTGTAAAAAACTTAGAAGTAATTTAAATAAAGGTTTAAGTAGATCAAACGATAACTGTATTCATAAAGAAGAAATAAAGCTCCTTTATAAGCAAATGAAAGAAAAGGGAATTCCGATAAAGACAGAAGGTTATTTTAAAGCAGAAACTTCACAAATTGATATGGAAACTGGTGAAGGTAATCCTTATTGGCCTTATACCTTTGGAGCACAAAAAGTTACTATTGAAGTAGATGATGAAACTGGCAAGGTTGACATAATTGAAGTTATAGCTGTAAATGACGCAGGAAAAATAATAAATCCAGCTTCCGCAGAAGGTCAGGCACAAGGCGGAGTTGCCATGGGAATAGGTTATGCACTTATGGAAGAAATAGAAATAGAAAACGGTTCTATAAAAAATAGAAATTTTTCAAATTATATAATACCAACCAGTAAAGATGTACCACATATAGATACTTATTTTGTGGAGGAATTTGAGGAATCAGGTCCTTATGGAGCTAAAGGAATTGGAGAGCCTGTAATGATACCTACAGCTCCAGCTATATTAAATGCCATATATGATGCAGTAGGAGTTAGAATGTATAGCATACCTGTAATATGTGATAAGTTATTATTAGCGTTAAAAGAAAAAAAAGGTCAAATTTATAACTGATTTAAATAGAAAGTATCCATTGTTTTTTTATAATGGATACTTTCTATTTACAACTGTAACTTTATGATATATACTAATGTATATACAGTACAGGTAGGAGGATAAAAATGAAAACAAATCTAAAAAAGATGGTAATTAGTTCATTATTAATAGCTATGTCTATTATAATACCAGTAATATTTGGGCCTTTTCTTAAGGTATATATACCACCATTCTCTGCAACTTTGGCATCACACGTACCTATGTTTATTGCTATGTTCTTAGGACCTTTTGAGGCTGCAGTAGTTGGAATTGGTTCAGTGGTAGGTTTTTTATTTGCTATAGGAGATCCAATTGTAGCAATGAGAGCATCATCTCATATAGTAGTAGGATACATTGGAGCTAAAATGATTGTGAAAAAAATGTCTTATGGTAAAGTTGTAGCTTTTACAGCACCAATACATGGAATTTTTGAAGGATTAGTAGTACTTATATTTACAGGCAATATAGTTTTATCAATTGTTGTAACAGGAATAGGAACTATAATTCATCACGTTATAGATGGTTTAATTTCTCTTCCAATTATTAGAATAATACAAAAAGGATTAGGAATTAATTTATCTACTATAGGTGAAAAAAAGAAAGAAGAGCCTGAAGATGTAGCAGTATAACACATTTCTTATAGTTTTATTTTATGAAAGTTATATTTTTTAGGATAAATTTGATTAGAAATATAGTATAAAGTCCCTATAAATATTAAATATTAAGTAAAAACCTTTAGATAATAATAGTATCTAAAGGTTTTTATTTCTTTCTCGATTAGGTATAATGTCCATAGGAAAGGTTTTATAAATAGAAGATATTATAAAAAATAAATAATTAAACATAGCTAAGAATAGAGGATGATACATATGAATTTAATAACACTTGAAAATATATATAAGAGTTATAGTGAAAAACCATTATTAACAGATGTTAAACTAACCATAACATCAGAAGATAAAGTTGGAATAATTGGTGTAAATGGAGCTGGAAAGTCTACATTATTAAAAATAATTGCAGGAATAGAACAAGAGGATTCTGGTACAATTACAAAGATGAATGGACTGAACATATCTTATTTACCTCAACATATTGAGTTTAATCCAGAGGATAGGATTATGGATCATGTTTTTAATGGTGCCGGGGAAATAATGGAAGTACTAAGAGAGTATGAACATGTATTAGAAGAACTAAAAACCAATAGTGATAATTCAAAGCTGCAACAACAGTTATTTAAGCTTACTAGTAAAATTGACGCATTAGGAGGTTGGCAAATAGAAAGTGAGGCAAAAGCATTACTAACAAAGTTAGGTATAACGGATTTTGATGCTAAAATGGGAAAGCTTTCTGGAGGGCAAAGAAAGAGAGTAGGGCTTTGTAATGTGCTAATAACTCCTTGTGATCTTTTAATATTGGATGAACCTACTAACCACATGGATAATGAAATAATTGATTATATGGAGGAGCTATTACAAAAAAGAAAAGGTGGGGTTATAATGATAACCCACGATAGATACTTCTTAGATAGAATTACTAATAGGATCTTTGAACTAGATAGGGGAGAACTTTATTCTTATCAAGGAAATTATTCTGTATTTTTAGAGAAAAAAGCAGAGAGAATGCAGCTTTTTGAAGCGCTTGAGAGTAAAAGACAAAATCTTTACAGAAAAGAGTTAGCGTGGATAAAAAGAGGAGCTAAGGCGAGATCTACTAAGCAAAAGGCAAGGATTGATAGGTTTGAAGAGTTAAAAGAAACATCCTATAAGATAGATGAAGATAGAATGGAATTAAATACAGCTGGTTCAAGGTTAGGAAAGAAGATATTAGAGCTTGATAATATAAGCAAGGACTTTGGAGACAAGGTAATTATAAAGGATTTTAGTCATATCTTTACTAAGGAAGAGAGAGTAGGAGTTATAGGGAATAATGGTATGGGTAAATCTACTTTATTGAATATTATAAGTGGAAGATTAAGCCCTGATAAGGGAGAAGTTACACAAGGTGAAACTGTTAAGATAGGATATTTTACCCAAGAAAATATAGAATTAGATGGAACTATGAGAGTTATCGAGTATATTAAAGAAATAGCTGAGTATATAACTACAAATGATGGAAGTAAAATTACTGCTTCTCAAATGTTAGAGAACTTTTTATTTGATGGAACCATGCAGCATAGTTTTATATCTAAATTGTCTGGTGGAGAGAAGAGAAGATTATATCTTTTAAGAATACTAATGGAATCACCTAATGTATTATTTTTAGATGAGCCAACCAATGACTTAGATATTCAGACTTTAACAATTCTGGAAGACTATTTGGATAGATTTAATGGTACGGTAATAGCCATATCCCACGATAGATACTTCCTAGATAGAATTGCCAATAGGATTTTTAGCTTTGAAGGACAAGGAAAGATTTTAGAGCTTGTAGGAAATTATAGTGATTATAAAGAGTATAGGGATATAAAGGCTGAAGAAGAAGTTGCTACATCAAGTACTAACAAAGAAAAGAAATATGATGAAAATAAAAATCGTAAAGAAAAGCCAACTAAATTAAAATTTACATTTAAAGAGCAAAAAGAATTTGATACCATAGATGATGAAATTGAAAAAAAAGAGGAAGATATTGCCACAGTAGAGACAGAGATAAACCAGTGTGGAAGTGATTTTGTAAAGTTACAACAGTTAATGGAAGATCAAAATAGATTAAAAGATGAATTGAATTTTTTATTAGAAAGATGGGAATATCTAAATGAAATTTTTGAAGAGATGGAAACCCAGAAACAAAATAAGTAAGTACTAGGTTTAATCATGGATATACCTTTTAGGAGAAGAATATGATAGAAAATAATATGAGAATATCTGTTAGAAATTTAATAGAATTTATTTATAGACAAGGGGATATTGATGATAGAATAGGGGGTATTGCATCAGCTCAAGAGGGGACTAGACTTCATAAAGTCATACAAAAGGAACTTAAAGAGCAATGTGATGAATCAGAAGAGAAGATCTATATTAATGAGATGTATCTATCAAGAGAGTTATGCTATAAGGAAATAAATATTATTTTAGAAGGGAGAGCCGACGGTGTTATTATTAGTTCACAGAAAGGTAGTAACACTAGAGTTAAAATAATAGAGATAAAGACTACCATGAAGGACTTACTTACACTTGAAGAAAATGAAAACTTTCTTCACTGGGCCCAAGGAAAACTATATGGGCATATCTATTGTGAAGAAGAAAACCTAAGTGAAATAGATATAGATCTTATATATTGTCACAGAGAAAGTTTGCATACAAAGACCTTTTCAAAAACTTTTTTAAGGGAAAAACTAAAGGAATTTTTCAATGAAGTGATGGGCAGGTATACAAGGTGGATTCATCTTCAGAGTAGTTGGATAGAACTAAGAAATAACTCTATTGAAAAGTTAGATTTTCCTTTTAAAAATTATAGGAAGGGTCAAAGGGAACTAGCTATAAATATATATAGAACTATTAAAGAGAAAAAAGATATTTACATTGAAGCACCTACGGGGACAGGAAAAACTATTTCAACAATTTTTCCTGCAATAAAGTCTTTTACTATAAATAATTCAGCTAAGCTTATATATCTTACAGCAAAAAATATTACTAAAGGAGTGGCTGAAAATACCTTAGGCATATTAAGAGACTCTGGTATGAGGCTTAGAACATTAACTATTACTGCAAAAGATAAGATTTGTTTTCTAGAGGAAAGAATATGTAATGGCGATGCCTGTGAATATGCAAAGGGACATTTTGATCGAGTTAATGACGCCATATTAGCTATGATAGAAAACAATGAAGTTTTTAATCAACAGATTATTGAGGAGTACAGCAGGCAATTTAAGGTATGCCCTTTTGAACTTTCCTTAGATTTAATTGCTTGGTGTGATTTTATAATAGGTGATTATAACTATTTCTTTGATCCTAAAGCTATGATAAAGAGAATGGCATTTGATGATACACCATATATATTTCTTATTGATGAGGCACATAATTTAGTAGACCGTGGAAGAGAAATGTATTCTGCTGAGATAAAAGAAAGTGATTTGAAAGAATTAAAAAAAGAATTTAAATATAAAAATAAAAAACTAATAGGTATAATAAATAAAATAATTAAGAAACTAAAGGAATATACAATAGGTGAAAAGGGTAATATAGTAATAGATGAAGGACCCGGAGAAATGCTAGTTCTTTTCAGGCTTTTTGCAACAGAAGGTGAAAATTATTTAAAAGAACACATTGGTGAAACCATAGATGAAATATTTTTAAATGTATATTTTTCTTTCTTAGATTTTATTAGAATTGGAGAGTTATTTTCAGAGGATTTTGTACTATACTGTAATAATGAAGATATGGATATCCGGATAAAAATATTCTGTTTAAACCCAAGTAATGTGATAAAACAGTGTATAAAAGGTAATATAAGTAATATATTTTTTTCAGCCACTCTGTCTCCAATGAATTATTTTAAAAATCTACTAGGTGGAGATGATAAAAGTTATAGCATAAAACTTCAGTCTCCCTTTCCACCAGAAAATAGAAATTTGATTCTAAAATATGACATTGATACTAGATACAAGTACAGAGAGAAAAGTTATTACCCAATCTGTAAATATATCAATGAAACTCTAAATAATTATGAGGGAAACTTTTTAGTGTTTTTTCCTTCCTATGAATATATGACAAAAGTATATGAAGTTTACTGTAAGAATTTTAGTGAACATAATATATACTTACAAGAAAGTGTTATGACAGAGGAAGAAAGAGAAGAATTCTTGGAAAGATTTTCTTTGATGGATGTAGATAAAAATAGTAAGGAGAGAACTATAGGTTTTGTAGTTCTAGGAGGAGTATTTTCAGAAGGAATAGATTTAATTGGGGATAGACTTAAGGGAGCGATTATAGTGGGAGTTGGATTACCTAAAATATCCTTTGAAAGAAAATTAATAGAAGAATATTTTAACGAAATAGGGGAACCGGGATTTCACTATGCGTATACATTTCCAGGAATGAACAAAGTTATACAGGCTATGGGAAGGGTTATTAGAACTGAAGAAGATAAGGGTACCATAATGCTTTTAGATAAGAGGTATAGAAGTGAAATATATCAAAAGTTAATGCCTATAGAATAAGACTTTAATATAGAATAAAACATATTAAATAAGGGTATCGAATCTAGAATTAATTCTTGATTCAATACCCTTGTTATTTTAATATTAATAGTTTTTAGCTAATAATTGGAAGTAGCTTTGAGGATGTGCACAAACAGGACATGCATTTGGTGCTTTTTCTCCTTCATAGATGAATCCGCAATTAGCGCATTGCCATACCACTTTTTCTTCTTTTTCAAATACTTTTCCGTCTTCAATATTTTTTAATAAAGCTAAATATCTTTCTTCATGCTCTTTTTCAATTTTACCTACACCTTCAAATAAGTTTGCAATTTTATCAAAGCCTTCTTCTCTAGCTTCTTTTGCAAAAGTAGCATACATATCAGTCCACTCATAGTTTTCACCAGCAGCTGCATCTTTAAGGTTTTCCATAGTATCACCTATGCCATCATGAAGAAGCTTGAACCATATTTTTGCATGTTCTTTTTCATTATTTGCAGTTTCAGTGAAAAGAGCAGCAATTTGCTCATATCCTTCCTTTTTAGCTTTTGAAGCATAAAAAGTATATTTATTTCTAGCTTGAGATTCTCCTGCGAATGCTGTTGCTAAATTAGCTTCTGTTTTAGTTCCTTTTAGATTTCCCATCTTTATTCCCCACTTTCTTATTCTATAACATTACCATTAAAAGTAAGTTATTATTTAATAATTATTATTATCTAACAATTTAAATATAGTGTACCATATAAAAAATGGAATGTAAATAATTATAAACAAATATTAACATTTATTTATAATTCCCATAATATTTACACTTATATATTATCATTATGAAATTATATATGAATTTTAACAATAGTTAAATGGTACAATTCTAATGAAAATCTCATACTATACAGAGAATCTATATGTATAGCTTAATAAAATTATAGATTAAAATGATTTATAGTTATTAATAGAGGAAATGTAGAGGTTACTAACATTATACTAGTTGATAAATTGGATAAAAGATTAGAATTAGTTCCAGAGTGATAGAATATCATTGGCTAATTTTACTTTTTTCAAAATAAGAAAATCTCTGAAACCCTTGAGGCCACAACAAATAGTTAACTATTTATATAGTTTCCTATTAACATATATAAATAGTTTAATATATATCTATTTGTTATATGAAAATATAAATTCTCTCCAAATTCTATCACTTTCATTAAACATAGAGCCTAAAACTAAAGTAGAGAGTAGTGCAACAAATAAATTTTATTAGAGTGTGTCATAGCAATGCTAGGCACACTCTTTTACTATATAATAAAACTTTTATTCAATATTATAAAAGTTTTATTGTAACTTTAGGGTGAAAGAAGAATTTTATTATTAAAATAATTAGTTATATAAAGTAGAAGTATGTATAAATAAGTGCATATACATACAAATAAAGTATCATGCAAAAGGGCATTGTTATTTCCTAGGATAAAAAGACGAAGAAAACTAAATGAAACAAATGTAAAAAAGTGGTAATATTGTAATGTAGAACTATATGTTAATTATTTATACAAAAATAGTGGATTTAATATATAAACAAAAATTTTAATCAGATTTTATAATAATAAAACTTAATATTGATTCGTGGTTAGGGATTTTAATATAAAAGTTTTAAGGAAAAGGAAAGAGTCTTTTTACATATTATCCTATGAAAGGAGGCGAAGTATATAGTGGAAAATATGAAAAGTAACAAGGATATTATTCAATCAATAAAGTTCTACAAAATAGATGAAAGTAAAGAAATTTTAGAATTAGCAGAGCAAAATAGGTTTAGTGAAATAATTAATGAAGATAGCAGAAGGAAAATATACCTTTC
Source organism: Clostridium sp. UBA5712 (assembly GCF_002419845.1). Classification (NCBI taxonomy): domain Bacteria; kingdom Bacillati; phylum Bacillota; class Clostridia; order Eubacteriales; family Clostridiaceae; genus Clostridium; species Clostridium sp. UBA5712. The sequence continues at coordinate 329,300 of NZ_DIGW01000011.1, read as the reverse complement.
ATCGCCACATATGGGTGAGGAAGAAATTAAGTACGTACTTGAGGCTTTTGATACTAATTGGATAGCACCAATGGGTCCTAATGTAGAGAATTTTGAGAATGAGATAGCAAACTATGTAAAAGTAAAAAGAGGCTTGGCACTAAGCTCTGGAACTTCAGCAATTCATATGGCATTGAAGCTATTAGATGTAAAAAATAATGATTTAGTTTTTTGTTCATCATTAACTTTTGTAGCAAGTTGTAACCCAATAATATATGAAAGAGCTGTTCCAGTATTTATTGATTCAGAACCTGAAAGTTTTAATATGTCTCCCAAAGCATTAAAAAGAGCTTTTGAATATTATGAAGAAAAAAATATGAAGCCTAAAGCGGTAATTGTAGTTCATTTATATGGTCAAAGTGCAGATATGGACGAAATAATAAAAATTTGCAACTTTTATGATGTGCCTATTGTAGAAGATGCTGCAGAATCATTAGGTGCAACTTATAAGGGTAAGCAAACTGGAACCATGGGTGAATTTGGAGTATTCTCTTTTAATGGAAATAAGATAATAACTACTTCTGCTGGTGGAATGCTTGTATCAAATAATATGAATGCCATAGAGAAAGCAAGATTTTGGGCCACTCAAGCTAGAGACAAGGCTAGATATTATCAACATTCAGAGCTTGGATATAACTATAGAATGAGTAATATTTTAGCAGGAATAGGTAGAGGTCAACTTAAAATATTGAATCAACGAATAGCTAAGAAAAAAAGTATTTTTGAATTTTATGATAGAAATTTTAGGAATATTCCGTGGATTGATATGGAAGAAATTTGTGACTATGGAACATCAAATTATTGGCTTAGTGTGATGACTTTATCTAAAGGATGCAAAATTAAACCTATAGATATAATAAAAGCTTTAGAAAAAGAAAATATAGAATCTAGACATGTTTGGAAGCCTATCCACCTTCAACCTTATTATAAAGGATTTAGTTTTTTTAATCACAATGATGTAGGTATAAGTGTATGTGAAGATATATTTGAAAGAGGAATTTGTCTTCCATCAGATACAAAAATGACAATTGAAGATCAACAAAGGGTAATAGATGCTATAAAAAGATTATTTAAATAAAGTTTGGAATTATAAGTAATTTATACTTGGTTAATATAAAATTTAAAAAATAAATTTACATTTAAAAAGACAGAGATAAAATTTAAGAAAGTTTGAGGAGAATATGTTTATAAAAAGAATATTTGATGTTGCTATTTCAATATTAGGACTTATTATTTTATTACCTATGTTAATTATTATAGCACTGATAATAAAGATTAAATTAGGAAAACCAATTTTTTTTATACAAGAGAGGGTAGGAAAAAGGAATAAGATTTTTAAAATGATTAAGTTTAGAACAATGAAAGATATAAAGGATGAAAATGGGAAGGTATTACCAGATGAAAAGAGGCACACAACAATAGGAAAAACACTGAGGGCATTAAGCCTTGATGAAATACCAGAGCTTATAAATGTTATAAAAGGAGATATGAGTTTAGTAGGACCAAGACCTCTTTTAAAAGAGTATTTAAGTTTATACTCACAAGAGCAGTTAAAAAGGCATCAGGTTCTACCAGGAATTACAGGGTGGGCACAAATTAATGGTAGAAATGCTATATCATGGACAGAAAAATTTAAATTAGACATATGGTACGTGTGTAACTGGTCCCTACTTTTAGATTTGAAAATTTTATTTTTAACCATATATAAAGTTATTAAAAAAGATGGAATAAACCAAGATGATAATATTACCATGGAATACTTTAATGGAAGCAATTAAAGGAGGATGAAATTTATGGATGAAAAATTGATAAATTTTGATGAAATAGTATATTTACTAAAGAAAAAAATTTGGATTTTAATATTAATTACTGGAGCTATATCATGTTTAGGTGGTTATAAAGCTTCATTAATGACTACAAGTTATCAAGCTACAGCGAAAATTTACGTTGGTAGAGGAAATAATCTAATGGACTATTATTCTCAGAATGAAATTCAATATTACAATGAATTTATGAATACCTTTAATGAAATAATTAGGGTAGATGATTTTTTAAATGAAACATTGAAAAAATATAAAATTAACAAGTCGTCTTGGGAAGTGAAAAATTCATTAGGGTTTTCTGCATCAGAGAATACACCTATATTTACAGTAACATATAATACTAATGATATGGAGGGAGCAGAACAGGTACTAACAGCTATATGTGAAGAGTTTAATGAGCAAGCAAAAACTATAATTCCAGATGCTAAGCCGAGAATTATAGATAGTAGTAAAGTATATCCCATAGTACCTAATAAAAAGAAGCTAATGCTTATGTACTTCGGAGTTGGTGTAATATTTTCTTTGGGATTAATATTTTTTATAGATTATCTTGATGACACTATTAAGAGTAACTCTAGATTAGAAAAAGTTTTGCCAGTACCAGTATTAGGAAATATACCTAAGCACGAAAAAGGATTTAAGGGAGGAAGAGAGTAATGTTTATATACAATAAAATGCCACATTCTATATCTGCTGAATCTTATAAATCCATACGCACAAGTTTAAAATATTCATCTGTTGATAAAGCAATAAAGACCATTGTAATAACTAGTTCAGTACCAGGAGAGGGGAAATCAACAATTGCTGGTAATTTAGCACTTTGTTTAAGTGAAAGTGGAAATAAAGTTTTAATTATAGATTGTGATCTTAGAAGACCATCTTTACATAAAAAATTTAGGCTTTCTAATTTAAAGGGAATTACGGATTGTTTAATTGATAAAGATAATTTAAAAGAATCTATACAAGAATTTACTTCTGACCTATCAGTAATATCATCAGGTACTATTCCTCCTAATCCTGCAGAAATTTTAGGTTCGAAAACTTTTGAAGGATTTTTAAAAAATATAGGAAGTATCTATGACTATATAATATTAGATACTCCACCGTTACTAGCTGTTACTGATGCCAGCATTCTTGCAGGTAAAGCAGATGCAACAATTATAGTGGTGAAGTACGGTAAAACTAGAGAAAAAGATATTAATTTAGCATATAAAGAATTAAAAAAGGTAAATGCAAATGTAGTTGGAAGTATACTGAATAGTTGCGACATAAAGAGAACAGATTCTTATTATAAATATTATACTAAAGAAAAAAAGAGTTTTCTTAGTAAAAAATCAAGAAGAAGAAATTATGAAAAATATAAAACAAAAAAAGTTAATGCTTAAAATATCAAATTAAACATATTAATCTTTGACTTTAAAAATCAATTGTCATAGATTTGTTTTATTAAATGTGAAAAAGAGGAAGTTGCTATGAAAAAAGTTATCATTATAGGAGCAGGAGGAGTTGGAAGAGAAGTTGCATTAATAATAAATCAAATTAATAATTTTAAACCAACTTGGAATATAATTGGATTCCTAGATGATAATCCAACAAATTTAGGGAAAACTTTAAACGGACATAGAATTATAGGAAATGTTGAGTTATTAAATTACATTAGTAAAGACATATATGTTGTTGTAGCTATATCAAACTATAGAGTAAAGAAAGAAATAGTTTCAAAGTTAGAGGGAAAGTTTAAATTCGCAACTTTAATTCATCCAAGAGTATCCATACATGATTTTATGACTGTGGGACATGGGACAATAATATATGAAGGAGCAATTTTAACAACAGATATTAAAATCGGAGAACATGTAATAATAAGTCCTAAATGTGGTATTGGTCATGATTCTATTATAAAAGATTATGTATCCTTGTTATGGAACGTAAATATTTCAGGAGGAGATATTATTGAAGAAGGAGTACTTATGGGATCCTGCTCTACGGTAATTCAAAATTTAAAAATAGGAAAGGGAGCAATAATAGGAGCTGGCTCTGTAGTAGTAAAGGATATCCCAGCTTATAGTACTGCTGTAGGAGTTCCTGCAAGGGTCATAAGGGAAGAGGAAGTTTATGAAAAAGATATTATATATAACAACAGTAAGTAGAACAATTAATGCATTTTTAATTCCACATATAGAAATGTTAATAGATAAAGGATATGTTGTTGATTGCGCATGCTTTATAGATAAACCTATAGACAAGAGATTAATATCCAAAGGAGTTAAAGTATACAATGTACCATTTTGTAGAAAACCTTTAAGTTTAAGAAATTTTAAAGCTTTTTGGAGATTAAGATTTATACAAAAAATAAATAAATATGATGTTGTCCATGTTCATACACCTATAGCAGCATTATACGGAAGAATATTAAAACTTTGGTTTCCTAAAATAAAAATTATATATACAGCTCATGGCTATCACTTTTATAAAGGTGCACCTAAGATAGCATGGTGTATGTTTTATCCTATGGAGAAGCTTATGGCTAGATTTACAGATGTAATAATAAATATTAATAATGAAGACTATGAAATAACTAAAAATAAGTTAAAGCCTAAAATGTGTTACTTAGTTAATGGAGTAGGTATAAATATAGAGGATATTAGACGGACTGAACTAAAGGCAGAAGTGCTTAATATAAAGAAGCTCTCTTTTGATAAAGATGATTTTATAATACTTATGATAGCAGAATTAAATCATAATAAAAACCAACTTCAGCTTATAAAGGCGTTGGAACTTATAAAAGATAAGTATCCAAAGATTAAGGCAATTAGTGTAGGAGAAGGAAATAAGCTAAAAGAGTTAAAAGAGGAAATAGTAAAAAGGGGAGTAGAAGAAAATATAAGTTTTTTAGGTTATAGAGAAAACATAAATGAGCTTATAAAAATTTCAGATATAGGGATATTACTCTCCTATAGAGAAGGGTTGCCTAAAAGTATAATGGAGTTTATGTCACATAGGAAAAAAGTTATAGGTACTAATATAAGAGGAATAAGAGATCTTATAGAAAATGAAAGTATAGGTAAGCTAGTAGAAGTGGGAGATTATGAAGCTACTGCAAGAGCTATAGAGGAATATTATCTAGAAGGAGATAGAAGCTTTAATACACCTAAGGAAATAGAGAAATATGATTTAAATAATGTAATAAGTGAGTTGGAGTATATATATGATACTTTAGATTTACAAGACTACTATTTGCCTGAAAAAAATATAAATTTATAAAGCATAACTTATTACTAGAATTTAATAAGTAGCAATGAAAATATATATTGAAGGGATGTAAAAATATGAAAAGGTGTCTTCATATATTACCAATGAATAAGCTAAGTGGAGCTGAAAAAATGGTGCTGCTAATTTGTAAGAATTTAACTAATTATGAGTCGATAGTCCTATGTGGTGGGGACAAGCTTAAAAAAAGTTTTGAGGATAATAATATAAATAGCTATTCCTTAAGTTTTTCTAAGAAGCATATTTTAAAAAATATAAAGTATCTTAAAAATATTATAAGGGATAATGATATAAAAATAGTCCATGCTCATGATAATAATGCTTCAATACATGCTTATTTAGTAAAGAGTATATATGGAGTAGATATAAAGGTAATATCACATATTCATAGTTGCTATCCATGGATAAATAGTAATGGATTAAATAGTAGTATTGATAAGTTATTAAGGCCAAAATATGATTACAATATTACTTGTGGTAAGGTTGTATATGATTTTTATAAAGAAAATACAAATTATCTTAATAGGGAAAAAATATCTATATTATCTAATGCTATGGATGTAGAAGAAATAATAAATTTTAAAAGTAATAAAAGGGCGTGGATAGCTACAAAATATATCATTCCACAGAATGGAAAAGTAATAGGATTTGTAGGTAGATTAGATGAAGAAAAGGGACTTATACCTTTTATAAAAGAATTTGATAAATATAAGGAAAAATTTATAGATACAAAAATTTTCATAATTGGAAGCGGAACACAAGAAGAAGAAATTAGGTCTATGGTAAAAAAATTAGAATTGGGTGAGTTTTTTATATTTACAGGATTCGAAGAAAATGTATATGATTTTTTCCCTATTATAGATGTGTTTTTTCTACCTTCGCTTTACGAAGGTCTTCCAATGGTAATACTGGAAGCTATGGCATTTGGAATACCTGTTGTAGCTATGGATGTAGGAAGTATAAGTGAAGTTATAAACTCTCATAGAGGAAGGCTCATAAAGCCAGGAGATTATAGAAGTTTTATGGAAGAATTAAGAAATTTGAAAGAGGATAAACAATTAAGAATTGATCTTGGGAAAAATGGACGTGAATTTATAAAAACCAACTATAATATAAAAAACTACTGTAAGAAAATTGAAAAAGTCTATGATAGTATTAGTAAGTGATTTATTTGAAAATAAAAGCAGATATATAAAAAGCATGATTTAGGATGGAGGATATTAATGAAACCAATTTTAACAGTTTTTACGCCAACTTATAATAGAAAAGAACTCATATATAAGTGTTATGAAAGTTTGAGAAGACAGACAAATAAAAATTTCAAATGGTTGGTAATAGATGATGGATCAACAGATGATACTAAAGAGCTGATTATAAATTGGAAAGAGGAAGCAGACTTTCAAATAGATTATATATATAAAAAAAATGGCGGTATGCATAGTGCTCATAATACTGCCTATGAAAATATTGATACAGAACTAAATATATGTATAGATTCAGATGATTATATGACAGATGATGGAGTAGAAAAAATTCTAAAGGCTTGGGAAGAAAGAAAGGCAGAAAATATAGCAGGAATTGCAGCTCTTGATTTATATGAAACTGGTGAGATAATAGGAACAAAGTTTTCAGAAGGATTAAGGGAAGCTACTTTATTTGATATATATCATAAATATGGTATTAAAGGAGATAAAAAACTTATATATAGGACTGAGCTTACAAAAAAATATCCATATCCAGAGTTTGAAGATGAGAAATATGTAGGACTAGCTTATAAGTGTCATAAACTAGATGAGAAGTACAAACTAGCTTTAGTTAATGAACCTGTTTGTATTGTAGAATACATGGAAGATGGGTCTACTAAGAATATGCTTAGACAATACAGAAATAATCCTAAGGGATGGTGCTTCTATAGAATAGAAAACTTAAAGATACCTAATACATCTTTATTATACAGATTTAAAGAATGTGTCCATTATGTATCTAGTAATTTAATTGTAAAGGATAAGAATTTTTTAAGTGAGGTTCCATACAAAGGGATTATGTTAGCAGCTATTCCTCTGGGATGTATTTTATATAGTTATATAATCTTTAGAACTAGAGATATAAGAAACTTATAGAAAGGAGAAAAAAATGGGAATATATTATGCTACCTTAGCTTCAACTTTTATATTATCATTGCTTGCTAGAATGGCTAATGATAAAAAGTACAAGCTTATAGCTATATTTTGGATTTCTCTTGTAGTTTCGGTTTTAGTATTATTTTCAGGGCTAAGGTCTGGTATTGGAGATACAGGTATGTATAAGCACACCTATAATCTTTTAGTAGAAAATCCTAGTTTTTCTAAAGCTAATGGAGACTATGGTTTTGTCCTATTAAATTTAATTTTAATTCAATTTTCCAATAATCCACAAACTATTGTATTTGTAGTAGCTCTAATAACTCAACTATGTAATGTCTATGTATTAAACAAGTACAGGGGTTATATAGAACTAGAAATATTTATGTATATAGCAGCAGGTTATTTTACAGTTACCATGAATGGACTGAGACAGTGTTTAGCAGCAGCTCTTTTATTTCTATGCGTAAAGTTTATTATAGATGGTAGCTTTAAAAAATACTTATTAAGTGTACTTATAATTTCAACTATTCATCAATCAGCTCTATTTATGATTCCGATATATTTTATAGCAAGATTAAAACCTTGGTCAAAGAAAATATACATGATAATTGGAATTGCTGTATTAGGACTTCTTTTTTATGAGGTGCTAAGCAGTTACTTGTTTAAGATTATAGAAAATACTAATTATGGGTATTATTCAGATTTTGACGAAGGAGGATCAAGTATAATGAGAACCTTTGTAAACATGGTTCCAATTATATTTGCATATTTAAAAAGGAATGAACTAAAAGAAAAGTGGCCACAGAGTAATGTATTTGTTAATATGGCTCTTTTAAATTGCATATTTGTAGCCTTTGGTATGTCAAATTGGATATTTAATAGGTTTTCATTATATTTACAATTATACAACTTTATACTATTGCCGTATATAATACAGAATTGTCTAGAGGGTAAGCAAAGACGAACAATATATTTAGCATTCATAGTGTGTTATCTAATATTCTTTTATAGAGAGCAAGTAATAGGACTTAATATGCAATATAAGAGTGTTTTAGATATAAAATCTATTTTCTATTATACTCCCAATCATAGATGAAAAGTAAGGAGAGATGAGAAATGAAAAGAAATAAGGTGCTTCATATTGTAGGTGGAATGGACGTGGGTGGTACCGAAACTATGCTTATGAATTTATATAGAAAGGTTTATAAGGAGATTCAATTTGACTTTGTTTCTTATTACCATAAGGAAGGCTATTATGATGAAGAAATTAGAAAATTAGGTGGAATAATAATAAAGTTAGATCCTCCAAGTGAAGTAGGTGTGATAAAATCCGTAATAAATTTAATGAAGATTATAAAGAATGATGATGAGTATAGTGCTGTTCATGCTCATACTTTATTTAATTGTGGAGTTGGAGTATTGGCTGCAAAACTAGTTGGAGTAAAGGTAAGGATATCTCATGCCCATACTACTAAGGATTGTAGTAAAAGTCTAATAAAAAGATTATACATATCCATAATGAAGGGATTAATAAAGGGGTTTTCCACAAACTTTTTGTCATGTAGCGATGCAGCAGGTAAGTATTTATTTGGATACAGTACACTTAAAGATGATAGATACTGTAAATTACCTAATTATATTGATTATGAAAGATTTATTAATAATGAAGGTAGTAGCTATATAAGAAAAAAATTAGGAATAAACAATGATGATATTTTAATTGGAAATGTAGGAAGATTTATTCGTGTGAAAAATCATAATTTTCTAATTAATTTAATGTCAAACTTAGTGAGAATAAATCCTAAATTTAAATGCATTTTAATTGGTGATGGAGACTTAAGGGGGCCTATAGAAGAAAAAATTAAAAAATTAAACTTAGAGAATAACATACATCTGTTAGGTATTAGAGATGATGTGAATAACATACTTAAGGAAATAGATTTATTTATATTACCATCCACCTATGAGGGATTAGGCCTTGTACTTTTAGAGGCACAAGCTTCAGGAGTACCATGTTTAACATCTACAGCTATTCAGCCGGAAGCAGATTTACATCTAGATCTACTTAAGAGATTGAATCTTGAAGCAGGTATAGAAATTTGGAGTAATACAGTAATGAAAATGTTAGAACAATCCAAGGTTGATAAGATGTTAATAAAAAGAACATTTGAGTTTCATGGATATAGAATTGAGGACGTTAAAGGTAAACTATATAAATTATATGGAATAGAATTAGAAGGGAATAAATATGAAAAATGTGCTAATAGCATCCTTTGATATGGAAGTTGGGGGAGTAGAGAGAAGTCTTATAAATATTTTAGAAAGCTTTGATTATAACAATTATAATGTAGATTTGATGTTATATAGACATAAAGGAGATTTTATGAAGTTATTAAGGGGCAAATTTAACATTTTAGATGAGATAGAAGAATACACCACCTTTCGAAAATCTATATTAGAGATATTTAAGGATAAAAAAATTAGTTTAGGATTAGCACGTATTAAAGCTAGAATGGATGCTTCTAAATATGCTAAGAAAAATAGTTTAGAAGAATCTGGGCATGTACAGATGCAGAGGATGTGGCAATTTTCATTGAAATATTTACCTTGTTTAAATAAAGAGTATGATGTAGCTATAAGCTACCTATGGCCACATTATTTTGTAGCTAATAAGGTAAAGGCTAAGAAAAAGATAGCCTGGATTCATACGGATTATTCCTGTATTGATACTGATGTTATAGAGGATATAGAGCTTTGGAATAAATTTGATTCTATAGTAGCTGTATCGGAAGAATGTAAAAATTCCTTTTTAAAGAAATATAACAAACTAAAAAATAAGGTGGTGGTAATGGAGAATATTGTATCTCCAGAGTTTATAAGATTCATGGCTGAAGAAGAAGTGGAAGATGATATAAGTAAAGGAAAAGGCTTTAAGCTTCTATCAGTAGCTAGATTGTCAATGGCAAAGGGAATAGATAATGGAGTTAGAGCTTTAAGAACATTGCATGATAAAGGGTTTACAGATATAAAGTGGTATGTAGTTGGGTATGGGGGAGATGAGGAGATGATAAGAAAGTTAATAAAAGAGAATCATCTTGAGAAAGATTTTATAATACTAGGAAAAAAAATCAATCCATATCCCTATATGAAAGGTTGTGATTTATATGTACAGCCATCAAGGTATGAAGGACGAGCTGTAACTGTTACTGAGGCTCAAATACTAGGAAAGGCTGTAATCATTACTAACTATCCTACGGCTAAAAGTCAGTTAAGAGATGGAGTTGATGGATTAATATGTGATAAATCAGTAGAAGGAATAGCTTCTGGAATAGAAAATATTTACAATGACAGACGTTTAAAAAAGGAAATGGAAGAGTGTTGTGGAAAGAGTAACTATAGTAATATGGAAGAATTAGGAAAAATATATAAGCTATTTTAAGAAAGGGAGAAGATATGGAACCGTTAGTAAGTAGTTTACTCAAAAGAAAAATATGATTTACTATAAATAAAAGATAAGGAATAAAATTATGAAAGTGTGTACAATAACTTGTCATGATGTATATAATCATGGAGCTTCACTACAAGCATATGCATTAATAGAATATTTAAAGCAGATTGGAAATGATGTGGAAATTATTGATTATAAGCCAGATTATTTAAGTGGACATTATAAAATAATTTCAATAGATAACCCTAAGTGGAACAAAAATTATATAACAAAACTTACTTATATAATTTTAAAATTACCATTTAAATTAGAAGCATTGAAAAGGAAGAAAGCCTTTGACACTTTTAAAAATAAATTTATGTCATTATCAAAATATAGATATACATCTAATATACAACTAATAAATAATATTCCTAAAGCAGATGTTTATTTATGTGGAAGTGATCAAATATGGAATTGTTTACGAGATAATGGAAAAGATCCTGCTTTTTATCTCGATTTTGTACCAGATTCTAAAATAAGAGCTTCCTATGCAGCAAGTTTTGCGACAGAAACTATTGATAATAAATACAAAAATTTTGTAAGAGAAAATCTACTAAAATTAGATAGAATATCGGTGAGAGAAAAAAGTGGTAAAAAAATCATTAATGAATTAGAGTTAAAAAAAGTAGAAGTGGTAGTTGATCCTGTATTTTTATTAGATAGAAAAATATGGGATGATATTGGTAATACAGAATTTAAAGATAAATATGTATTAGTTTATGATTTTGATAATAATCCTATTATAAAGAAATTAGCATTGGAAATTTCACATTATAGAAGATGTAAGATATATACTATAAATCACTATAGAGGGTCATATGAGGATAAAAACTTCAAATTCAGTGGACCAGAAACTTTCATATCTTTAGTGAGAAATGCAGAATTTGTAATATCAAACTCGTTTCATGCAGTGGCATTTTCTTTAATATATAAGAAACCTATGGCAATTGTTAGAAGGTTAGAGAATATAAATACAAGGATGAGAGATTTGTTAATTGATTTTAATTTAGAACATAGATATATTGAAAATGACTATATTTTGGATAAATTGTTAGAGGATATAGATTATGCTAAAGTGGATAAAATTTTAAAAGCAAAAATTATTTCTTCAAAAAATTATATAAATGAAGTTTTATCTATCAAAAAGTAGGTGATTAATAGTGAAAAAAGATATATTATTTGTAATTAATTCCTTATCAATCGGAGGTTCAGAAAAAAGTTTAGTTTCTCTTTTAAATGTAATTGATTATTCAAAGTATAGAGTAGATTTGTTAATGCTAAAAAAGGGAGAATCATTAGACAAATATATTCCAAATAAAGTTAATATATTAGATATTCCCAATTTTTATTTATACTTAAACAATGAAAATTACGATAAAACAATAGTTAAGGGATTATTATACAGAATGTGTCGTATAAAATCATCTATAGATATACGATTAAATAAATTAAAGAGTAAAAAAACTAAAAACAATCAACAAATATTTTATATAAATCAAAAAAATATATTAAAAAGGATTGAAAAGAAATATGATATAGCAATTGCCTTTGCACAAGGATTTCCAACTTATTTTGTGGTAGATAAGATAGATGCAAATAAGAAAATAGCTTGGATAAATTGTGATTACAAAGCTACTACTTATAATAAAGAGTTAGATAAAATGTTTTATGATAAAATTGACAAAATAGTTGCAGTTTCTGAGGCATCAAAAGATTCAATTATAAATGTAAACAAAAATTATACAAATAAAATAGTAGTAATTAAAGATATAGTTAATCCGGATATAATTGTAAATATGGCAACAGAAAAAATTAAAGAAATTGATTCTAATGAAGTGAATATATTAACTGTAGGCAGATTAGTAATAGGATATAAGGGATATGATGTAGCAATAAAAACTGCTAATTTACTAAGAAGTAGTGGTTATAGGTTTAAATGGTATGTTATTGGAGATGGACAAGATAAAGCGAAATTGCAAGATTTAGTTAAAGTATATGACCTTGAAAAATATTTTATATTATTAGGATCTCGTGATAACCCATATCCTTACATGAAAATGTGTGATATATACGTTCAACCATCAAGAAATGAGGGTTTTGGATTAACTGTTATTGAAGCAAAAATCTTGAAAAAACCAATTGTATGTACTAATTTTAATACTTCTAATGAATTAATTAAAAATGAGCAAGATGGTTTAATTGTAGAACAAGATGAAGGACAACTATTAAATGGGATAAAAAAATATTTAGATGATCACAGTTTCAGAGATAAGATCCTTAGAAATCTTAAATCAGAAAGCTATTATAATACAATGAATGAAATATATAAAATTTATGAATTGTTTAAATAGTAACTAAAATATATGAAGTAAGAAATATATTACTATTGTGGATGTGATTAAATGTATAAAATAATATTTATGGTTATTAATATGAACATAGGTGGTACAGAAAAAGCGCTGCTATCGATGATAAGAGAAATGGATAGAACTAAATGGGATATTACTATTCTTATGTTAGAGGAATATGGCGGATTTTTAAATAAAATACCAGACTGGGTTAGTGTTAAGTATGTATATGAATATAAGAGTTTAAAATCATATTTTAATGAGTCACCTTTATCTGTGTTAAAGAAAAATGTAACAGAACATAAATATTTAGAGAGTATCATTATTGCCATCTTATATTTCATCACTAAAATTACTGGGAATCTTAGCTACTATTATAGGTATATCTTTAAAAATATAAAAGCTTTAGATAAAAACTATGATATTGCAGTAGCTTATGCAGGACCTATGGACTTTATAACATATTTTGTAGCAAATAAAATAAACTCAGAAAAAAAAGTACAATGGATACACTTTGATATAGAAAAAATACATTTTAACAAAAGATTAGCATCTAAGCTATATAAAAGTTTTGATAAAATTTTTGTGGTATCCAAAGATGGGTTAGGTAAATTTATAAAGAGTTTTCCTAAGGTAATGGATAAGACCCAAGTATTTTATAATATTCTAGATCATGAGAAGATTAATAGGTTTGCTGATAATGGAGCTTCTTTTAAAGATGATTTTCACGGAATTAGGATTCTTACAGTAGGAAGATTAAGCAAAGAAAAAGGACAAGATTTAACTATACCTGTTTTAGCAAGATTAAAAAGTGAAGGGTATAAAGTACGTTGGTATTGTGTTGGAGAAGGTGGAGCTAAAAGTGAGTATGAGACAATGATAAATAAATTTAAAATTGAAAAAGATTATGTACTATTAGGATCAAGATTAAATCCTTATCCATATATGAAAGATTGTGATATATATGTACAATCATCAAGACATGAAGGATACTGTATAACTTTAGCTGAAGCTAGGTGCTTTAATAATCCAATTATAACAACTAATTTTACTGGAGCCACTGAGCAAATAATTAATGAAGAAAATGGAATTATAGTTAGTGAAGATGCTGATTCCATATATTTAGGGGTTAAAAAGCTATTAGACAATAATGACTTATATGAGGCAATTAGAAACAACCTTAGTAGTAAGATTATAAATACAACAGCAGAAATTGAAAAAATTAGTAGAGTAATTATGAACTGAAAAATGATAGAAGGATAGGAGTAATGCCAGTGAAAAAAGTTCTATTTATGTTAAGCAGTATGAATATTGGTGGAGTTGAAAAGTCCTTGCTTTCACTATTATCAGTTATACCAAAGGATAAATATAATGTTACAATCTTACTCCTTGAGAAAAAAGGCGGTTTTCTAGAATATCTTCCACAGTGGGTAAAAGTAGAAGAAACTAATTGGTTTCAAGATATTAAACCAATTCTTATGGATTCACCTTATGAGACTATAAAAAGTTATATTAAGAAGAGAAAATATCATAAAATTCTTGGATTTTTTTATTCATATTTTAAGAGTAAAAAATCAAATGATAGATATATATATTATAAAAACATACTAAAAAGCATTCCAATGAATATGAAAGAATATGATGCAGCAATAGCCTATGCAGGTCCAACTGAGATAATAGATGCTTATATAACACATAAAATTAAAGCAAAACTAAAAATCTCCTGGGTACATTTTGATATTTCACATCATGAGATAAATAAAAAATTATATACAAAGTTATATGAAAGATTTAATAAGATATTTGTAGTGTCTAAGAATGGAGAGAGAATATTAAATAAGCAGTTTCCAGTTACATCTACTAAATCACAGGTGTTTAACAATTTAGTTTCACATGAATTAATTAAAGACATGGCTCAAGAAAAAATAGATTTTGACAATGGTTTTAAAGGTATAAGAATTTTGACTATAGGAAGATTATCTAAAGAAAAGGGGCAAGATTTGGCAATAAGCGTATTAGATAAATTGAAAAAACAAGGGTATAAAGTAAGATGGTATTGTGTTGGAGAAGGTAATGATAGAGATGAATATGAGAGGCTTATAGAAAATCTTAATCTGAGAAACGATTTTATTTTATTAGGAGAAACTATAAATCCTTATCCCTACATAAAGGCTTCAGACATCTATGTTCAGCCTTCAAGACATGAAGGCTACGGTATAACCATAGCAGAGGCAAAATGTTTAAACAAGCCAATAGTTATTACAAATTTTATTGGATCTAATGAACAGATTGAGGATGGACAGAATGGTTTAATTGCTGAGTGTACTGTAGATAAAATATGCGATAAAATTAAATTTCTTATCGATAATCCAAAAGTTAGTGAGAATTTTTCAAAAGCTTTATCTAGGGAGAAGATAGATACAACATGTGAAGTTAGTAAACTATGTAACTATATTAATTGAAAGGAAAAATAATATGAATCCTAAAATAAGTATAATAGTGCCTGTATATAATGTTGAAAAATATATTCATAAATGTGTTGATTCCATATTAAATCAAACTTTTAAGGAATTTGAACTTATTCTTATAGATGATGGATCAACAGATAGTTCTGGTAAAATGTGTGATGAATATGGTGAATTAGATGAAAGGGTTATAGTGATTAATAAAGAAAATGGAGGACAGTCAACAGCAAGAAACGCAGGTATAAATATTGCAAGAGGTGAGTATATAGGATTTGTTGATAGTGATGATTGGATAGAGGTTGATATGTATAAGATTCTTTATGAAACATGTGTATATAATGATGCTGATATGTGTTTAACTGGTGTAAATGAGGTAGATGAAGGTGGAATTGTAAGATATAAGTATATTCCTAAAGATATAATTTTTAGTGACATTTTAAAAAGAGCACATCCATGGAATAAATTATTTAGAAGAGAGCTATTTTTAAATAATAACTTATTATTTTATGAAGGCAAGTATTATGAAGATTTAGAGTTAATACCTAAGTTATTTTTAAAGTCTAGTAAAGTGAGTGTGGCAAAGCATATAGGGTATAATTATTTGATTAGGTCAGATTCAACAACTGGTAGTAAAGATGAGAAGATATTAGATTTACTTTGGGGATATATTAGAATAAAAGATTACATTATACAAGAAGATTTAAGTATTGATTATAGATATGAGTTTGATAATGGGGTAATATATTTAAAAAGTTTTTATATAGATATACTCTATAGGTATCCTGTAAAATTCTTATTGAAGAATTTTACAAAAATAAAAAAAAGTCTAAGAAAACTAACTGTTTTTAATTATAAAGATATATTTAAATTTATAATAAATTATATTAGGTTTAAATTTAATAGTTTATAGGTGGGTGTGTATGTGTAAAATAAGTATCATAGTACCAGTATACAAAGTAGAAAAATATATTAATAGATGTATTAATTCAATTCTTAATCAAAAATTTAAAGATTTTGAACTAATACTTGTAGATGATGGTTCACCAGATAATTGTGGTAAAATATGCGATGATTATGCTACAAAGGATAAAAGAATAAGAGTTATACACAAAAATAATGAAGGAGTTTCTTCAGCAAGAAATTCAGGGTTAGATATAGCAAAGGGTGAATACATAGGATTTGTAGATAGTGATGAGTACATACATCCAAATATGTATGATATATTATATAATACTATAATTGATTATCAGGCTGATATTGCATTTTGTGACTATGATATGGTGAATAATAAGAGCATAGAAAAATATGAAATTCCTAAAATATTAAATATAAATAAATTTAATAATGTTGAAGCATTAAATGAGATGCATAAGGAGAATGGAGTTAAGTTTGTTACAGCTTGGAATAAGTTATATCATAAAAACATATTTGAAAATATAAGATATCCTTATGGTAAAATACATGAAGATGAATTTGTAATTCATAAAGTATTATTTAATAGTAAAAATACTGTATATATTAACTATCCCTTGTATTATTATTATCAAAATGAAGAGGGAATTACAAATGGTAAATTTACATTAAAAAATTTTGATGCAGCATATGCATATAAAGATAGAATAAAATTCTTTAAAGAAATAAGAAATATTAACTTATATAATAAAGCTCAGTATACATTTGTTTTAAGTTTTTTAATTGCTATAAAAAAGCGTTTAATCTATTGAATATGGATAATACACATATAAAAACATATAAAAAATTATTTGCGTCAGAATTATTATATTTATTAAAATGTCCTTTATTTAGCTTTAAAGAAAAATGTATGTGGGTACTATTTTGTATAAATTCAAATTTGTATAATAAGTACTTACAATTAAAGGGGGAAATACTATGAATGAGGTAATTTTAATAACAGGTAAACCATCTCATAAAAAGAGATTGAAAGAACTGTGGAAATATAGAGAAGTTATAACATTTTTATCATGGAAGGATATTATAGTTAGATATAAACAAACTGCACTAGGGGTACTCTGGGCTATTTTTCAGCCAATATTTTCAATGATAATCATGACATTTGTATTTGGAGGATTAGCAAATATGCCCTCAGAGAATGGGGTTCCTTACGCAATTATGGTGTATTCAGCGCTTTTACCATGGAATTTTTTTTCTGCAGCATTCAATGGTGTATCTAATAGTCTAGTTAATAATGGTCATATGATTAAAAAAATATACTTTCCAAGGCTTACATTACCTATATCTTCTGTGGTTACAGCGTTTATAGATTTTGTTATTTCATTATTAGTTTTATTAATTATAATGATTTTCACTGGATACTTACCTCCAATAAAAATATTATTATTTCCATGTTTTATTATTTTAGCTTTCACAATAGCCTTAGGATTTGGCTTATTTTTTTCTGCACTTAATGTAAAATATAGGGATATAAAATATATAATACCAGTAATATTGCAATTTGGTATGTATTTGTCTCCAGTTGCATATACAAGTTCAGTGATACCAACCAATCTAAGATTAATATATTCCATTAATCCATTAGTTGGAGTGATTGAAGGGTTTAGATGGTGCATTATGCCATCAGCAAGGATATATGTTCCAGCATTAATTTTTTCAATTGTTATTTCATTAATAGGATTAACATTAGGAGTAAAATTTTTTATAAAGTTTGAAGATACTTTTGCTGATGTAATTTAGGAGGATTTATATGGTTCAGGAAGTTTTGAGGGTTGAAGGGATTGGTAAAAAGTATAGGTTGTTATCTAATCAAGATAAAAGTGATACTTTTATAGCTGTTCTTTTAAACTCTATTAAAGGAGCATTTAGTAAGAAGAATAAAATGTCATCTGGTAATGAATTTTGGGCATTGAAAGATATTAATTTTACCGTTAATAGAGGTGAAAGAATTGGAATAATTGGGCATAATGGAGCTGGAAAATCTACTATTTTAAAAGTTTTTTCTAGAATTACACTTCCAACGGAGGGAGAAATTAAAATAAAAGGTAGGATTTCTTCTCTCTTAGAAATTGGAACAGGATTCAATCAAGAATTAACAGGAAAAGAAAATATTTATTTAAATGGGTCTATCTTAGGCATGAAAAAAAAGGAGATAGAGGCTAAGTTTAAGGATATAGTAGAATTTTCAGAAATAGGTGAATTTCTTGATACACCAGTAAAAAGATATTCAAGTGGAATGCATGTAAAGCTTGCATTTGCAGTAGCAGCTCACCTTGATCCAGATATTCTCATAGTTGATGAAGTATTAGCGGTAGGGGACATGAGATTTCAAGAAAAATGTCTAGGAAAGATGGAGGATATAGCAGATGGGGGAAGAACAATACTTTATGTAAGCCATAGTATGAGGACAATACAACAGCTTTGTAGTAGGGTAATAGTTTTAGACCATGGAAAAATTATCTTTGATGGTGATGTAGATGATGGAATAAAAGTTTATATGAATAAT
The DNA here is from genome assembly GCF_002419845.1 of Clostridium sp. UBA5712. NCBI lineage: Bacteria > Bacillati > Bacillota > Clostridia > Eubacteriales > Clostridiaceae > Clostridium > Clostridium sp. UBA5712. Next base: position 310,264 of record NZ_DIGW01000011.1, on the reverse strand, counting down.
AATTTTAATACTACCCCATTAATGAATCTTGAAAACCAAAAAAGGCAATCACATATTATGCAAAGTGCAACTATTATAAGTACGCAAATACTAAATAATAAAGATTGTATATTTACTTCTAAAGAATCTATTACCTTTAAAATGAAATGGAAAGCTGGTAAAGATTTGTTTAATTTAAGACTGAGAGTTGAAGTCTTATTTTCAGATAATACACCAGTTGGTGTAAGTTATTCCAAGCCTTTTGTAAATGCAAAATCAGGCATCATGTATGATGATATATTTAATTTGGATATAAGTACACTAGCTCCAGGAAAATATAGTGCTATATTATTATTAACACAAATGAATCAATATGGTTCATATACCGACGTTGATAGAGTAGAAAGAGCATTGAATTTTGAAATTATACCTGAAGAAAGTGAAATAGAGAAAGTAGCATGGACTCATCGTTGGTGGGGTCATGTATCATTACCAGAGGTTAAGAAAGTTAGCAATACAAATGAAAAAATAACTAAAATAATATAAACAAAAGGACTAATTAGTTTTAAATTAATTGGTCCTTTTGTTTATAATTAACAATAATTGCACATATTTATATTAGTATAAGTATTACAAGGGGAGATATTATGAATGAGAGGAACTCAAAATTATTAAGTAATCTAGATGTTGGAAAGATTATCACAATAATATTATCTGCTATTTTAATAGGGATATTACTATTTTTAGTTGCTAGTTTATATAATTATACTCCATTAAATAGTGAAGTTATTTCTCAGGTAGAGCTTGATGAATTTCCATCTGATACATATGTTAAAATAGATAATGAAACAGGGATTAGGAAGTATGGGTCACCTACAATGATGATCATCATTGAACCTATAGTAAAAGTTAACCCAAACCTTAGATATTGGATTACAACAGTAAAGATAAAAAATCAAAGTCAGCTTAATTCTGCTTTTTCAGGAGACATTTTTTCCTTAAATATAAAAGAGAAAACATCTTCTATAGCCAACAGGCATAATGCTATTCTTGCTATTAATGGTGCAGCTTGTGGATTTAATACATCAGGATATGTAATAAGAGATGGTGTAGTATACAGAGGTACTGATTTAGATTGTGCTCCATTGGTTATAGATAAGGAAGGAAACTTTAAAATATATGAGTATAGAAAGAAGAATGCAGAAGAATTATTGAGTTTGGGTGCAAGGCATACCTATGACTTTGGTCCAGATCTAATTAAAGATGGTAACATTGTTGATTATGGAGATACATGGTATAAGGAAGATATGCAACCACGCACAGCTATTGGTCAAAAAGGATCATTAGAATATGTAATAATTGTGGTTGATGGAAGAAGTATTAGGTCCAAGGGGATGAGTTGTTATGATTTAGCAATTGAATTTCAAAAGTTAGGTTGCAACCTTGCATATAACTTAGATGGAGGAGGCTCATCTACATTATATTTTAATGGTGAAGTTATAAATGAACCTTCAGATTTTAATGGAGAGAGAAATATTTCAGATATATTATATTTCATAAATTAAATTTAGAGTTATTCAACTAAGGTTGGGTAACTTTTTTAGAGGGAAATATCTAACCATGAAGAATAAAGGTGTTCACATAATTGTAAATATGTTACAATTGTTGTGTAATACATATATTAACATAAATTCAAAGTAAAGGTGAATTATAAAGAACGTAAATTTAATATAGTTAGGAGTGTAATTATGGACAATACACAGAGTGAATTCATAGAATTATTGTCTCATTCAATCAGGGGGAAAATAACATATAGATTATATAATAACGTTAATTGGGATAAAATATTAACTATAGCCCAATTACATAAAGTGGAGGGAATAATTTATTCATCTTTAAGTGAAAAAGATATGATATCACAGCTAGATTGTGAATTGCTAAAAAAGCTTCAGATATCAGTATTTCATACTGGAACAAAACAACTGAGAAATATATATAATTTAGCTAAAATATTTAGTAGGTTTAATGACGAAGAAATTCCTGTAATTGTATTAAAGGGACTAGTGGTAAGGAATTTTTATCCTCACCCAGAACAAAGGGATATGAATGATGCAGATATATTAGTTCATAAAGAAGATTTGAAAAAAGCTAAATGTATTTTATTAGACTTGGGTTATAGCCAATTAGAGGATCATGCTTCATCTCATCATATAGTATTTTATCATTATACTTTTCCTATTATAGAAGTACACTGGCATATTGTTAAGAGAGATGGATTTAGTATTGATCTTGATAAATTTGAAGAAGACGTATGGAATAATTCTATAAAAATTAATGTAGGTGACTCAGAAGTAAAATCTCTTTGCTATGAAGATTTAGCTTTACACCTATGTATGCATATGGCATCTCATTTAGCTGCCAATGGATTTGGGTTAAGACAGCTTTGTGACTTAGTATTATTAGTAGAAAATAAGGGAAATGAAATTTCATGGATAAGTTTCTTAGACAAATCCAAGAAATATGGTTTTGAAAAGTTTAACGTTATAATTTTTTTATTATGTAATAGATTATTTAACATGAAAGTTCCTAATGAATTAATAAATATTAAATTGGATCAAGTAAAATATATTAATTTGCTCATAGATGAAATTTTAAAGGGTGGAGTTTATGGAAAAAAGGACGTGGTAAATGCCTTCGGTAATCAAATTGCTTTTAACTATGAATGTAAAGATAATAATGCCACTTTAGGAGCCATAAAGAGATACATACGTTTTATGTTTCCTAGGGTAGAATGTATGTCATATAAATATAATTATGCAAAGATATGTAAAATATTAATCCCTATAGCATGGTTTCACCACTTAATAGCAGGTTTGTTTAGAAAAGAATATTCCTTTATTGAAAAGAGTAAGTTTATAATAAGGGGAGCTTCTATTTCTGTAAAGAAAAATAAATTACTGAAATGGATGGAATTATAGGGCATAGAATTATATCACTAATCCCAATAATTGAATATTATATTATAGGACAAGTCTATAGTATAAATTAAAGTCCAAAGGGAGAAAAGATATGAGTAGTACAGTTACTATAGAATATAGAGATAATGAGACTAAGGCATTAATATACTCCAAAGATATTTATGAAAATGTAAAGACGGGATTATATATATACAAAGCTAAAGATATTAATGGATATACTCCAATAAAAGGCACTATCTTTTTATTTGTGATTTTCTTCATAAAAAATTATACTATAACATTTTATTATAATAAGAAGGATATACCAGAGCCTATTTATGGATGTATAGAAATTAACTATATAAATATTGATACAAATGAAAAATTAATACCTTCTATTAATATAGAGAATATTGATATGGGAGAATATAATTATGAAGCAAAGTCAATAGAAGGTTATGATCTAATTACCGAGAGTAAAGTAAAAGTAATATTAACTATAGAAAATCCCAATGTAGTTATAGATTTCAAGTATAGGAAGAAGGAAAGTACTGAGTATATTATTGATTTGAAATATTTTAATATTAAAAACGATGGAACTTCACCTATAGAAACATCTAAAGGTATTAATAAAGCCTTAGAATTCATGTCATCATCACTAAAGTATAAAAAGATAATCTTTCCAAAGGGTATTTATTTAATAGATGAAAATAATCCAATAGTAATTAAATTAAAAGATATAACTATAGATTTAAATGGTTCTACTCTAAAAATTAACAGTAATGCACTAGAAAGATATTCTATTGTTAGCTTTGAAGATGGAGCAGAAAACCTTATATTTACCAATGGAATTTTAGAAGGAGATAAAGAAACCCATGATTATATTACAGTACCAGGAACTCATGAGTGGGGATGTGGATTAGTAGTAAATGGTGGTTTAGATTGTATTATAGATAATATTTCAGTGATCAATGTACCAGGTTATGGCGTTGCTACTAATAGCGGTAACAATAAAAATAGGTATAATACTGTTTATGTAAAAGATTTTCGGATTGGAGATATAAATCTAAAAGGAGAAATTATTGAAAGTAACATTGTTTCTAGGACTAAAGCTTATAACATTTCAGCTTGTAACGGGAAATTTGAGTTTGGATATACTTTAGGATATCAAGGGTATCCTTATATAAAGCAACCCCAATATATATCTTATTTCTATGATAAAAATAATCAGTTTATTTCTTCAGAGAAGTGCCTTCAGTTTAGAAAGGTTATTATACCAGAAGGAGCAGTCTATGTGAGATTTGTATTTCCACAGATAGATATAGCTAGTAATTTAGGCTATGTAGGTTGGATTAGTAATTTTGAGCCGCCTACTAATATGATTTTAAGGAATTGCAACATTTCAAATAATAGAAGTTTAGGAATTGCATTTTGTGGAGGTCAGCAATGGACTATAGAAAATAATATTTTTGAAAATAATGGAGGTCAAGCACCTGGTTATGCTATTGACTTTGAAGATGGATGGGATCTAATGCAGGATATTAAAGTTGAAAATAATAAATTTATGGGGAATAAATCAGGAGATATAGTTACTTGCGCAGGAGATAATATTATATTTGAAGGAAATGAATTTACAGGAATGGTATATATGTGGGGAAGAACAACTAATTATAAATTTATTAAAAATATATTTAAATCTAATTCTGTAATCTATGAATATTCATCTAAAATTGAAAGTAAAGAAAATCAGTTTATAAATAGTAATTTAAGATTGCAACCAAGAAATACTATAGTGACTGAAAGACCTTATGTTTATGGAGAAACTTTTATAAATAGCAGTATTGATAGAATGACTGAGGAAGATATAATTTTTAACTCAATAGTTACTAGTGATGGAACTATAAATGTGAGAATTGTTGGAAATTTAAAAGATTGCAGTTTGAAAATGAAACAATGCTATTTAAGTGCTGAACTTAATAGTTGTATTATTGAAGATAGCGTTTTAACAGTACTATTAAATGCTTCAATGAATGGATGTATCATTTCCAAATCTATAGTAAGAACCCATGGAAATACAGGAACTATTATTTTGAATAAATGCAAGATAATAGATTGTAACCTTCTTACCCAAACATGGGGAAGTTCAACAGTATTAGAGATTGAGAATAATATTATAGAAATGAGTTCTTCATCTGATGATTTCATAAAGCTGTCATCAGGAAAAATGAAAAACCTTATATTTAATAATAATGAAGTTAATAATAGCAGTAGTAATTCTGTTTTAAATATGTTTGATACTACCTATAGTAATCCCAACGGAAAAGTTACCTTAAGAGAAAACGTATTTAACCAAAACTCATCTCCGTATATTTTTAGCGGAACTACCATAAAGAAAGGATTATTTGAATTTAATGATATTCGAAATACTATAAATGGAAACGCAAAAATTCTAAATCCAATATATTTTAATAATGAATATTTTATAATTTATACCGAATAAATAAATATAGATAAGAAGGTATAGGCTTTCTTATCTATATTTATGTTTAACTTATGATGTTGGAATTTGAGGATCTGGAGGAGTTGGTTGAATTTTTTTTGTACATTTTCCATATCCAGTACAAAGATCTAAGCTAAGTAGTTCATAATATTTACAATCTCTTTCCCAAGTTAATGGACAATTATTGCCTGCACCAGCAGGATTTTTACATGCACCTATAAGTGGGTTCCAAAATGTGGGGTTTGTATCTTTAGTCTCAGTAACACTTAAATTTGTTAATTCTGGTTTGTTCCAAGTTTTCATCTTTTCACCTCCCTACTATAATATGTTACTATAAAAGTAAATAAATGTAAATTAATTATATAAATAATTATGATGGATATTAAAGAATAATGCTAGTTTTGTTAATTTAAAAGTAATAGTTTATTAAATACATTATATAAAGTAATTAGAAAAAAGCATGTAATGAATAACAGATTTCATGCAAAGATTTTTATCAAATATAGGTTTAAATAATAAACTCATCTATTGAATCTTAAACAATAAGATGGTAAAATTATACACATAAAACAATATGTGTATATAGATGATATTTAAATAGAAGGAGGAAAAAAATGAAAAGAGAGTGGAAGAAACCAATATTATTACAATTAGCTGCTAGTGATACAAATGAAACTGAATATATTGATTTTTGTAATTGGCAAGAACCAATGAGTATTAAATTTAATAATGAAGATTACACTAATCCTAATATTCAACCTGCTGATCATCCATATTGGGTGTGGTGTTACAAGCACAATAGATGGCATCCTAAAAATCATGGAAGTGCACCAAAACAATCATAATTTTTGTCCAAGATACCTATATCAAAATAAAGCTTGATATAGGTGTCTTGATTTAAGGAAATATTAGAAACATAGAATTCCAGAAAGGATTTAATGAAAGTATGTATATAGATAAAAAGTATTTCTATAGAGTATATGGACTTAATATAGATTCCAATATAGAAATTCTAGAATTCCCTAAAAGAAATGAAGATTTTATAGATAAAGACATTGTAACTATATTATATGGACAAACTCCCAATAATATTTTAGAAGAAATTAAAGAGGGAAAAAGTATTCACGTAACAAAGGATCATGTTTGGTTTCATATAGACCATGTGGCTACTTATTGTATTGAAAATGGAAATACTGTGATAGTAGATCCCTGTGAGAATTGTGATAAAAGTCTTATGAAAGTTTATATAATGGGAAGTGTCTTAGGGTTTCTCCTACTTCAAAGGGAGTCAACAGCTATTCATGGAGGCACCGTTGTCATAAATGGAAAGGCTATTATATTTACAGGAGAAAGGGGGGCTGGAAAGTCGACATTGACTACATCACTTGTAAAAAAAGGCTATAATTTTGTAGCAGATGATGTAGCTGCATTAAGTTTTGATAATAAAATAGTCATTGAACCAGGCTTTCCTTACCATAAACTATGCTTTGATGCTTTAGAGAATATGTGTTATGTTAAAGAATCTTATCCTTGCTTTCATGTTGATGGAAAGATAAAGTATATAGTTCCAGATTTTCATGGGTTTTCTAAAGAAAAGTTTCCACTAACAGCAATTTGTGAGCTTGATATGGGTGAGGTTGATAATGTAAGAGTGGAAGAGATAAGGGGAGTAGAAAAGCTTAATAAGATTATTAAAAATATATATAGAAATGAATATATAGGATCTATGGAAGGTATGACTCCTAAATATTTCAAAAACTGTATAGAGATCGCTCAAAAAGCTAAGTTTTATAGAATTACAAGGCCTAGGGATAAGTACACGGTGGATGATCAAATAGAAATTATTGAGGAGATATTTAAAGAGAAAAAAGGGTTTAGGGATATGTAAATTTTTAAGTTAATTCATATTAATAATTGGAGTTATAGTTACATTTATAAATAGCATAATATTATATGGGTTAAATTTATAATTATATTTGAGAGGATGAGAGAGATGGAGATTAAAGAACTTAAAGTTAAATCTGCTGAAATTAATGAAAACATGGAGATGACACTAAATTCTAAGATTACAAGAAACTCTGATATTGATGCTACAGATTTAGATGGTGAAGTGGTTATGATGAATTTAGAAAAAGGTCAATATTTTATGATGAACCAGGTTGGAAGTAGAATATGGGAGATTATTAAAGAGCCTTCTACTGTTAATAATATTATTAATACATTGCTTGGAGAGTTTCAGGTTGAAAAGAGTCAGTGTAAAGAAAATGTAGTAGAATTTTTAGGAAAACTTAAAAATGCAGAGCTTATCAGTATTAACTAGAAAGATTAGAACCTTTGCTATTTTAGATTGGAGTATTAAGTTGAAATTTCTAGAAGCTTATATATATACAGGAATATATAGGACTTTAATAATCTTTGTACCTTTTAATAAACTTAGGAAGAGATTGGGTAATGTAAAAGAAGAGTCGCCTGATGAGGTAGATATAAATTCATATAGAATAGCGCGAGACATAAAGTGGGCAGTTATTAATGCTTCACGATATACGCCATGGGAAAGTAAGTGTCTTATTAAAGCTCTTACTGCACAAAGAATGATGAGAGGAAAGGGAATACCAACTACAATTTATCTAGGGGTTAAAAAGAATGAAAAAAATGAGATGGTAGCACATGCATGGACACGGTGTGGGTCTTACTTTATTACAGGTGGAGAGAATAGAAGTGGATATGCAGTGGTAGCTAAATTTTCAACTTTGGGATGGAAAAGATGAATTAGTGTAACATATGAGTAAAGCCACCAATGAAATCCTAAAAAATTTCATTGGTGGCTTATTTATTGATTTACTGCAGTTTCTAGTATAACTTTATTCTCAATCTCTTTCAGCGTTCCTTTTTCAAGTTTTAAAATTCTATCACAGATAGGTAATGCAGAAGGTCTATGGGTTATTATAATACAGGTTGGTTTATGTTCTAGTTCTTTTACTGATTTAAGGACATTGAGTTCTGTATCAACATCTAAAGATGAAGTTACCTCATCTAGGATTAAAATTGGTCTTTTTCTTAGTAGAGCTCTTGCTATAGCTAGCCTTTGAGCTTGACCTTCTGAAACTCCACTACCTTTTTCACCTATTAAGGTATGAAAGTTATCTTCTAATTTGTTTATAAACTTCAATGCATAGGCTGCTTTTGCGGCTTCTTCAATGTCATCTGAATTAGCATCATCTTTACCGTAGCGAAGATTATCCTCTATGGTTCCAGAAAAGAGAGTGTTTCCTTGAGGCACATAAGAAATAAGTTCCCTATGATTTCTATTTAAAACTATTTCATCACTGTTTCTTATGTTATAGCTTCCTAGGGTAATTTCTCCTTCATCACAGTGAATAAGCGATAGTAAAAGTCTTATTAAGGTTGTTTTACCTTCTCCAGAGGGACCAATTAAGGCTACAATTTCTCCAGGAGCTATGTTAAAGGTTACATTATTTATTACAGGGTTTCCTTCCCTATAACTAAAGGATACATTTTTAAACTTAATATAGGGAGACTTAAATGACTCGGGAATACTTGGAACATTGACATCTTCAAGAGAGATTTCTTCAATCTCCATAAGTCTTTCAGTAGCTGAGATACACCCTATAAGGGCTGGAAAAGTGTTAGCAAGTCCAGAAATAGGACCTTGAATATTGCTGTAGAGTTGTATCATAGCGGTAAAAGTACCATATGTTCCCAATCCCTTTGAAATGTTTAAAGCCCCCCAACAAAATATAGAGAAATAAGCAATGGTAGAACAAAATCCCATGGACATCCCTGAAAGAACACTAAGTTTAGTATTTCTCATAGCTAACTCATATTTTTTTTTTTGTATTAGATGGAGTTTATCTACATTAAATTTTTCCATACAAAAGGTTTTAACTATCATTAAGTTTTGAATAGATTCTTGAATGAAAGAGCGATATTTTATATCCTCTTCTTGTATTTCTTTATATAGTTTTTTTAGTTTTCTACCAAAGGAACGACTAATTAAAAGCAATATAGGACCTACTATCACTGCTACAATTGCTACGGATGGAGCAAAATAAATAAGAGTAGAAAAGGAAGCTATAAAAGTTACTAGCAGAGATATAATGCTAGGAATAGTACCTAATATTGTTGAAGATATTGTCCCTACATCCGATGTGATTCTAGTAAGCAAGCTAACACTGTGAAATTTTGATTGTTCAATCCATTCACTATAGGTAAGATGTTTATAAAGCTTACTTTGCATACCTTGATTGAGTCTAGTAGATGCCCTAGTACTCATAAATGAGGTAATAGGAGATATGAGCATTCTTCCAAACATTATAGTGGCCATTACAATGAGCCATTGAATAACCGTTGAAGTTTTACCACTAATAGCAGCATCTATAAGAGATTTTGATATTATAGCATTATAAACTCCAATTAAAGATAATGCAGAATTGATTATTATTGTAGAAATAAAAAAAGGAAGAATAGGTTTACATTGAGAACTAACCCATTTCATTTTTGCAAAGAAATTTCTAAAATCTTCTTTTGACTCCAATTTTATATATTTATTTAATTTACTTATTCTAATGTATTTAAGATATATGTCCTTTATTGAATTGTTCATATAGTCCTCCTATAGACTTTATTTAATATTAAAGAATTAAATATACTTCAATGAAATAACATGTAAAATATGAATATAAATGTAATAATATGGTAACATAACTAAGCTAGATTTTCAACTTATAAAAAGTTTCTGAAAAATGAAAATTTATTGTAGATAAATGGAATTGAAAACGTTATAATATTTATTAAATAACAAATTTTAAAAGATACAGTAGAAAAGGGGAGAATAATCAAATGAAATTAGGGGATTACTTATGGGGAGGTTTATTACTTTTATGGGCTGCAGTTTTAGTAGTTCCAACAACTAGAGAAGTATTTATGGCTATGACACAAGCATATCCATATATAAGTGGCTTTTTTAAATTCTTTGTTTTAGCTACCATGGGAGACATGTTGGGAGCTAGAATTTTACATGGACAGTGGCAAAAGACTAAAGGATTAATTTTTAAAGCAATTATATGGGGAATAATTGGAATGATGATAACTTTAGCCTTTACACTATATTCAGAAGGAGTGTTAGCTGCACAAGATATAGGCAGATTACCTTTCCATGGCTCAAAGTTTGGACATGCATTTTTAACAAGTGCTATGATGAATATTACTTTTGCACCCTTTATGTTTTTATTTCATAAGTTTTGTGATTTATATATTGATGTTAAATATAGAGGGATGAAAAAGGTAACTATAAATGATTTGGTTAAAGAAATTGATTTTAATATGCTCATAGGGTTTAGTATGTTAAAAACAATTCCATTTTTCTGGATTCCATGTCATACCCTTGTATTTTTAATGCCACCACAGTATAGAGTAGTTGCTTCGGCTTTCTTATCAATAGCTTTAGGTCTTATGATGGCTATAGCCAAAAAGTCTAAAAAAACTATAGTTAATGAACAAGAGGTCGTAGGATAGTACAAGAAGGAGGGGTTTAATGGCAACTTGGATAGCTCATCTTAGAATTGCAGAAAACATATTGAAGAATATGGATGATTTAGATTCTATAGCATTTATACTTGGAAATGTTGGTCCAGATTCTGGAGTTCCGAATGAAGATTGGAGTAGCTTCAATCCACCAAAAAAAATTACTCATTGGATTAATGAAGAAAATAATATAGATGCAGAGAGGTTTTTTGATAGGTATCTAAAAAATAATTTGATGGAATACTCAAAATATTCTTATGTCCTTGGATATTATATACACTTGCTTACAGATATTGAATGGTCTAAGTTTTTCAATGAAAAAAAGAAAAATGCTTTATATAATAAAAAATTAAAAGAGGATGCAAGTTTTATTTGGACCATAAAAAAGGATTGGTATGGATTAGATTTTTTATATTTAGAAAAAAATTCTAATTTTATTTTTCATACTATATTCAAAAATATAGACGAGGTACCGGATTATATAGATTATTTTCCTAAAGGGGCTTTAATGAAGCAAGTTAAGTATATAACAGAATATTATTTAGGAGATAATGAAGAAACTAAGGAGAATTTTATATATCTTAATGAAGAGGAAATGGATAAGTTTATAGATGATACTTCTAAAAAGATAAATGGTATTTTAAAAGGTAAAATTCAATAAATAAAGAAAAATATTAAGAATAAGAACTATACATATGATTTTATGTTATAGTTCTTTTATTTTTGTATTCCTTTATAAATATAATAGTAGATTTTTTATGAAGAATGAGTTAATTATATATATATTCCACTAGGATACTTATTGCATCAATTATTAAAATGGCTTATAATAAAATAAACTTTGATTATCAAAGTATTTGAAATTCAAAGTAAAATATCTTAATTTGAAAGGTAGTGTTTTTATGAATATAAAAGGTCTTAAGATAGGAAATATATTTGTACCTATGCCTATAATTCAAGGTGGAATGGGGATAGGAGTTTCTAGATCAAAACTTGCATCAGCAGTGACTAATGAAGGAGGAATCGGAGTTATATCTGCAGCACAAGTAGGATATGATGAAGAGGACTTTGAAAGTAATAATTTAGCTGCAAACATTAGAGCTTTAAAAAAACAAATTTTATTAGCAAAAAAAGCTACTGATGGAGGAGTTATTGGAGTTAATATAATGGTCGCTATGAATAATTATAAAGAGCATGTTAAGGCAGCCATAGAAGGGGGTGCGGATATTATAATCTCAGGAGCTGGAATACCAATGGAATTACCAAAGTTAATCAAAGGTTTTTCAGTAAAAATTGCACCAATAGTATCTTCTTTAAAGTCAGCCAAAGTTATTTTGAAGCTTTGGGATAGACATGATAAAGTAGCCCCTGACATGGTTATAGTTGAAGGACCAAGAGCAGGAGGACATTTAGGATTTAAAAAAGAAAATATAAATATGACTGAAGAAGCCTTTGATAAAGAAGTAGTAGATATAATTAATGAAACTAAAATTTATGGAGAAAAGTATAATAAGGAAATTCCAGTAGTAGTGGCTGGAGGTATATACGATGGAAAAGATATAGCTAAATACCTAAAACTAGGTGCAGATGGAGTTCAAATGGCAACTAGATTTGTAGCAACAGTAGAATGTGATGCATCAGAAAATTTTAAGAAGGCTTATGTTGATTCAAAAGAAGATGATATAGTTATAGTAGATAGTCCTGTAGGGTTACCAGGAAGAGCTATATGTAATCCATTTGTAGAGAATACTTTTAAAGGGAAATTGAAGGTGGAAAAATGCTATAGATGTATATCTCACTGTAATCCAAAAGAAACTCCTTATTGCATTAGTGAAGCACTAATAAATGGTGTTAAGGGAAATATGGATGAAGCTTTAGTATTTTGTGGAGACAATGCCCATAGGATAAAAAGTATAGTTACAGTAAAGGAATTAATGGAGGAGTTAAAAGCAGAAATTTTAAAAGCATAAAATCCAGAAATAAATCATAAACATCAAATTTAGAATTAACAAAAAAATTAAAAATTTTTAATTTAGGTTTTACTAATGATGAAAATATGTAATAATAATATGTATGTTTTATTATTAGGATGAGGTGTAAAGATGAAAATTGGATTTGATCATGAAAAATATCTGGAAGAACAATCAAAATATATTTTAGAGAGAGTAAATAATTATGATAAGCTTTATCTAGAATTTGGAGGAAAACTATTATTTGATATGCATGCTAAAAGAGTTTTGCCAGGCTTTGATGAAAATGCAAAAATAAAGTTACTTCATAAGCTTAGAGAAAAGGCAGAAATAATTATCTGTGTATATGCTGGTGATATTGAAAGAAATAAGATAAGAGGCGATTTTGGAATTACATACGACATGGATGTACTAAGATTAATTGATGATCTTAGAGGATATGATTTACAGGTAAATAGTGTGGTTATAACTCGTTATAGTGGTCAACCAGCTACTAATATCTTTATAAATAAATTGGAACGTAGAGGTATTAAAGTTTATAAGCATGAAGCTATTAAAGGTTATCCTACAGAGGTTGAAACTATCGTAAGCGACGAGGGCTATGGAAGGAATCCATATATAGAAACTACTAAGCCAATAGTAGTAGTAACAGCACCAGGACCAGGAAGCGGGAAATTGGCTACTTGTTTAAATCAATTATACCATGAGAATAAAAGAGGAAATGCTGTTGGATATTCTAAATTCGAAACTTTCCCTGTATGGAATGTGCCTTTGAAACATTCTTTAAATATTGCCTATGAAGCAGCTACTGTTGATCTTAAAGATGTAAATATGATAGACTCTTTTCACTTTGATGCATACAATGAGGTTGCAGTAAACTATAATAGAGACATTGAGATGTTCCCAGTTATAAAGAGGATTATTGAGAAGATAACTGGAAAAGAATCTATATATAAATCACCAACAGATATGGGAGTTAATAGAGTAGGATTTGGAATTACTGATGATGAAGTTGTTAAGGAAGCTTCTATACAGGAGATAATTAGAAGATACTTTAAAACTAGTGTTGAATATAAAAAAGGATATGTAGATGCAGAGGTTTTTCAAAGAATTAAAATAATTATGGAAAGTTTAAATCTTAAACCAGAGGATAGAAAAGTAGTCATTCCTGCTAGAGAATATTCTAGTAAGCTTAAATTAGAAGCAAACAAAAATGATGCCTGCCCTGTAGTAGCTCTAGAACTTGAAGATGGTACTGTTTTAACAGGTAGAAGTTCAGAGCTAATGGATGCATCTTCAGCAGCTATTTTAAATGCAGTAAAGTACCTAGCTAACATATCTGATGAGATTCATTTAATTTCACCAGTGGTATTAGAACCTATAAAAAGTTTGAAAACCAATGCTTTAGGAAGTAATAATACATCTTTAAATTCAGAAGAAATACTGATTGCCCTTAGCATTTGTGCTGCTACTAATCCTATGGCTCAAGTTGCTTTAGAAAAACTTATAAAGCTTAAAGGGTGTCAAGCTCACTCTACTACTATTCTAAGTACTGGTGACGAGCAAATATTTAGAAAACTGGGAATAGATGTTACTTGTGATGCTGAGTATCCTTCACAAAATTTATTTTATAATATGTAAAATAGTATAAATAAAAATAAATGAACAGTGTATATGATGATGAATTTAAAATCATGAAATATACACTGTTTTATTTAGAAAAAAATATATTTCGACATCCTAAGCTTTTTATAGAAATTTATAGTATCTATGGTATATAATATATATAGTAGTAATAACAAATTTAAATGTGATTTAGGAGGGAACATGGTTAAGAATAAAAGAAATTTTATTTTAAATGATAACTTATACAAAGTAATAGGTGTCTTAGCAATTCCTATTATGATAAATAATTTAATACAAACACTATATAATTTAGTTGATGGATTATGGGTAAGTAAAATTGGATCAGTAGAATTTGCAGCTACAGGGTTTGTTTGGCCAGTTAATTTTTTATTTATATCTATCGGAATGGGCTTATCTATAGCAGGTACATCTATCATTTCTCAGTTTATAGGAGCTGATAAATATGAAGAGGCTAATAAGTATGCAAGTCAGCTTTTGGTAGTATCTTTTTTATCTTCAATACTATTTGCTATAGTAGGATATATAATATCTCCCTTTGTTGTAAGAGTAATGGGGGGTACAGGGGAACTCGCAAGAAATAGTATAATATATCTAAGAATTACCTTCTTAGATATGCCTTTTATGTTTTTATTTTTTAACTTTAACTCCATAATGAATGCAGAGGGAAATACAGTATTTCCAACTGTCCTTAGTGCAATTAGTGCGGTTCTTAATATGATTTTAGACCCAATATTTATATTTACATTTAATATGGGAATCGCAGGAGCAGCTATAGCAACTCTATTGTCAAAGGCTGTTTTAGCAATAGCTGGAATTTATGTATTGATGAGAAGATCATCTAAGGTAAAACCTTCTTTTAAGAACTTTAGATTTGATAGAGAAATAATTAAGAAAATCATATCAGTTGCCCTTCCATCATCGATTGGACAATCTGGTTCAGCCTTAGGATTTATGGCTTTAAATGGTTTTATAGTATCCTATGGTACAGCTACACTAGCAGCTTTTGCTATGGTAAATAGAATTACATCTCTTGTAATTCAACCAGCCATGGGAATCGGAGCAGCCCTTACGTCTATTATAGGTCAAAATCTAGGGTGTAACCAACTAAAAAGAGCCAAGGAAGCCTTTGTAAAAGCCATAAAGCTTACCATCGGTTTTTCTGTCTTAGGATTAATTGTCTTATTAGCTTTTGATAAACAAATTATAGGTTTCTTTATGCAGTCTAAGGACGACATGATGGTAATTTCAGAGGGGATAACATATTTGCAATATATAGCATGGTCTATGCCACTTATGGGTATATTCAGTGTATTGCAAGGGGTATTTCAGGGATCGGGTCATACTAGATATTCCATGGAGATGGAAGTGGGAAGACTTTGGTTTGTGAGACTTCCTATGATATTACTATTTAAGAATTTTACAAATATAGGTTCTGTAGGCATATGGTTTTCTATGAGTTTTAGCAATCTTATAATATGTATTTTTGGGTATATAATGTATCGCAAAGGAGCCTGGGAGAAAAATATAATTCATCATAAGGATTGTAGAGAATTGAAAGAGGCAAAATAAAGGAATCTATGGGATGAAATCAGAATTAATGTTAAAATATACACATGGGATAAATAATTATCCTATGTGTATTTAATATATATTATTGTTTTATACTTGTCTATATTATTGATAGTGTTTTAGAAGTTAATCACTTTCATAAAATTTTGTGCATTGAGCACAGCGAAAGGAATGAATGTTATTATGGATGAGATTTTAATTGAAGAATATAGGGGAGAACTTTTAGAATGTGTACATAGAGGATATATATGTTGTGTAAATGAAGATGGACAGGTTGTTTACTCTATAGGTGATCCTGGATTTGTAACTTTTATGAGATCATCAGCAAAACCAATACAAGCTATTCCATTAATAAAGAGAGGCATTGATACAAAGTATAATCTTAGTAATAAAGAAATTACAGTTATGACAGGCTCTCATAGGGCAGAACCATTTCATGTTACGGCATTAGAATCTATAATGGATAAAGTCAAGATAGATGAAGATGAACTTATATGTTTACCTACATATCCATTATCAATGAATGCTAAAGAAGAAATACTAAGAAATGGTGGAGAAAAGAGACGAATTTATCACAACTGTTCAGGAAAACATATGGGAATTTTAACTTTATGCACTGATATGAACTGTGATAAAAGGGAATATTGGAATATTAATAGCCCAGCACAACAGGAAATTCTTTCCCACATTTCAATGATATCTGGATATCCAAGAGAACAGATAAAAGTTGGTACAGATGGATGTGGAGTTCCTGTATTTGCAATGCCTATGAAAAATTTAGCTATGGCTTATATGAAGATGGCATGTCCTGACACTATTGGGGATGAGTTAACACGAGATGCTGTAATAAAGCTTACTAAACTAATGAATGAAAATTATGAGATGGTTTCCGGTACTGATTTAATATGTTCATTACTTTTAATGGATGATAATATAGTTGCAAAGGGTGGAGCAAAAGGAGTATATTGTTTTGGACTTAGAGATGAAAGACTTGGATTTTCAATTAAGATAATAGACGGATCAGAGGAAGAATGGCCGCTAATTGTAGCGTCTATATTAGAGCAGATTAATTATAAAAATAAAGATACTATAGATAGACTAAAAAGGGTATTTCCAAGGGTTATTGTTAATGATAATAATAAAGAAGTAGGAGAAAGTATTGTAAGATTTAAGCTATAGCAGATCAACCTATTTTTAATATTAAGTTTACTTAGATAGTTATATATTAATATGTAATTATTTGCAGGAAGTATATTACATATTAAAAGGTTGAGATGGAGGTAATTAATAATGAAAGAAAATGTTTTAGTAGAGATATGTTGTGGTTCACTAGAAGATGTTATAATAGCTAAAAAAGCTGGAGCCCATAGGGTAGAGTTAAATTCAAATATGTTTTTGGGGGGAATAACCCCATCAATAGGTACTATTGAAGAAGCTAAGAAATTAGTAGATATTCCTATTATGGTAATGATAAGACCGAGAGGAGCTGGATTTTGTTATTCTGAATATGAAATTAAAACCATGGAACGAGATATGAAAGCAGCAATTAAAGCTGGTGCTGATGGTATAGTATTTGGAGCATTACGGGAAGATGGTACTCTTGATGTAGAATTATGCAAAAGATTTATGGATATTATAGGAGATAGAGAAGCTGTATTCCATCGTGCCTTTGATGTAGTGAAAGATCCCTTTAAAGTATTGGATACTTTAGTTGATTTAGGTGTAAAAAGAATTCTTACTAAGGGACAAAAAAATACAATAGAAGATGGAGCAGAACTTTTAAAAGAGTTGATAAAGTATAGTAAGGGAAAAATTGAAATACTTCCAGGGGGGGTAAGACCTCATAATGTAAAATGGATGATCGAAACTTTGAAGTTTAATCAGCTTCATGTAGCCTCTTTTACTAGAAGAAAAGATCATTCAACCCAATGCAATCCAAAAGTTTACTTTGGAAGTCCTCTAAATCCAAAAGAGATTGACTATGATATAGCTAATTACGAATATTTAAAAGAAATGTGTGAGAATATAAAAACTATTACTAAAGCTAATTGTATAAAATAGATAAAAATTATTTTTAACAAAGGTTGTTTCATGTTAAATTTGAGACAACCTCTTTTTGTTAATTTAACCTTTAAAATAATAGTATATCTTTATAAATAAGAGCACAATATATATTAAGATAATTAACTATTTATATAAGGAGGATTAGTAATGAAGAAATTAAAATATTCTTCTGTGGTTGTACTTATACTTATATGTATATTTTGTACTTTCAATTTAGCATTAGCTGAAGACAATAGGGAATGTACTGACAAGGAATACTTAAAAAAAATAGTATATCTAACTTTTGATGATGGACCTACCAATAATACTTTAAAGATACTGAAGATTTTAGAAGAAGAAAATGTTAAAGCTACATTTTTTGTTATAGGAGAGCTAGCTAAAGAAAATTCTGATATATTAAAGCAAGTTGAAGGACAAGGGCATGAAATATGTATACACACTTATAATCATAAGAACTGCATCTATTCAAGTAAGGAAGAATATTTAGAAGATTATGACAAAGCTAATAAAGCTATCACAGATGTCCTTGGTCATGAACCTTCAAAATTCATGAGAATGCCTGGAGGGTCTAGCACTACCATTGGAGATAAGGGAACTGTTAGAGCTATTAGAAATGAATTATGTGATGAGGGGTTGTACTATGTGGATTGGAATATATCTATTGAGGATGCTCTTTCTACAAATGTGCCTGTAGAAAAACTTTTATCTACCTTTAAAAAGGAGCTTAAAAAAACTTTTATAGATCCCAATACTGCTATAGTACTCATGCACGATGGGGCCTCAAATTCTACAACACCTAAGGCGCTTCCTTATATAATAAAATATTTTAAGGATAATGACTACGAATTTAAGAATTTTGGAGATATATCTGAGGAAGAATTATCTCACCTTTTGAATCAAAGACAGATTAATAAATATAATCAACCAAAGCAAACGGATACTTCAAATTAAGAATCTAATCCTTTAAAAATAATAATTACTTTATATGCATAAGTATTATACTTGATTTAATTTGACAAAGGGTTAAAGGTATGTAATATTTATGTATATAATTAATATTTTTGTATAGTTAAAATATTAATTGGAATGATTTTATTTGTAATGAAAATTTATAATTAAAATAAAGTATGTGTAGTATAGTCACAAATTATTTTATTAAGGATGTAGATATTTATGAGTAGTATTTTAAAGAATTTAGATGATGGAAAAGAAAAATCTATAAGAGAAATAGTTCTTAAAGATCTTCGAACAGCTATATTTACAGGAGATATAAACCCGGGAGATAGATTGATAGAAAATAATATTGCTACAGCTATGGGGGTCAGTAGAACCCCAGTTAGAGAGGCACTAAGACAGTTAGAAAGTGAAGGCTTGGCTGTGAATATCCCTAGAAAAGGCACTATAGTCAAGGGGATTTGTATTGAGGATGCTATAGAGATATATGATATTCGCGAAGTTTTAGAGGGCCTTGCAGTAAGGGGAGCATGTATGCATATTTCTCGAATTGAAATAAGAGAATTGAGAGAAATCATAGAAAATATGAAAAAACTTATTGATACTAATGAAGAAAAGGAATATGTAGAAGTTCACAATAGATTTAATAAAATAATTTTAGATGCTTGTCATAATAAAAGGCTAATATCACAAATGGAATATATATATGAATACTTACAGAGCCTAAGAAAGATTAGTTTAATGACAAAAGAAAGGAAATTAGATGCACTTAAAGAGCATATAGAAATTGTAGATGCTATAGAAGCTGGAGATGAGCAACTTGCTGAAGAAAGAGCAAGAGATCATGTTACGCGTGCTAAAAAATCTTTTCAAAATGCAGTGGTTAAATAGTAGTTTATAAACCATTACCTATAAAACATAAAGAATTGTTAATACTAAAACTGTATTAACAATTCTTTTTTTTATGCTTTGTAGCAAGGTTGAAATTACGAAAATTTTTTAAAAAATATTTAATTTTCTATTGATTTTTATAAATTAATTGTATACACTATAAACAAGATGTATACAAAAAGTATTTAAAGTATGAAAAGGGATACAAAACTATTGAATATTTTTAATCAGGAGGCGTAAATATGGAACTTAAAACAGTAGCTAGTGCTGGCACATTGGAATCCAGTGATATTCAAATTATAATTGAACCTTCAACTGCTGGAATAGAAATTACTCTAGAAAGTACTGTTAAAGCACAATTTGGAGAGGAAATAGAAGCAGTTATCAAAGAAACTCTTAAATCCTTGGGGGTAGAAAGTGCAAAGGTGTTTGCTAATGATAAAGGTGCAATCAACCCTGTAATAAAAAGTAGAGTTCAGACTGCAGTTCATAGATCAGCTGAAAACAAGGAATATAAATGGGTGTAAGGGGAGATTAAGATGAAACTAAGACGTTCGATGCTATTTGTTCCTGGAAATAATCCAGGAATCATAAGAGATGTACACATATACAAACCTGATTCAGTAATGTTTGACTTAGAAGATGCAATTGCTATATCAGAAAAGGATTCTGCAAGATTTTTAGTTCACAATATGTTAAAAAATCTAGGAGATTACTATAAAGAACTGGGTATAGAAACGGTGGTTCGTATCAATGGTTTAGATACAGAATTTTGGCAAGAAGATTTAGCAGCAATAGTTACAGGTGGGGTTGAAGTTGTAAGAATTCCTAAAACTGAAACTGTAGAAGATGTTATGACTGTAGATAGAGAAATAGAAAAAATAGAGAAGGCTTGTGGAAGAGAAATTGGTTCAACAAAGATAATGGTAGCCATTGAATCGGCTTTAGGAGTTATGCATGCCTTTGAAATAGCAAAATCTCCAACTAAAAGGTTAATAGGTATGGCTTTAAGTGGTGAGGATTTTGTAACTAGTATGAAGACAACGAGAACTCCAGAGGGAGATGAGCTTTATGTGGCAAGAGGAATGATTGCTATGGCAGGAAGAGCTTGTGGACTTGAAGTGTTAGATACCGTTTATTCAGATGTAAATAACGATGAAGGATTCCTAAAAGAAGCTAATCTTATTAAGAGAATGGGATTCGGCGGTAAGTCATTAATTCACCCAAGACAAGTGGAGCTTATACACAGTGTATATACTCCTAGTGAAAAAGAAATAGTTAAAGCTAAAAAGATAGTCGATGCTACAGCAGAAGCTTTACGTGAAAATAAGGGAGTATTTACTGTAGACGGTAAAATGGTAGATAAACCAATTATAGAGAGAGCTCAAAGAGTTTTAGAACTTGCTAAAGCAGCGGGGGTTTTAGTTGGAGGTGAAGATAATGAATAATAGAATAAGCAAAGAATTATTAAATAGCATACCGGGATATGAGAATAGAAAGGTTTATGAAACTCCCTTTATTAATCAACCAAAGGGAACTATGGTTGAAAGTGATGGTGAAAATTTAAAAGAGCAAGTAAAGAGAACTAAAGTAGTAGAATCTATAAGAGTTGCTATAGAAAAATGTGAAATTAAAGATGGGATGACTATTTCTTTCCATCATCACTTTAGAGCTGGAGATAAGCTTTTAATGATGGTAGTAGATACATTGGCAGAAATGGGTATTAAAAATTTAAGAGTAGCATCAAGTTCTTTAACAAGTGCTCATGATGGACTTGTAGCACATATAGAAAATGGTGTTGTAAATAGAATTGAAAGCAGTGGTCTTAGAGGAAAACTTGCAGCTGCAATATCTGAAGGAATTTTAGATAAGCATCCAGCAGTTATTCGTTCTCATGGTGGAAGAGCTAGGGCTATTGTAGAAGGAGATTTGAAAATAGATGTAGCATTTATAGCAGCTCCATCTGCTGACTGCATGGGAAATGCCAACGGTGTAAAAGGAAAATCCATATGTGGATCTTTGGGTTATGCAAAGGTAGATGCAGAGTATGCTAATAAGGTAGTTGTAGTAACAGATACTTTAGTTGATTATCCCAACTTCCCACAGAGCATTCCACAAACTAAAGTTGACTATGTAGTTGTAGTTGATGAAATTGGTGATTCAAAGGGGATAATGTCTGGAGCAACTAGATTTACATCAAATCCTAAAGAGCTTTTAATGGCAAAAAGAGTACTTGATGTAATGCTTGCATCTGGAAGATTTGTAGATGGATTTTCTATGCAAACAGGTAGTGGTGGAGCATCTCTAGCAGTTACTCGTTTTGTTAAAGAAGAATTAAAGAAAAGAGATATTAAATTAAGTTATGCCCTAGGTGGAATTACAGGACCTATGGTAGATCTTTTAGAAGAGGGACTTTGTGATACACTATTTGATGTCCAATGCTTTGATTTAAAAGCTGCAGAGTCCATTGGAAAAAATGAAAAACATATAGAAGTTAGTGCAGATTTTTATGCTAATCCATTTAATAAATCAGCTGCAGTTAACAAATTAGATTTTGTTGTCCTAAGTGCATTAGAAATAGATACTGATTTTAATGTTAATGTTATTTCTGGCTCTGATGGAGTTATTAGAGCAGCATCAGGTGGACATAGTGACACAGCAGCTAATGCTGAAATATCAATTTTAGTAGCACCTCTTACAAGAGGAAGAATTGCAACTATAATTGAAAAAGTAACTACTATTGTTACTCCAGGTAGTACAGTAGATGTAGTTGTTACAGATTATGGTGTAACTGTAAATCCAAGAAGACAAGATTTAATCAACAAGTTTAAGAAGGCAGGCCTTCCATTAATAACTATGGAAGAATTAAGAAAAATTGCTGTTAAGCTAATAGGAGTTCCTAAGGAATTAGAGTTTTCTGATGATGTAGTAGCAGTAATAGAATACAGAGATGGAAGTATTATAGACGTAGTTAAAAAGCTTAAAAAGTAAGCTAGATATTATCTTTGATTTGAAAGGTTTAAACAAATAACTTGTTAACCCTATTAGGACTTACTAAAAGTAAGGCCTAGTAATGAAATTATACAATTTAATTTTAGGAGGATTAATTATGCCAGAAAATCTTATTGAAGAAAAAAAAGGTCCCTTTAAAGTATACGGCATGCCGTGGTACATTTTTGCAGGAGTTGCAGTAGTAGTTTTCTTTGCAGCAATCAAAGGTTTTTTACCTAAAAACTCTGTAGGTGCCTTTGCACTATTATACTCAGTAGGTATCCTATTTGCTATGATTGGAGATAGGATTCCAATATGGAAAGAGTATGTTGGAGGAGGTCCAATTCTTGCTTTCCTAGGATCTGCAGCGTTAGTTTACTATGGGATAATACCAGAAGCAAGTGTTGAAGCTGTAAAAATATTCATGGATACCGCAGATTTCTTAGACTTATTTATAGCAGTACTTATAACAGGATCAATATTATCAGTTAATAGGAAACTACTTATGAAAGCTTTCCTTGGATATATTCCAGCAATATTGGGTGGAGTAATTGCAGCATTTGTATTAGGAGCTTTAGGTGGAGCTATATTTGGTATTCCTATGTCAGAAATAGCTACTAAGTATGTACTTCCAATAATGGGTGGTGGTACTGGAGCAGGAGCAATTCCAATGAGTGAAATTTACTCAAGTGTTACTGGTGGGGATCCAGCAGCATGGTTATCCTTTGCTCTATCAATTCTTACAATAGCTAATATTATAGCTATAATAGCAGCGTCAGTATTAAATAAATTGGGTGAAACTAAAGCTGGAGCTAAATTTAATGGACATGGTGAATTAATAAGAAATGCAGAAGATATATCTAAATTAGAAGAAACTAGAGTAGTTAAAGTTACAGCTAGAGAAGTTGCAGCAGGACTAATTCTTGCCTGTGCATTTTATGTACTTGGAAATATTTTATCAAAAACTTTAATTATACCGGAATTTACGTTAATGGGAATCAATGTTAAAATTGATATTCATAGATTTGCGTGGATGGTTATTTTAGTAGCTATAGCTAATGTAGCTAATATAATTCCATTAGAATTAAAAGAAGGAGCTAAAAAGCTTCAAGGATTTTTCTCTAAACAATTCTTACTAGTAGTAATGGTTGGAGTTGGTATAGCTATGACAGATCTTGGAGAGCTTATAGCAGCATTCAATATAGCTAACGTTGTTATAGCAGGCCTAATAGTCTTAGGAGCAATTCTTGGATCGGGAATTGTAGGATGGTTAGTAGGATTCTACCCAATAGAGACAGCAATTTCAGCTGGATTATGTATGGCAAACCGTGGAGGTTCAGGAGACGTTGCGGTTCTTACAGCAGCAAAACGTATGGATTTAATGTCCTTTGCACAAATTTCTTCTCGTCTTGGTGGAGGAATAATGCTGATATTAGCAAGTATAGCCTTTGGTATGTTCTTCTAAAATCAGATTTTGAAAATAAATATAAAAAGAGTGTTGCTGTCAACACTCTTTTTATATTATGATACAATGTAAGTATCCTATAGTTATAAACTTATAATGGAGTGAAAGATATGAGTAAAAAGAAAAATAGAAAAACAAATAAAGAAATTTTACAAGAAGCTCATGCAGAAGGAATGTTTAGTGAAGCAGAAGAAATATCTAAAGGGAAAAAGAAATATGAATTTAAAAGTGGATTTGATGCTGTGTTTTCAGTAATTATTGTAATTATTGCATTACTAATAATATCCTTTGTAAGAAGATACTTTAACTTATAAAATTAAGATAGGATGTAATTTATTAAATGAGGTGAAGAAATGTATTATAACACTCAAAAAATAAATCTTAATTCTAAAATAGAAGTAAATAGGGTTGAGGAATTTTTAAGGGGATTTGCCCTTAAATATGAAGATGTAGATTATACTTTAATAATAGAGGAAGAGGGAGAAATAATAGCTACCTGTTCTAAGAAAAATAATATCGTTAAATGTTTTGCCGTAAGCGAGGAGCATCAAGGTCAAGGTATATCAAATATACTTATTACTGATATCACTAATAAACTCTTTGAAGAAGACATATACCATAACTTTATTTTTACAAAGCCTTCGAATAATTTTCTGTTTCAAGGACTTGGATATAAGGTAATTGTTGATACGGATAAAGTTAGTTTATTGGAAGCTGGAAATAAAAATATCCATAGTGAGTTGAAAAATATAAAGAAGAGTTATGAATTAAAGGAAGAAGAGCAATATGCTGCGTTAATTATGAACTGTAATCCTTTTACATTAGGACATAAATATATAGTTAAGAAAGCAGCTATGGATAATAAAAATGTTATAATTTTTGTGGTAGAAGAAGAGAAGTCCTCATTTCCATTCCAAGTTAGATTTCAACTAATAAAAGATGGAGTTAAGGAATTTAATAATGTAACTGTAATACCTGGTGGGAATTATATTATATCATCAGCTACTTTTCCAAATTATTTTTTAAGAAAAGATGACGACATTTTAAAAGAATATACTAAAATAGATGGAAACGTCTTTGGAAAATATTTTTGTAAGGAACTAAATATAACTAAAAGATATGTAGGAAGTGAACCTTACTGCAATGTTACCAATACTTATAATGAAACTTTAAGAGAAGTATTGCCTAAATACGGTGTGGAAGTTGAAATTATAGAGAGATGCGAGATAGAAAATAAAGCTATAAGTGCGTCTAGAGTTAGAGAATTACTTAAAGAAGATAGACTAGAAGAAGTAAGGGAGTTAGTCCCATTAACTACCTATGAATTTTTAACAAGCAGCCTAGGGAAAGATATTATAGAGAAGCTTAAACTTAGAGATTTGCCTCATTAAAATAATAAATATTTCCTATGACAAAAATTGAAGGCTAATTAATAGACAATATAAACATTTAATTTTATCATAGTAAGGAAGGGGAAAAGTGATAGGATAATTATTGCCTATCCTTACATTAATATGGACTATACAGAAATAGATGAATTTTTAAATCATAGAGAAAAGAGAGTATTATATCAAGAACAACTTCTGAGAAATACATCTGGTGGAGTTACTCTTGCCACTGTAAGAGTAAACTATCCTGGTATAAAAAAATCTAATTATATTACAGATAGAATTGCCAAGATAGTTTGTGAGGATATATATTTATTTCATAATAAAAATATAATTTGTAAAGAAATCTATAAGAATAAAGAAGGAGTTATAGGTCATTTCATTTTTAATACTGATAACATTGAAGTAAAAAAGCAACTTATATATATGGAAGAAAATCATATATTAGGCAGATGTGTAGACATAGATGTATATTATCTTGATGATAGTGATCCATTGATGCCGTCCTTGCGTGGAGTATCTAGAAGTGACATAGGCCTAGAACCTAGAAAATGTTTTTTATGTGAAGAAGAAGCTAGAATATGTTCTAGAAGTCAAAAGCATAGTATAGAGAGGATAAAAGAGTATTTTATTAGTAAGTATGAAGAATATACCTGCTATGTAGATAAAAGAGATAGATTGTCCTATGAGATATCTCAACTAGCCCTTAAATCAATGATTACAGAGGTATCAACTATGCCTTCTTATGGATTAGTTTCACCTGTTACAAAGGGGTCTCATAAAGATATGGATTACTATACATTTTTAGAGAGTAGTTTTGCCATAGCACCATTTATAAAGGAAATGGTAGAAGCGGGATATAGCTATGAAACTCCAAAAAATATTTTTAAAGCTATTAGAACTATTGGAATAAAATGTGAAGAGACTATGTTTAAAGTTACTAAAGGTATAAATACCCATAAAGGTATGATATTTTTAATAGGAGTAGTGGCTACTGCGCTAGGTAAAGCTCTATATGAGAAAATATCCTTCAATAAAGTTCAAATTATACTAAAGAATATGTGTGAAAATATATTGGATGATTTTAAAGATTTGCATAAAAAGAAAGACTTAACTCATGGAGAGGCTTTATATTTAAAATATGGCTTTGCTGGAATTAGAGGAGAAATTAAAAAAGGTCTTGAAAATATTTTCCAGGAAATAATACCCAAACATAAAGATTCTAATCTAAAAGGAAATGATTTGTATTCTGAAACATTGCTTATGTTGATTAGTAAAGTAGAAGATAGTACCATTGTGCATAGACAAAATATAGAAAAACTTCGTGAAGTTCAAAGACGTGCCTATGAAATTTTAAACTTGGGGGGCTTCAATAGCGAAGAAGGAATTAAAGCAGCCCATGACTTTGAAAAGCAGTGTATAGACGAAAATGTGAGTCCGGGAGGATCAGCGGACTTATTGGCATTAGTTATATTTTTGACAGAGTCTGAAAGGTTCTTTTCATAAACTTTAACTCGTTACAGATGTAAATTTTTAAAGTAGATATATTTAATTAACACAGGATGTTAAATATATCTACTTTATTTTATAATTTTTTCAAAAATACCCATGGAATATAGAGAATATATAATAATCATATATAGAAATTAATGTAAAATTAAAGTAAATATAAAAAATGCAGGAATAATAGTTTACATATTTAATATAATATATAGAAATTAATTAAAAAAATAATTATTTTTATGTATTGAAATATTTGAAAATTCAGTATAAAATGTAATAGTGATAATAATTTAACAAGCATTGTAGGGGGGAAAACAATGAATACATCCTTTAATTATGAAGAACTAGATGTTATATTAAAAAATCATGGATATAACCCTAGTAGTATAATTGCAATATTACAAGATACTCAGGAGATATATAGATATCTTCCAGAGGAAATATTTCCATATTTCTCTAAAAAATTAGGTATTAGCGAAGCAAAAATTTACAGCGTAGCTACATTCTATGAAAACTTTTCTTTAGAACCTAAAGGGAAATATGTAATAAAAATATGTGATGGAACAGCATGTCACGTAAGAAAATCTATACCAATATTAGAGAAGCTAAGAAGTGAATTGAATCTTTCAGAAAACAAAGTTACTACAGATGATTTAATGTTTACTGTGGAAACGGTTTCATGTCTTGGAGCCTGTGGTTTAGCACCAGCACTAACTGTTAATGACAAGGTTTATGGGGCTATTACTCCTGAGAAGGCAATAGAACTTTTAAATATGCTTAAGGAGGACAAATAATATGCTTCTTAATAGAGAGGATTTAATTAATATAAGAAATACCTATAAAGAAAGCTTTCACAACGAAAAGGTAAAAATTCTTGTATGTGGAGGTACTGGTTGTATAGCAGGTGGTTCATTAGAAATATACGATGAGTTTGTAAGACTAATGAAGGAAAAAGATATAAGATGCGAGGTTAAATTAGAAAAAGAATCTCATGAAAAATCTGTTGGAATTAAAAAAAGTGGTTGCCATGGATTCTGTGAGATGGGACCTCTAGTAAGAATTGAACCATGGGGATATTTATACATAAAGGTTAAGCCACAGGATTGTGAAGAAATTATAGATAAGACTATTGTTTTAGGTCAATGTGTAGATAGATTGGCTTATGAAAAGGATGGTAAGGTTTACAGAACTCAAGATGAAATACCTTTCTATAAAAAACAAACTAGATTGGCATTAGAACATTGTGGTCATATTGATTCTACATCTATAGAAGAATATTTTGCTATAGGTGGATACTCTGCTTTAGAAAAAGTACTATTTGATATGACTTCGGATGAAATTATAAAAGAAATCGATGATTCAAATTTAAGAGGCCGTGGTGGCGGTGGTTTCCCAACTGGCCGCAAGTGGGGTCAAGTAAAACGTCAACCTGAGGGTGAGAAGTACATTGTATGCAATGGTGATGAGGGAGATCCAGGTGCATTTATGGATAGAAGCATAATGGAAGGAGACCCACATAGAGTTATAGAGGGAATGATGATTGCAGCAGTAGCCTGTGGAGCACAGGAAGGATATATATATGTACGTGCAGAATATCCTCTTGCTGTTAGCAGATTAAAGAATGCTATAGAAGAAGCTAAAAAGTATGGAATATTAGGTGAGAACATTCTTGGTACAGGTTTTAGTATGGATATAAAAATCAATAAAGGAGCAGGTGCTTTTGTATGTGGAGAAGGAAGTGCACTAACAGCTTCTATTGAAGGAAAAAGGGGTATGCCTAGAGTTAAGCCACCAAGAACTGTAGAACAAGGATTGTTTGGAAAACCAACAGTGCTTAATAACGTAGAAACCTTTGCTAATGTACCTATAGTAATTGAAAATGGAGCAGATTGGTATAAAACCATGGGTCCAGAGAAGAATAATGGAACAAAAGCTTTTGCATTAACAGGAAACATCGAAAATACAGGACTTATTGAAGTTCCAATGGGTACAACCTTAAGAGAAATAATATTTGATATCGGTGGAGGAATAAGAGGAGGAGCAGAGTTTAAAGCTGTACAAATTGGAGGTCCTTCAGGTGGTTGTTTAACAAAAGAACATTTAGATTTACCACTAGATTTTGATTCTTTAAAGAAAGCCGGAGCTATGATAGGTTCTGGTGGGCTAGTTGTAATGGATGAAAATACTTGTATGGTAGAAGTCGCTAGATTCTTTATGAACTTTACTCAAAATGAGTCTTGTGGTAAGTGTATACCATGCCGTGAAGGTACTAAGAGAATGCTTGAAATATTAGAGAGAATTGTAGCAGGTAAAGGTGAAATTGAAGATATTGATTTATTACTAGAACTTGCAGATACAATATCTTCTACAGCTTTATGTGGATTAGGAAAAACTGCAGCATTCCCAGTAGTAAGTACAATAAAGAATTTCCGTAGTGAGTATGAAGCGCATATTATTGATAAGAAATGTCCAACCAAGACATGTCAAAAACTTAAGACTATCTATATAGATGCAGACCTTTGCAAGGGTTGTTCAAAATGTTCAAGAATTTGTCCAGTAGGTGCCATTTCAGGTAAGGTTAAAGAACCTTTTGTAATTGATAAAAATAAATGTATTAAATGTGGTGCCTGTATTGAAGCTTGTGCCTTTAAAGCTATAAAGGAGGATTAATAGAATGAATGAACAATTTATGATTATAGATGACATCCCAGTGGAAATAAAGGGAGAAAAAAATATTTTAGAGGTTATTAGAAAAGCAGGAATAGATTTACCAACTTTATGCTACTACTCAGAGCTTTCTGTATATGGAGCTTGCCGTATGTGTATGGTAGAAAATAAGTGGGGTGGAATTGAAGCTGCATGTTCTACACCACCAAAAGCTGGTATGGAGATATATACTAATACACCTAGATTAAGAAAATATAGAAAGAATATATTAGAATTATTACTTTCAAATCATTGTAGAGATTGTACTACATGTGAGAAAAATGGACATTGTAAACTACAGGAGTTAGCACATCGATTTGGGATAAGACAAGTAAGATTTGACAATACAGCAGAAAAAAGCGAATTAGATACATCATCTTTATGTATAGTAAGAGATAAGAGTAAATGCATACTTTGTGGTGACTGTGTAAGAATGTGCAATGAAATTCAAAATGTAGGTGCCATTGACTTTATAAAAAGAGGAGCAGAGATGAGTGTAGGTACAGTTTTTGACAAACCTATAGCAGAATCAAACTGTGTAGGTTGTGGTCAGTGTGCAGCAGTATGTCCTACAGGAGCTATAGTAGTAAAAGATGATACACAAAAACTATGGAAAGATTTAAGTGATAAAAATACTAAGGTAGTAGTGCAAATAGCTCCAGCAGTAAGAGTTGGAATAAGTGAGGAGCTTGGACAAAAAGATGGAGAAAATGTAATGGGTAAAATCGTTGGAGCTTTAAAGAGAATGGGCTTTGATGAAGTATTTGATACATCTACTGGAGCTGATCTTACAGTACTGGAAGAAACAGGAGAATTTATTTCAAGATTAGAAAATAATGAAAGACTTCCGTTATTTACTTCTTGTTGTCCAGCTTGGGTTAACTATGTAGAAAGAACTTACCCAGAGATGATGAGTAATATCTCAACATGTAAATCTCCTATGCAGATGTTTGGTTCTGTTTTAAAAGAGCACTATAGTCATTCTAGTAAAAGAATAGTTAATGTAGCAATAATGCCTTGTACAGCTAAGAAATTTGAAGCTGATAGAGATGAATTTAAAGTTGATGGAGTTAAGGATGTAGATTATGTTATAACTACTCAAGAGCTTATAGCTATGATAAAGGAAGCCGGAATTGTATTTTCAGAGATAGAACCAGAAGCTGTAGACATGCCATTTGGTGTTAGTAGTGGAGCGGGAGTTATATTTGGAGTTACAGGTGGAGTTACAGAGGCTGTTTTAAGAAGAGTTTTAGATGACAAATCTGTATCTACACTAAGAACTATAGCATTTAATGGAGTAAGGGGAATGTCTGGTGTAAAGGAAACTAGTATTACAGTAAATGACAAGGAATTGAAAATTGCTGTAGTTAGTGGTCTTAAAAACGCTGATGACCTAGTGAAAAAGATAAAATCAGGAGAAGCACATTATGATTTTATTGAAGTAATGGCTTGCCCAGGTGGATGTGTAGGTGGAGCAGGACAACCATTTACTATGTTTGAAGGAAAGCAAAAACGTGGAGAAGGTTTATATGCAGCTGATAAGATGAGTAGCCTTAAACGTTCAGAAGAAAATCCAGTAATGATGTCTCTTTATTCAGGATTATTAAAGGGAAAAGTTCATAAGTTATTACATGTGAATTATAATAGAGGGGAGTAAACGCTGTGGTAAACTTAAGTGTTTGTATAGGTAGCGCCTGTCATGTAAAGGGATCTTATAATGTTATAAATGCTTTTCAACAGAGCATTGAAGAATATAATCTATCTGATAAAGTAGACTTAAAGGCAGTATTTTGTTTAGGTCATTGTTCTGATGCTGTATCTGTAAAAATTGATGACGGAGAAGTATTCAGTGTATCAGGCTTAACGGCAAAGAGTTTCTTTAAAAAAGAAGTATTACCAAGAGTAAAATAAGGTAATAAAACAAGCTAAATGTTAAATTAATATTGAGCCTACACTTATAATAAAGTGTAGGTTCAATATTTTGTAAGTTTTAGTGAGCTATTTTGAGAAGAAGCTCTATTTACTAATAGTAAATAAGTATAACTTCTAAAAAATCTCTGCAGTTGTTAATTAAAATCTATATATGTGATATAATGATGTGCATGTAAAACTTAAGAATTAATTAACAGGAGCTGATATAAATGTATGTATTATTTGGTGAAAATGTAATTCATAATGATGAGATGAAAGAAATAATAGAAAGTAAAACTGATTTTAAAGTAATTAAGGATATGACAAAGGGAACTAAAAGAGAAGATGTTCATGCCTTTTGCTTAAGTGTGAAAATCTCAATCTTAAATGAGATTATAGAAGAAGAATATGATGATTTTAATTTAAGTGAAATGGAAGAGGACGACATTTTTGATGAATATCTCAGTTTAGCAGAAGAGATGGCCTTAGATATGGAAGAGTTTATTCCAGAGGAAGCTATTATAGATGCAAAGGCCTATAAATGGGATCAATCAGATAAAGATATAAAAATTATTGTTATCATTGGAAATGACCAATTAGAAGAAAGAAAATTGAGAGATATAATGAAAAGATTACTAACTCAAGCAGAGTAAATGTGATATTTTTACAAAAAATTCACAATATATTCTTTATTTTATATAGAATTAGGTATAAAATATTTTATACGGTTGAGTATAAAATTTTATTATTTTTGTTTGGAGGAGATATATATGCTTAAAGAGAATGGAAACATTTCAATTCACACTGAAAATATAATGCCGATTATAAAAAAATGGCTATACTCTGATAAGGATATATTTATAAGGGAACTTATCAGTAATGGTTGCGACGCTATTAATAAATTAGAAAGACTAGTGACCTTTGGAGAAGCAACTGTGGAGAAGTCTAAATACGAAGTTACTGTATCCTTAAATAAAGATGAAAAAACTATAAAGTTTATAGATAACGGTATAGGAATGACTTCAGAGGAAGTAAAAAAATATATTAACCAAGTAGCTTTCTCAGGAGCTGAGGAGTTTTTATCTAAATATAAAGATAAGATTGATGAAGGAAAAGGCATAATTGGCCATTTCGGATTAGGGTTTTATTCAGCTTTTATGGTATCAGAAAAAGTTGAAATTGATACTTTATCTTATAAGGAGGGCGAAGAAGCTGTTAAGTGGATTTGTGAAGGCGGTACAGAATATGAAATTGAATCTTCTGAAAGAACTTCTAGAGGAACAACTGTTACTCTTTATATAAGTGAAGATAGCAATGAATTCTTAGATTATTATAAATTAAGGCAAATTATAAAAAAACATTGTAACTTCTTCCCTGTTGAGATTTATCTAATAGATGAGAATGAGAAAAAAGATGATAAGGATTCAGAGAAGGATATAGAAAAAACTCCTTTAAATGATACAAAACCATTATGGATGAAAGCTCCAAAGGATTGTACAGATGAAGAGTATAAAGAGTTCTATAGAAAAGTCTTCAATGAATATAATGATCCGCTATTTTGGATTCATATGAATGTAGACTATCCATTTAATTTAAAAGGGATATTGTACTTCCCTAAATTAAAACATGAATTTGAAGCTACAGAAGGAGAAGTGAAACTTTATAATAAGCAAGTTTTTGTGGCAGATAACATAAAAGAAGTTATTCCTGAGTTTTTACTTTTATTAAAGGGTGTTATTGATTGCGAAGACATTCCTTTAAATGTATCAAGAAGTTTTCTACAAAAGGACAGTAATGTATCAAAGGTTTCTAGACACATTGTAAATAAGGTAGCTGATAAACTTACATCTCTATTTAAAAATCATAGAGATGAGTACAATGACTTTTGGAAAGATATAAATATTTTTATTAAATATGGTTGTCTAAGAGATGAAAAATTCTATGACAAGGTTAAAGATATACTAATTTTCAAAACTACTAATGGAGACCATGTAACATTAAAACAATATCTAGAAAACAATAAGGAAAATCATGATAAAAAAGTTATTTATGTTAATGATGAAAAGCAACAGTCTCAATATATTAAAATGCTAAAAGACAATAACTTAGAAGCTGTGATTTTAAATACCACACTAGACAGTCATTTTATTACTTTAATGGAGAGTAAAGAGGAAGGAGTACAATTTAGTAGAATTGACTCTGACTTAACAGAAATATTAAAGGCTGATGCAATAGATGAAAGTCCTGAAGAGAACAAGGCTATAGAAGAGATATTTAAGAATTCTATAAATAAGGAACAACTAAAAATCTCTATAGAGCCTATTAAAACAGAGGAAGTTCCTGCTATGATTACTCTATCAGAACAGTCTAGAAGAATGGCTGAGATGAGTGCGATGTTTGGAGGAGGGGATATGTCAATGTTCCCTAAAGAAGAGACTTTAGTTGTAAATAGTTCAAATCCATTAATTAAAAAATTATTTAATTTATCTAAAGATGAAAATAAAAAAGACTTGGTTAATGATATTTGTAACCATGTGTATGACTTAGCTATGATAAGTCATGGACAATTAGGTGCTGATGAAATGTCTGATTTCATAAAAAGAAGCAATGATTTACTTGGAAGATTAATTAACTAGAGGTACCTAATAATTGTAATGATGAAGTGTATGTCCTAAAATAATTTGGGGACATACACTTTATTTTATACTATAATGGTATAAAATAAAAATGATATATTATATTAGGAGGTTTCAATGAAAATTTTAGTTGCTGATGATGATGAGAGAATTTTAAGACTTATTGCGGATTATTTAACTTTTAATAAATTTGAAGTAGTTACTGCAAAAGATGGTAAACTTGCTTTAGAGAACTTTGATGATACCATTGATTTAGTAATTTTAGATGTTATGATGCCTATTTATGATGGATGGATTGTATGTAAAGAGATTAGAAAGATATCAGAAGTACCTATAATTATATTAACGGCTAAAGATAGTGATTTAGATGAACTTTTTGCCTTTGATATAGGAGTGGACGACTATGTATCTAAACCATTTAACATAGCCCTATTACTTGCTAGAGTTAATAGACTTTTAAAAAGTAAAATTATTAAGGCGGGAAGCATTGTATTTAAAGGGATTGAAGTAAACGAAGAAAGTCACATGGTAAAAATAGACGGTAAGGAGAAAGAACTAAATCCGAAAGAATATGAACTATTGCTTTACTTTGTAAAAAATGTAAATAGAGTAATAAGTAGAGAAACGCTACTAAGAGTTATATGGGATGAAGATTACTTTGGTGATACTAGAACTGTAGATACTCATATAAGTCGGTTGAGAAATAAATTGGAAGATTATAATAAGTATCTAAAGACCATAAGGGGTTTTGGATATAAGTTTGGAGAAGTATGATGAAATCAATTAAATTAAAGTTATTTTCTGGTATAGTTCTCATATTCAGTATTTTTATCTTAGGGATTGCAACCTATGGAGTCACATATAAAGACTTTTTTCAAAGGGAAAAGTTAATGGAAATGAATGAAGTAATTGAAGAAATTAAAAACTATATAGATAAAGATTATGATAATAGAGTTGATGGGAAGTTAGAAGGACTTTCAGAGAAGTATAGTGTTCAAATAGATATAAAAGATGCACTAACATCAGAGAGCAGATTTTCTAGCCATAAAATGGGTAAAAATAATATGATGAATGGGCAGCATAGGTTTGAAGTTATAGAATTTATAGGTGAAAAAGAAGGAGTAAGTGAAACCATAACTCTTGATAGATCTACAGGTGTAGAGTTCTTAACTGCTGTAGGAAAAAATGTATATACTTACGAAATAACTGTTAAAACACCAATTACTGTTATTGATGATGCAGTAAATAAATCTATGAAGCTTTTATTTATGATAATGGTACCTGTTGGATTTATAGCACTTTTTATAACAGCATTATTTTCAAGACAATTTACTATGC
The DNA here is from genome assembly GCF_002419845.1 of Clostridium sp. UBA5712. NCBI lineage: Bacteria > Bacillati > Bacillota > Clostridia > Eubacteriales > Clostridiaceae > Clostridium > Clostridium sp. UBA5712. Next base: position 274,251 of record NZ_DIGW01000011.1, on the reverse strand, counting down.
CAGTAATAGAAATAACTAAAAAAACTAGAAAAATAGAAGAGCTAAGCTTTTGTGAGGATTTAAATATAAAGAGTATTGATGAAATAGGAATACTAGCTAAAAGTGTTAATAATTTATCCCATAAAATAGAAGAAACCTTAAAAAATCTAAAAGAAAAGAATTTAGAGTTAGAGACTATGATGAATAATGAAAAGAAAAATCAATTAGCTCGAAGGGAATTTGTGTCATCTGTATCTCATGAACTAAAAAGCCCTATAACTGTTATTTCAGGTTATATTCAAGCACTTCAAGAAGGTTTTATATCTTCAGAAGAGGATAGAAAATATTATTTAGATGTAATAGGTGGAGAAACAGAAAGATTAGGTATCATAGTCAATGATCTTTTAGATTTATATAAGCTAGAATCAAATACCTTTAAATTAAATAAAAAAGAAGTAAATATAAATAGTTTGATAAAAAAAACTCTAGAGAAAAATAAATTTAGATTCGAAGAAATGAACATAAATCTTAACTTTACGGAAGGTGAAAATATTACTATTATAGTGGATGAAGTTAGATTAGAGCAAGCAGTACAAAATTATATTAATAATGCCCTTAGCCATGTAGATGAAAATAAAATAATAGATATTAATCTAAAAGTAATTGAAGATAATTTAGTAATCTCTGTGTATAATAGTGGCAGTAACATTGAAGATGATAACCTTACTAGGATTTGGGAAGGGTTTATAAGGGTAGATAAGGTAAGAAACTATAAAGAAAAACGCCTAGGTTTAGGTTTAGCCATAGTGAAACAAATAGTAAATCTTCATGAGGGTACCTATGGGGTAAAGAATAGGAAGCATGGTGTGGAATTTTGGATAAGCTTAAGGTTATAAAAATGTATATTTATTTTAATCTAACTATTAGATTGTTGTAACATTAATGTAACATTCCTTTGTTATTATAAAGGTGTAAAAAAAATAAAAAATAATTAATGAAGGGAAGGATTTAATATGAAAAAATCAATGATAGCTTTAGCACTAGTAGGAGTAATTACCGCTTCGGGAGCAACTATGGCCTTTGCGGAGGAAAATTTAGGAGGAGCTTTTAGAAATGGTGGAGCTACACAGGTTCAAAGCTTAGTAGAAGAAGGAAAGACTTTAGAAGATGCAAAGAAAATTATGCTACAAGAGAAATATGAAAGAGTAGATGCTGCGGTAGAAAGAGGAACAATAACTGCAGAAAGAGGAGAAGAAATTAAAGCTGAAATGGCTGAAAATAGTGCTACTTGTGATGGGACTAGCATGAATAGAGAAAACAAGGAAGGCTATGGACTTAATCAAGGCTTAGGTAATGGTGCAGGTCAAGGTAGAGGAGCTGGCCAAGGAAAAGGTGCTGGTAGAGGAAATTGTATAAATAACTAAATTTATTATTTAGGTAGATAATATTATAGGAAGGATAGATATATTTATATAAGTATATCTACCTTCCTTTTTTCTATAATATTTCTTTACATTAGTTTGGATAGTTATGGTAAAATATTGTATATATACTACGACTATGAAGGAGATAATAATATGAAATGTGTAGTTATTCATGGTAGCCCAAGAAGAGGAAATACGTGGAATGTATTAACTCTAGTAAAGGAAGAAATGAGAAAAAGTTTAGACATAGAGTTTATTGATATTGAGCTAAGAAAAGAAAATCTTCCCCTATGTATAGGATGTTTTAATTGCATTTATAAGGGCGAAGATAAATGTCCTCACAAAGATATTATGAGTAAAATTATGAAAGAAATTAAAGAAGCAGAAGCACTAATAATTACTTCTCCTGTATACTCTATGCAAATAAGTGGATTACTAAAAAACTTTATAGATCATATGTCTTACAATTTCCATAGACCAAGTTTATTTACAAAGAAGGCTTTAATAATAACCACCACAGCTGGCGCAGGTCATAAGGATGCTGCAAACTATGTGAGAAGTGTTTTAAACTACTGGGGATTTAATCATGTTCAAACTTTACCAATTGCTTATAGAAGTAGGGAACTTACAGAGAAAAATAAAAAAAAGGTATTAGAGTGTGGAAAAAAATTTAGTGAGGAATTAAAATCTAAAAAGATTCATAAACCTTCCTTAAAATCAGTAGTTATGTTTAACCTTTGGAAAGCCATGTCAAAGGAGAAATATGAAGAAGGAAGTGCAGACTATGATTACTGGCATAGTGAAGATATGAGTAAAGGTGTATTCTCACCTAAAGTTCCTATTGGTATATTAAAAAAATTAATGGGAACAATTATTTATGGGTTAATGAATAAATAAGGTATGTATAAATATATAAAAAGTGGAAAATAATATATGAAAGATATAAGAATTTAGCTTGAACTATAACATGATAAGTACTATAATATGAATACATTATTTAATAATGTATTCATATTATAGTTATTAAATAAAAAATCCGCGGTTGGGGTGATGGTTTTGGATATAGAAATTGAAGATATACTTGTAAAGTTGTTAGAAGGTCAAACAAGACTTGAGACAGAAATTAATGGTGTTAAAAGTGAGATAAAGAAAAATTCAATAAAAATTGAAGCTATAGAAAAAAATATAGATATGATTGTAGAAGTACAAAGTTCACATAGGGAACAAAATGAAAGTTCATTTAAAAGCACAGATTTAATAATAGAAGAGAAGACAGACTTAATTGAGAAATCAATAAAAAACATTTCTAAAAATGTTAAAGAAGTAAAAGAAAGCATAGAAGTATTAAAGGACATGACAGGTAGACATGAAGTAGATATTAACATACTAAAACGAAGGCCGGTATAGATAAAAATTTAATGACTTCATTAATAACCATTTTATTAATTTAAGATAGTTATTTTTTATGGCTAAAATATAGATTAAATACTAAGGGGGTGCTACAAGCACCCCCTTATATATTATAGATTTAGTTAGCTATAGGATAACTTGCATTTAGGTTATATTTTGTAGAAGTACTATGAGCACCATTATATCCAACAACTTTAAGATAGTATGTGCCTAGTGTACGTGCTGAATAAGAAATGGATTCATTTGATGTTGAGCTTTTAGTAGAAGAGGCTACTCTTTTTCCTGATGAGTTATAGAGGTATAAGTCATAGTCATATGGTAGATTTGTTAATGTTGCAGAGATAACACCAGATTTGTTAGTTGTTACTTTATAATAATCAACGTCTGTATTTGAATATATATATGAACTATAATCTACACCACTATTTATAGTATATGCTTGGGAAGTAGAATCGTTTGGTTCATATGGGTCTGCTGGTTCTTCTGGATCTGTAGGGTCTGTTGGATTTGTAGAGTCTGGTAGGATTTGTATAGATGGGTCACCGAATAATGTCCAAGTGTTGAAGGTTAACAAATCACTGCTTGTACCGTTATCTAGCATTCTAGTTTCACCAGAGTAACACAAGCCGCCTAGTGACACCCTACTGTTGTTGCAAAGTAAGTCAATTATTCCGTCTTGACCATTCATAGGAGGTATCCAAGGTTGATTTACTGTTGACATTAATGTTCCTATTGCACCTATTGGGTTTCCGTTACTATTCTTTGAGCGAAGCCAAGTTTCTGCAAAACAAGTACCGCTTTGGAATTTACCACTTACACAAGAAACACTTATAATAAAAGGAAGTTGTCCTGGGTTTTGAAGATTTTTTATATTGGTATTGCTGAAGCCTGTTGTTACCCAGTAATTTTCAGCACCGTGTCCACAATAATTTATTATACCTCTGCCTTGGTTTAGACTATTAGTAACAGAAGAAGCTGATGCACCTGGATCGTATATACTATCCACTTGAGTATAACCTGCATTTAGAAGTCTACTCTTTATACTATCCATTTGTTGTATATCTGTTTCTCCAGAACCTTCATCTGATGCTATACCAACGCCTTTTTTAAACCATGCAGCTGTATTATAACCATTTTGTTCAAACTCAATAGATCTTTGTACTTGAGTTTCAACATCTGCAATACTTTCTGCAGAAAAACGGCCTACATATATATCAGGATAATCATCTGAACCTGCAACCTTTGTATAAGTAGGATCAGAAACCCCTGTAGAGTAAGTAGGAGAGGATACATGTGCATAGTCACCTACAAGAAGTACATAAGTTAATTCAGGGTGTTGATTGTAATAGTTTTGTATATAGTTTTTTATTTCAGTTGGATTATTAGATGATGATACTGTAGACATATTTACTAATGTAGTGTTTATTCCTCTGGAGTTTTTCCAATTAATAAAGGAATTCATAGCACTACTAAACTGATCATAGGATATGATAAGCATAGAGCCTGTCTCTGAAGGATTATTCATTAAACGATGAGTAGGAGTTTTTAAATTACTGTAGTTAATAAATGTGTTTGAATAAGCAGGTTCGAAATCAGAAGTGGTTTTATTAGACCTTGAAGTGGTAAGTGAATTTACTGATGATTTACCATCTGTTATTATTTCTACAGTTACAGATTTATAAACTCTTAAAGTTTCATTTTTAGGTTTATATTGAAATGCATTTAGTGTAATAGTTGTCCCTCTTAATTCTCTCATTATGAAAGGTTCACTAAAAGAAACTAATTCTGAAGGATAAAAGTTTTTATTTTTATATTCCTTACCTAACTTATAAGGTATATCTTCAGGATTTTTATCCCTTGTTATAGAACCTTTTGATGGAGCTATAGGGATGTTTTTATAGTCTTTATATTCTGATGATATAACGTTCAACTTAACGTCGGCATCATTTGGTATAACTATATTTCTGCATATGCGAGGAAGTTCAGGAGCCCCTTCTTCAAGAGGTAAGCTAGTACCCTCACAATTAATATTATAGTAAGATTTATTGTTAATGTTTACTAAGTCTTTACTAAAATTATTAATATCAAATTTTACAACTGTATGGTGAGAATCAGACTCTAACACAGTAACACTAACATCTTCAGTGCTATTTGAGTTACCATCATTGTCAAGACTAGAAGTGGTTCTAGTATTAAATACGAAGAAACATTGAGTAACTAAAAATGTCAGTAGAAATAAAAATACTGATAGTTTTGATTTAAACAATTTTTTCATACATTCCCTCCTAAAAATTAGAATTTAATAGAGATAAAATAAATAGAAAATTATCTAAATAGTACATCCCTCCTTTTAAATTATTATAATTGTAACTTATGATATGAAGTGTGTTTTGTCTATATAGATAACAACTAAAATATGAAATTATTAAAGTTGTTTATCTCAAATATAATATTATGAAAAATTATAATTTTAATATGGGGTTTGAAAATTAATTATGTGACAATAGATAAATCATATTATATAAAATTGGATGAATAATTTTTGAAGATGTTTATAAAAGTAGTTCATCACTTTTATGAAAGAATGCATATGGATTTTATGCACAATTATATGTAATAATTAAATGAAAAATTTATGTTATTTATATATTAGAACAAATTTACATAATTGTAAATATGAAATGTGAAATTTCTTTAAAAAGTTAATAATATGGAAACAATTAACAATAGCTTAAATTCAAAATAGTGTATATGATATGCGATATACTGAAAATTTGCATAGGTAAGGTGTAACTTTATTGTATGACGAATAATTGTTAGATAAAACGAGATAACTATAAATTTAAATAATACTTTATTAGTATTATATGTTATAATTTCCTTATTAAAGATAATAACTTAAAGAAAAAGTGATAAGTTCATCTAGTAGTAAGAGCATAGTTTATATAATAAAACATTTAGGTGAAAATTAAATTTAAAAAGTGGGGGAACTATGATGTATAAAATTAAAGATAGTAAAAGAAAACATATGATAGAAGCTTATGACCAAGACAATAACTTAGTAGGGGAAGGTATAATTTCACCTTTTATGGAATCTGATTTATATGAAAGGCCTAGATTAAATATCTACATTGATATTAAAGTAAAGGATGTTATAGATAAAAGGGAGTTAAAAGATCAAATCTTTGATGAAATAATGAAGAAATCACAAGTAATAAGACAAGAAAATAAGGAGCTTGATGTAAGAATCTATCATTGTTGTTTTTCAGACAATAAAGAGAATATAGCATATTATTCTTCTAAAAAAGGCTTTAACCATGATGAAGGAATGCATATTATAAAGAAAAAAATAACTGAGGAGAGTTTCCAGATTACAGATATTGAGGGTATAGACTTTGCTACTCTTGAATTTATAAACGAAGACGAGATAAAACAGTTAGTAGAAAAGCAAAACGAAGTATTTGTTAGAGGCTATTCCATTGAGGATATAAAGGAATTAAGAAGAGAAAATCAATGGTTCAGTATAGCAGCTAAACATAGGGGCGAAATTGTAGGTAATATTATTATTATCGTAAAGGAAGATGGATTAAACAATAAATATGGTTGGGTGGATGATTTATTTGTTTCAAAAGAATGGAGAAAGCAAGGTGTTGGAAAAAATCTGATTATAAGAGCCTTTCAAGGGTTAAAGGATTTAAATATCAAGGAATCAAGACTAGAAGTCTGGAGTGCAAACAAAAGAGCATTGTCAGTTTATAATAGTGTAGGATATGAGTTTCACGAAGAAACAGAATCATCAATTGGGATGTCTCTTTAATGCTATTTTATATGAAATACTTAACTTGTAATGATGATTATTTATATGAGGATACAATAATTGAAAGTTATATTATAAACTATAAGAAAGGAACATTGTAAAATGAAGTTATTGATACATGACTTAGAAAATAAAGAGTTTAAAAAGATATTTCCTAATCAATTAGATGATACAATTATTATTTCAGATGATGGTACAATACATCATTGCATTGGTTGTTTTGGTTGTTGGATAAAAACACCTGGAGCTTGTATAATACGAGATAAATATGGTGATATGGGAGAGTATTTGTCAAAGTGTCAAGAGGTCATTCTTATTAGTAAATGTTGTTATGGTGGATTTAGTCCCTTCGTAAAAAATGTATTAGACCGAAGCATTTCTTATATCCATCCCTATTTTGCAATAAGAAATGGAGAAATGCATCATCGAAGAAGATATAAAAATCATATAGATATGAGAGTTTGGTTTTATGGTGAGAATATAACTGAAAAAGAAAAACAAACTAGTGAAAAATTGGTGAAAGCAAATTCTATTAATTTGGATTGTCATGTTAGTAGTATTTCATTTGTTAATAGCATTGAGAAAATGGAGGATGAGATACTATGAAAATAGCTATTATTAATGGAAGCCCTAAAATTAAAGATAGTGCCTCTGATTGCATCTTACAAGAGTTGAAAGTTTTTTTAAGTAAGCAAGATAATACGATTATAGAATATCACTTTAGAAAGCCACAATTGAGTATAAAGGAAATGGAGAATCTAGTAGAATGTGATGATTTAGTATTTGCGTTTCCTCTATATGTAGATGGAATTCCATCTCATTTGCTAAGTTGTCTTACAAAATTAGAAAATTATTTTCAAGCTGTAAATGAAAAAGAGATTAAAGTTTATTCTTTGGTGAATTGTGGATTTTATGAAGGTCATCAGAATAAATTAGCCATTGAAATTATGGAAAATTGGTGTATAAAAGCAGGACTTCAGTGGGGACAAGGGCTTGGAATTGGTGCAGGCGGCATGCTCCCATCCTTAAAAAATGTACCTATTGGTAATGGACCTAAGAAAGACTTAAAAAAAGCTATAAACCAAATTGCAAACAATATTTTAAAATCTACCTCAGAAGAAAATATATTTATAACAGCAAATTTTCCAAGGGTTGCCTATAAGTTTGCTGCAGAAATGGGATGGAGACAATCTATTAAAGGAAATGGATTAAAGAGGAAAGACTTATTTTTAAGAAAATAATAGTTTTTTTACTTATTTAGAACAGAAATAATGAAATTCTAAATGATATGAAAGAAAATATTAATATTGAATTATTTAAATTTGGAAATAAGAATACCGCTTATTCATTATGAATAATACGGTATTTTTATTTATTGAAGAACCTTTGAAAAAAGCTTAAACTCAACTTAATATAGTCATAATCTACTTTAGGCAAAAGTTCACATAATCAACTGGCACATCCATTCTAATAGCAATTTCCTTAATTGATAAACCATTATTCAAGAATCTTCTGACAACCATGATCATATTTTCACCAACTTCAATAATATGATTGTCAGGGTCGTAAAATCGAACAACACGCTGCCCCCAAGAATGTTCTACTATGGAATGTACATAATTAATATCTGTCATGTTATTAAGCCTTTGAATAAAGCAATCAAAATTATCTTCTTCAAAGTATAATTCTGTGTCATTTCCTCCAAATACAATTTCATTATCTTTTTTGTGAATAAAAGTACACCACGAATCTTTTGTTTGTAATGCAATACCTCCTGTTAAAGTCACATTTGCACCAAAATCCTCAACAACCTTTAATCCAAGCACTTCATAATAAAACAACTTTGATTTTTCTATATCAGAAACCACTATTAATGAACTCAAAAATTTCATTATATTCCTCCTCATATAAGTAATAATTCTTATTTGATTTAATTATTATAGTAACTTTTTAACCTATTTTTCATATTGTGTAATTGGCAAGAAAAATTTTTCATTAATGAAAAGGGGGGATTATCATGTTTAAGGAAAAAACGTACAATAAGAATAATTGTAAAAATTCTAGTTATAAATATAAATGTCAGTGTTATACACATGAATATATAGGTATTGCAAGAATTGTTAAATCACAGCCATACCCAAAGCAACCATCGTTTTCTTGGAGCTTCTAGCTAAATAAACCAAGTGTAAATAGAAATGTGTATAAATTTATATTGAGCTGTCATCCCTGACAGCTCTTATTGTTTAATGGCTAAGTGCTAGTTGTTTTCAATAGCTCAATTTTCTAAAAGATTAGATAGTTGTTCCTAATTTCTTCATTGTATAACCTATGATAAATAAATCAATGACTAATCCTAAAATTATAATAACTGTTTTTGAAATTAGTGATAAATGAAAGCTAAGGGATATTTTAATAAATATCAGTGATGTTAATAAGCATATAATTATAAATACACCAATCAAAATAGCAAATTTTTTAATGCCATTTTTTTTTGCATATTCAATAATATCATCAATACTACACAATAGAATGGTTATCATTAATATGGCACTATCCCATTGCTGAATTCCAATAAGTTTAGCTAAAATCCATAAAAGTATACCCAATACGATGATAAGGTGCTTGTATTTTTTCCATGAATTCATTTTAAATTACTCCTATTCACTCAGAATGCATTAAAATTATTTATTGATTCTGTTTAATTAATATACATAGTATAACATATTTTCCAATACGGTTCTATTCAGTTTCAAAGACCAAGTTATTGTAACTGATTTTACAACATTTATATACTATTACTTAAAGATATAATAAAATGTAATATATGAGTAGAGTAAATCCATAGTTAATATTAAGAAGATTATATTTCAAAATACTGGATTAAATGTGATAAATTTATTTTAAATCTACTTTTATTGTCGTATAATCAATTTATAGGTTTATTAGTAACTCTATTTTTGGTGAAAAAAGTTTTTATAAGGAGAGATAAGTATGGAATATTGTTATAAAAAAGGTGTACCTACATTAGAAGAAGCAAAAATGATTTTAGAAGAAGCTGAAAAACTCAATCCAGGTAAATGGGTTGAGCATTCAATTAATGTAGCTGAGGGAGCAAAACTAATAGCAGAGCAGACAGATGATTTAGATCCTGAATTAGCATATATTTTAGGGCTATTGCATGATATAGGAAGAAGAGAAGGCATACATGGTATGAGGCATGGTGTAGATGGATATAATTATGTAGTTAAGAAAGGATATGATTTAGTAGCTAGAACTTGTATAAGCCATACTGGATTTAAATATAATAAAGAAGTTGTTATTGTAGGTAAATGGGACGGTACAATTGAAGAATATAATTTTGCTAAGGAGTTTTTATCTCGTACAGAGGACACTGATTATGATAAATTAATAAAATTATGTGATTATTTAGCACTACCAAGTGGATTCGTTTTAATTGAGAAAAGGCTTGTAGAGATGGCATTAAGAGGAGGAGTTAACGAATATACAATTCCAAGATGGAAGTCAACTTTTGAAATTAAAAAATATTTTGAGGAAAAAATCGGAAGATCAATTTACAGTTTATTACCTAATATAAAGGAAAATACATTTGATTCAGTTCTCTAGTGTATTTTAGCTTTGATAAAAAGGTTTGGATTCAATCTTAAATATGATAAAGAATTACATATTAATTGGAAATGATAAATGTGTTTTAATTGATACAGGACTTGGTATTGCAAATATAAAAAATATAATTGATCAAATAACAGATTTACCCATAGAGGTGATTTCGACTCATATTCATTGGGATCACATAGGTGGTCATAAATATTTCTCAAAATATGGGATCCATGAAAATGAAGAAGATTGGATATCAAAAAAATTTCCCATTCCTCTTCAAGTAGTAAAGAATAATTTAATGAAATATCCTTGTGATTTCCCATGTGATTTTAATATAGACAATTATGAAATATTTCAAGGAAATCCAGGTTTTCTTTTAAGGGATGGTGAAAAGATTCATATTGGAGAAAGAAAATTAACAGTAATTCATACACCTGGACATTCTCCTGGACATATGTGTTTTTACGAGGAGAAAAGAGAATATTTATTTTCAAGTGACTTGATTTACAAAGGAACTTTAGACGCCTTTTATCCTACAACAAATCCTACTGATTTCATGCAATCAGTTCAAAAAATCAGTACTCTAGATATTAAAAAAATTTTTCCAGGACACCACAGTTTAGATATTAGTATTAATTTAGTTGATGAAATTAATCAAGGATTCTCTAAAATTAAGAAAGAAGGTTGTCGGCATCAAGACGCTGGAGTCTTTGAATTTGAGAATTTTGCAATTCATATTTGAATAGATTTATTGTATACAACTATAAATATAAGAAGCATAATCTACTCTATAAACACTTATGTTATAAAATAATTTCTGCAATATAATATATAAAACTAAAGAATGTATTTGGATTTTCATTAAAATGGGAAAATATGTATATAGAAAACTATTTACATAGGTATATAGGAAACTATTAAAATATATAACTATTTAAATAGTTGTTTTATTCATGCGGGTTTCGGGCGGTTTTCATGTTTTAGTGGTAAGCGTTAATGAAGTAAGAATTTTTTATTTTATATTTACTTTTATTGGTTTATAATTAATTTATGGGTTATAATGTATTATCTAGTATATAAAGAAGGATAAACGTGCTATATATAGTCTATGGTTTTATAGGATTATGAGTATACTATTTTGTTACAGTGCTATTTGGTGGAGATTCTGGAATAGGGATTTTAGCTGCAATAATAATAGTATGCTCAATGATTATTATAGAAAAACTTAATGATATAAAAACGAAATTAGATGGAAAAGATAAATAAATTTTAATTGGAGGTTTAAAATGGATTGTGGATTTGAAAAAGAAGATGGATGGTTTAGATATAGAGCAGCAGCAATTATTATAGAAAATGGACATGTACTTTTTGCTAAAAACGAAGTAGATGATTATTATTACTCCATTGGGGGAGGTGTGCATCTTGGGGAAAAAGCAGAAGATGCAGTAAGAAGAGAGGTTTTTGAAGAAACAGGCGTAGAATATGAGATTGAAAGATTAGCCTTTATTCATGAGAACTTTTTTCATGGTACTGGATCATTAGAAGGGTTAAAATGTCATGAAATAACCTTTTACTTTTTAATGAAGCCAAGAGAAAGTCAAGAACTCAATAGCAATAGTTATTCCCTAGGTGGTCGTGAATATATGCATTGGCTACCTATTGAAAAATTGAGGGATTATTTAGCTTTTCCTAGCTTCTTTGCAGAGAAACTAACATGTATTAGTGATACTGTTGAACATATTGTCACATATGAAAGCATTTAATTTAATATTATTTAGGATATATGGAGTTATTAGTACATATATAGTGAATATTAAGGAGGTTAAATGTAATGAATAAAATAGAACCCTATAAAGGTATTGCTGATATATACGAAGAGATAAGACCTTCTTACCCAGAAAAATTAATTCAAGATGTAATCTCAAAGACTGATTTAAAATTCAATGATAGGCTACTTGAAATTGGATCAGGAACTGGAAAAGCAACTATACAATTTGCAGATAAAGGCTTTAGAGTTCATGGAATAGAATTAGGGGAAGATATGGCAGAAATTCTAAGAGATAAGTGCAGAGACTACCCCAATGTTTCAGTTGATGTAGTATCTTTTGAGGAATGGAATTGTTCTAATAATGAAAAATATGACATGATTTTTTGTGCTCAGGCATTTCATTGGCTAGATAAAAATATTAAATATAAAAAATGTCATGAACTTTTAAAGGAGAATGGCTATCTTGTTTTATTTTGGTATAATCCATGTGATGATGAATTTCCTAGAACAAAAGAAATAGAAAGAAAGGTTGAACGTATTGTTAAAAAGTACATTTCTAATTACTTTACTGACAATAGAAAACCTGAAAGACGTGTACATGATGGAATATCAACCAATGATGAAAGAAAGGCAGAAATAGAAGCATCTGAGTTGTTTGATTTAGTTGAAAAAATAGAATATACACAAGAAGTAAGAAATAATTCAAGGCAGTTATTTAAAGGCTACAAAATCAATGCCAGCATTTGCTTCTATTATTGATGGATTAGATGAGGAAATCATTAAAAAGATGGATAGTGAAATTGAAGAGGTTATAAATAATAATGAAGGATATGTAAGTGGGTTCTTTAAGTTTTCTTTGTATATAACTAGGAAAAGATGACTTAATATTATAACATAAGACAATGATATTAAAAGTATCATTGTCTTATGTTATAATTTATTAAATAAGGAATTAACTATTTTACTTCAATAGAAATTAATAAATAATTATAGTACAATAGTTTTTGAAACATAAAGATAAATCAGGAGGGAACAATGAAAGAAAAATCTTATTTCTGTGAAAAACAAGTTACGGATGAAACTACTAATGAAACAAACATCCTAGAACAAGAAGCTAATGACTTAAAGAATGAAAAATATTTAGAAGATGTAGATACTGAAATTGCAGGGTTAGTAGATGAAATTATCCTTAAAAGAATTCAAAGGACAGCTAAGAGTGCATTGAAAAGAGAGTGTTCTAAAGATTTAAAGGAACTTCTAAAAGTGGAAACCAAGGATACTTTAAAAGAGATAATGAATGAATTAAACATTGAATATAAGTCAGCTGATAAAAAAGATGATTTGATTGATAAAATTGCCATTAATTATGAAGATGCAATCTTAAAAGTATTGAAATATGTAGATAGTGATTGTTATATTTCTTTACAAAAAATACTAAAAAATAATGGAATTATTCCTATAAGTGGACATATGGATGAGTCCGAAAACTCTATATTTATGCAAGAAATGGGAATGTTATATATTGCTGAAAGTGATGATAAATTATATCTTTGTGCACCAGAGCAGTTTCTTAAAGTTATACCGCAAATAGACAAGAAGTCTATAGAGAAGAATGATGAAATAATAAAGTTATTTAGAGGTATGCTTTACTATTATGGTGGGATCGCTGCAAAAGAATTTATGGAAAGATTACCTGAGGATGCAAAGATAGATTTACCCTTAGAAGAAGTAGAGAAAATTTTAGCTATGGGAGAAAAAACTTGTGCTGAGTATATCTATGAAGATAGTTTTGGGTTAAATGGTTTTTTATGTGATATACAGGAGTTGGAAGCTCTAAAATTACAAGGATTAACATATGACTACAAACAACTTACAAAAACAGAGTTGCTTAAGGCTAGTAGAAGAGATTACATAGGTGATAAAAATAACTATAAAAAATTTATAAAAGTTATTAAGGATAACTATGATATACCAGGAGATGGTATAGAACAATTACTGGAGTTTACATATGAAACATATCAATTAGAAGGTAAAGAAGAACTAATTAAGAAGGCTCTTGATCATCTATCTGTACCAGAATTTTTGGAAAGTGAAATAATTAATGCAATAGATGATGTTTGTAGGAAAATCCCAGCTTGGAAATATAATGGGTATACAGAAGCAGAGAAAAATAATTCTAATAGAGTTAACATAGAAAAGGTAAGAGTTGGAAGAAACGATCCTTGCCCATGTGGTAGTGGTAAAAAGTATAAAAAATGCTGTGAATCTAAGGGATTATAACTTGGTTAGGAAAGTCTTAGTTTTATAAAGTTTAATTTAATAGTAAACATAAGTAAATAAACTTCAGAGGAGATAATGCTCTTCTGAAGTTTATTTTTGTTTAAATTTGTTTGATTTGCGCATAAGATAAATAGATATCCATGTAAAATAAAGTATAACTTTATAAAAAGAGGAATATTAAAGTTTTTAGCGTATATATAAAAGATGGTAAAAAGATGCTATTAAAATAAAGGAATTATTGGGATTTAAATGAAGAATAGCAGAATAGAAATGGATATATAGTAGAAATATCTTTATGATAAATGTTTTGGAGGATGTATTTAATTATGAACTTATGTATTAAAGAGTATAAGTATGAATATAAAGATGAAGTAAATGAGCTTATTTCAGATGATGATTTTGTAAGAAACGATGTTATTAGCTGCTTAAATAGATGGCCTCAGCATGGGAGAATTGTTGTAGTTGAATATGAAGTGGTTGGGGTAGGTGTATTTACTGAAGTAAGTAAAAAGGCTAGTATGACTTTATATGTGAAACCATCAAAAAGAAAAAAAGGTATAGGAGCTGCCTTGTTAAAGTACTTAGAGGATACAATGAGAAATGTTGGAGTTGAGGAAATAGTTTGTGATTTTAGAGTTAGTGATGTTGAAAAAACATTTTTGTATAAAAATGGGTATAACTATTGGTTTACATCTAATTTTATGACTTATAATGGCAGTAAATTGGCGGTAGATAATGATGAAATTATAAATTATGAAGATAAGTATTATCATGAATGTCAAAAAGTTTTCAGTGAATCATTTCATAAAATGCGTTTATCTGTGGGTTTAGATTCTACATTGAGCCTACCAAGTGAGGAAGAAAGAAATCAGTATAAAGAAAATGCAGAAAATATATTTTTGTTACGTAAAAATGATGAAATAGTAGCAGCTGTTAGACTTGAAGCTAATGAAATAGATTCACTTGCAGTAGTAGTAGAGCATCAGCATAAAGGGTATGGAAAAACATTGTTAAGCTATGCTGTTAATAGATTGTTAGATAAAGGATATACAACAGTAGCACTTTGGGTAGTTGAAGGAAATTCAGCAAGGTTTTTATATGAAAAGGTAGGTTTTATAAAAGAACGTGCACATGAGTTTGTTGTTAAAGGTATAAAGTAGAAAAGAGCGTAATTTATAATTAATCTATTAAATTTTATTTGAAATTACTATTATAAAAAGTTGGTTAAAATGATTATATTAAAATAGTATGGAGGAAAAATATGAAACTATCTAATAAATGTTATTGTCTAACAGGTTTATCTCATGCTGATTGTTTTTCTGTTAATGCAGGGTTTATTATAGGAGAAAAGGAGACTGTTATTATTGATTCTGGATTTAATAAAGAGTCAGCTCAAACTATTTTAGGATACGCTAACGCGGTTGCTCCAGAGAATAAAGTATCCTATCTTATTAACTTAGAAGGTCATTATGATCATATATTTGGTAATTCTTTTTTCGAATCTAAAGGAGTAAAAATATTAGCCCGTGAGGGAGTAAGTCTAAAACAAGAGGAGATAGATAGTTATATAGAGGAATGCAATAATGAAATTACAATTGAAAGAAGAAGAAAAAATAAAGAGGCTTATTTATATTTTGAAGGGGTTAAGTCTTTTGAAACAGATATAAAAATTAAGGGAGATACAGAATTAGAAATTGAAGGTGTTAATCTTAAAATATATATAGCCAATGGGCATACAGATAAGAATATAATGGTCTATGAACCAATGGACAAGGTTATATATGTTGCTGACACTATATATTCAGATTTTTTACCTACATTAGCTTTTGGAAATAAAGAATTATGGATTGATTGGCTAAAAACATTAGAATTAATTGAAGATTTAAAACCTGAAATTCTTGTTCCAGGACATGGACGAATACTATATGGAGAAGAAATATATGAGGAAATATCAAGGCATAGAGAAATAATACTTAATAGAATAAATAATCAGTAGAATATAAAGTTTTAGATAGATTTAAAAATGGATAAAGAAAAAACAATATAAGTAAAAACCTGTTAAAAAATAATGTTTGGAGGAAATATATTATGAATAGCTGGAAAAATGATAGGATTGGTTCTGCAGAGAGAGGTGAAAATCCTACAGTAATGGTAAGAATGAAAAGTGGCTTTGCTGTTATAGGAGATAATCAATTTCTGCCTGGATATTGTGTTCTTCTTGGATATCCGAGAGCGAGTTCATTAAATGAATTATCTCTAGAGGAAAGAACTCAATATTTAACTGATATGACATTAATAGGAGACGCTATTATAAAAGCATGTAATCCATTAAGAATTAATTACTCTATTTTGATGAATTTAGATCACTATTTACATGCGCATATTGAAGCTCGTTATGATTGGGAACCTGAAGAGAATAAGTGCAGACCATCTTATTTTTATCCAAAGGAACAAAGATATGGTAGTCAGTATGAATATTCAGATGAAAAATATGGTGATTTAAAAACAAATATAACAGAGAATTTATTGGAATTAATGAAGATGGCTGGTTACTAAATACTTATAATAATTAATTTTAAAATAGAAAAAAATTTATTAATATATGGATATATATGAGTAATATTTAAGGTATGTAAAAATCTATTTAACTGTACGCAAGGGAATTGTACTATCTAACCATTAAATGGCATTTATATCTAAACATTAATATACTATGCGCGTGCTTCGCTTAACTAAAAGGCGATCAGAATATCCGAACAAATTTATGCATAAAATGTCAAGAATGATAAATTGTATTTTAGTATGATAAGAATTGTAGGGAGGTGAGAATGTGGACTGGATAGAGAGTATTCAAAACACAATTGACTTTATTGAAGATAACATTGAGTCAGAACTAGATGCTGACATATTAGCTGCAAAGATATACACATCAAGTTTTAATTTTCAACGGATATTTACAATATTGTGTGATTGCACCTTAGGAGAGTATATCAGAAACCGTAGACTGACATTAGCTGGGTATGAACTTTTGAGGGAAGAAAGCAGTATTTTAGATATTGCCATAAAGTATGGTTATCAAACTAATGAGAGTTTTACAAGAGCATTCTCCAGATTTCATGGGATAACTCCATCCATAGCAAGAAAGAAGAGGAGTAATTTAAAAACATTCTCCCGTATATCTGTAAAATCAAATTTATCAGGAGGAAAAGTAATTATGAGTGATTTTAGTGAAAGAGGCTATGTTGTAAAAGAAACAGGAGCGGTATATTACACCCAAGATATGGATAAAACGTTAAAATGGTTTAAAGAAGTACTTGGATGGTATGGACAAATTGATGCAAGAGATGAAGATGGCATTGGTACTTATGGTTGTGTAAGCAACATACCTATAGAAATAGAAGTGTTGCATATTGCGCCCTTCACAGGAATTCATATGTTTAAGAGAGATGCACTTTAAATAATGGTTGGATTCATGCTTGTGCAAGGTATAGAACAATTATATGAATTTGTCAAGAAGAATGGATGGAATCAAATAACAGAGATTGTAACGGAGCCATGGGGAGGAAAAACCTGTGAGGTTACCACTATTGATGGTAGTATACTTAAATTTTTTGAGTAACGGGGATTAATTTTTGTGAAATGAATATAATGCAAGGTTGTGTTAATTCGCAACCTTTCCATTTTGATAATTAAAAAGAAATTTAATAGAGAAGTTATGTTGATTGGAGGACTACATATATGGATATAGTTTTTGAACTAGGACAAGCTGATGATTTTGATGAGTTAGAACAGCTTTATAACGATTTAAATGACCATTTAGCAGAAGGAGTAAACTATCCTGGATGGAAAAAAGGGATATATCCTGTACGGCAAAATGCAATTGATGGAGTTAAACATGGAAATCTTTATGTAGCAAAGCATAATAATAAAATAGTTGGTTCTATTATTTTAAGCCATGAGCCTGAACCTGCATATTATAATGCAGAATGGGGATTTAAGTCTGATTATTCAGATGTTTTTGTAGTATATACATTTGTAGTACAACCAAAGTTTTTGAAATGTGGTGTAGGTAAAGCGTTAATGGATTTTGCTATTGAGCATAGTATTAAGTCACAGGTTAAATCAATTAGATTGGATGTCTATGAAGGTAATATACCTGCAATTAAGCTATATGAAAAATGTGGTTTTAAATATATTGATACCGTTGACTTAGGGCTTGGAAACTATGGGTTAAATTGGTTTAGATTATATGAAAAATTACTTTGACAGTGTGAGTATACTCTATAGTTAAATTATTAAGTATAAAAGTGGGAGGAAATTATGGGGATTAAATGTAAAGAAGTTTCAGATTATTTTGCAAGTTATGGAGTGGAAAAAGAAAAACGATTGGAGTCCATTAGAAATATAATTCACGATATAGTTCCTGATATAAAGGAAAAAATGTGGACTAAAGTTCCATGTTTCTATATAGATAGAACAACTATTGTTATTCGCGTATTCAATGATCATATAAATATTTTTGTAGATAAAGTATTTCAATATAAAGATGAGTTATTAGAATATAAAATTACACCAAAAGGCGCGCTACAAATATTTGATAATCAAGTAATACCATTTGAAACTATATCAAAGATATTTAGGGCTTGTTTCGTAAGTGTATATTAGGATTCCTATAACTGCCCATAACACCTTATATGATTGTCTAGCCTGTCAGCATATTTGTCAAATGAATTCAGAGGAAAAAGAGAAAATTAATGAGGATATGTTTTTTACAGAAGAAGAAACTAATATGTTATTAGAATGAAAATCCATTGATTCTTTTTCAGCAGGCTTTAAATCGAAAGTGTATATGCTAGGGATTGAGCAATGGTATGAAGCAATTCCAAGAAATTTGAAAGTTTTATTTTATAATATGTAATACCAGTAATATTGAAACTGTGGAGTAAAATTATATAAAAAGATAAATATAAACTTTTTAGCAAATATATAGTTGAATGGATTAAATTATAACAAGATAATAAAAGTATATCTGAAATATAAATTAAGAACTGGAGGATTAAAATGGATGCTAAGAAGACGTTAGTTATTGCTATAGCAGCAGTATCAGGTGGTGGAAAGACTACTGTTACAACAGTATTAAACAAAAAATTACATAATTCTAAAGCATTATACTTTGACGATTATGAATTTAATGGTCCTGAAGATATATGTGAGTGGGTTGAGAGAGGTTCAGATTATAATGAATGGAACTTTACACCTTTAATTAATGATTTAAATTCTTTGCTTTCTAATTCTATAGAATCATTAGACTACATAATACTTGATTATCCATTTGCTTACAAACACAATGAAATGAGTAAATATATAGATTTGACAGTATTTATTGATATATCTCTGGATATTGCCATGGCTAGGCGTATATTGAGAGATTTTAAAGAATTTTCTTTTGAAAGTATAAGGCAAGATTTAGATGTTTATTTATCACGTGGAAGATTAGGTTATTTAGAAGCGTTGAATTCAATTAAACCAAACTCTGATTTTGTAATAGATGGTTCCTTACCAGTAGAGGCTATAGTAAGTCAGATTCTTGAAATAATTAATAGGAGGAGCAAATTTGAGAATATGAATTACGTAGAATACATACGTGATAGAGTTGGACATGATGCAATAAATTTAACAGGGGTAAATATTTTAATAATCAACAAAAATAATCAAATTTTGCTTCAAAGAAGGGGAACATTTCCATATAAGTGGGGACTAGTTGGAGGAATTACAGAATTAGGAGAATCCCTTGAAGAAACTGCTATTAGAGAATCAAAAGAAGAGACAGGATTAGATATTAAGGGGCTAAGGCTACTAGGAACTACATCAGGAGAAAAATGCTATATGGACTTACCTAATGGCGATAAAGCATACTTTATAACTGTTGGATATTTTACTAAAAGTTTTAGTGGAGTATTAAATATAGATGATTTTGAAACCAAGGAATTGAAATTTTTTAGTTATGAACAATTACCTAACAATATACCAAATAGTCATAGGATGATGATTGATAAATATTATAATAATTTTAAAGGAGGAGATTTAAATGTGGATGGAGTTAGATAATATTTGGCAAGAGGCTTTTTCATTAGCTTGGGAATCTTTTAAAAGGAATACTATTCCTATAGGAGCTGTTATAGTTAATGAAGAAGGCAATATCATATCAAGAGGAAGAAATAGAATCTTTGATGATTCTATTAACAATCCGTTGGTAGGAAGTAATATGGCTCATGCTGAAATGACTGCTATGATAAATTTAAAAGAAAAGGAACATCCCGATATAAAGAAATATACCTTATATACAACTATGGAACCTTGTCCTATGTGTTTTGGGACCATGGTGATGATGGGAATAAGAAATTTGAGGTATGCAGCAAGGGATGGTTTTGCTGGTTCAACGGAATTAAATTATAATATGGATTATATAAAAAGCAAAAAAATATTTATATATAAAGAAGATGATGAATTAGAGTTATTTCATATTTGTCTACAATCTGCTTATGAGTATTCAAGAAATCATAAGAGATTAGAAGAAGTATTGAACTCATGGAGAACCTATTGTAGAAAAGGCGTTTTGCTGGGAAAACAACTGTATGATGAAGGTTATTTTTTAGAAGCTATAAAGCAAAGGAAGGAAATTGGACAAATATATGATGAAGTAATACTTAGATTTAACAATATTTAATATTATTGGGAGGAGCACCTTAATGAATCAAGATATATTGTTCAAAACTAATGACTTTGTTTTTAGTTATCGAGTTGCAGAAGTATTAACATTAAATAATTCAAAGGAAATAAAGCATTTTATTTATCGTTAAGAAGTATAGATTACGATTATAGTCTATAGTTAAATTTTATTAGAAATTTCTATGGTAGGATAGTAGTTTCTTACTAAGAAGCTGTTCATGGGAAGAAAGAGTGGAAGTATAAAATGGCTGAAGTTATTGTACATGAAATGCAATATTATGGTGAAAAAGTGAATTTGGACATAGATGTAGTTAATTATAGTGATGAATATTACAATGATTACCGAAGCATTTGTTGTGATTGTTTTCGTAGTTTGAGTATAGCTACAAATCTAGATCCAGATTCATTTTATACTAGAGAGGAAATGATAAAAAAGAATTCTTCTGTTTTATTTTGTTTATAAAAAAAGAAATGATAGGTTCTGTTGAAATAAATGAAAATGTTATAGACCATTTGTTTGTGAAGGAAAAGTATCAAAATCAAGGATATGGAAAGAAATTATTATTTTTTGCTATTAATTATTTACAAAAATCTGGAGTCAAGCAAATTATTTTATATGTTGCAGACTTGAATAGTAAAGCTACTGAATTGTATTTGAATAATGGATTTAAGTGCATAAATACAATAAAAGATGATTGGGGATAATGAACTCAAATTATAGATAAATTAAATCAAATTCTAATTTAGAAGACAAGGATAAAGAGGGGAGATTTTTATGAATTTGCATGTAAGAGAAGCAATTATAAGCGATTATATTGAGATCAATAATCTTGTTAAAGAAGTACATAATTTACATGTTGAAAATAGACCAGATGTTTATGTGAATACTGATACTCCTTTGATAAAAGAAGATTTTTATGAGTTATTAAGCACCAGTGACACAAAGGTATTTGTAGTAGAAGATCTTAATAATAAAGAGTTAGTAGCATATAGCATTGTGAAAATTATGGCCCATAGAAGTATTCAGATACTTAGACCAATGACATTTGCTTATATAGATGATTTTTGTGTTAAAGCTAGTAAGCAAAAGAATGGTATTGGAAGATTACTTTTTGATTATGTTGTAAGTTATGCAAAATCAGAAGGAGCTTTATCTTTACAGTTGATTGTATGGGAGTTTAATAAAGATGCTATTAAATTCTATGAATCATTGGGAATGACAGTAAGAAATAGAAGAATGGAATTAAACTTGAGTTAATATAAATGTAAAAAATATAATTTAAAGATAGGTACTGAGGGAAATAAATCCCCTAGTACCTTATTGTTTTTTATGAACATTTATTATTATAGGTGAGTATAATAATAATGAATCTAATAGAAATAAAATTTCATATAGATAATAGGGGGAAATCATTTATGTCAGAATATTATAATGGTGAAAACATCAATCAAATAAATTATACAAACCAAGGTTTAAATGTAGACAATAGTGATTATAGTAATGATTCAAGCTATTGCCCAGAGTATCAATATAATTGCTCACAATGTCCTTATTACAACCAATGTCAACAACAGTGTTGCTGCTGTATTGGTCCAACAGGACCACAAGGTCCAAGAGGATGCATTGGACCGCAAGGCCCAACAGGACCACAAGGTCCAAGAGGATGCATGGGATCGCAAGGGCCAACAGGACCACAAGGTCCAAGAGGATGCATTGGACCGCAAGGCCCAACAGGACCACAAGGTCCAAGAGGATGCATGGGACCACAAGGTCCAACAGGCCCACAAGGCCCAAGAGGTTACATGGGATTACAAGGACCAACAGGCCCACAAGGAGCAACAGGTGCGACAGGTGCACAAGGACCAACAGGTCCAATAGGAGCAACAGGTTCAACTGGAGCTCAAGGACCAACAGGCCCACAAGGTCCAAGAGGTTACATGGGATTACAAGGACCAACAGGCCCACAAG